>JAMPFB010000001.1:324909-386000 GCA_023664735.1 Robinsoniella sp. | reverse complement strand
CGCCAGCGCTTAGCGAGGTATTTTCGAGCTTAGCACTGTTGCGTTTTTATAGAGTGAGAGCGTGGCGACGCAGAAAACATGCTCCATGGGAAACACGCTCTGTACCTGTGGGCTGAACTGTTACTAATTTTCTTTGACCTAATCGTAATTTATTCAAATTCATAACCAATCAATGTCAGCCCTTTTGCCGGCGCTGTTGGACCTGCCGCCCTGCGGTCCTTCTTTTCCAATATACAGGGAATCTCCTCTGCCTCTCTCTTTCCCATGCCTATTTCCATTAAGGTTCCTGCAATGATTCTAACCATGTTATAAAGGAAACCGCTGCCGGTTATTCGGATAGAAATCATGTGTCCTCTTTTTTCTACCGTACATTCATAAATAGTCCGTACCGTTGTTTCCACCTGTGCTCCTTTTGCACAAAAGCTTCTAAAATCATGCTCGCCCACAAAAAATGCCGCTGCCTGCTTCATTCTTTCCACATCCAGCGGTACATAAGTAAAATGAGCATAAAGCCGCTCCACAGGATTGGGAAACCGGCTGTTATAAATCTTATATTCATATGTTTTTCTCGTTTTTACATATCTTGGATGAAAGTCAGGCTCCACTTCTTTTGAATCCTGAATCCGGATATCCTCCGGCAGCCTCTGATTCAAGGCATAGGATATTTTTTCTCCCTGCATTCTTGCTTTCGTATCAAATACTGCCAGATTGCAAAGTGCATGGACACCTGTATCAGTCCTGCTGGCGCCGCTTACCTGAATTTCTTCTTTTAAAAGTTCCGATAAGTGTCTATTTAATTCTGCTTCAATAGTATTGCCATTTGGCTGTATCTGCCATCCACAGTAATTAGTACCGTCATAAGCAACGGTAAGCATAATACGCTTCATCTGTTTCTTCCCTTATTTTCTATTTCTTGATAAGTTGTGCCCTATACTGCTTCCCCCTGCTGCTTTATCACTCCTATGAAAACAGGTTCAAGGGGAACCATCTGCCTAACAAAATCACTGCCAGCAAATACAAGGCAATCGCCCCATATGCCATATAATCAATCCGCTTATACCGAAGCGGCTTCATTTTAGTGCGCCCTTCTCCTCCCTGATAACATCTTGCTTCCATTGCCATGGCAAGGTCATTTGCCCTTCGGAATGCAGATATGATTAAAGGCACTAACAGGGGAACCATTGCCTTTGCCCTATCCAACAGCTTTCCGCCTTCAAAGTCCGCTCCTCTTGCCATTTGCGCCTTCATAATTTTATCCGTTTCTTCCATTAAGATAGGAATAAAACGAAGAGCTATGGACATCATCATTGCCACCTCATGAACTGGCACTTTAATAGCTTTTAACGGTCCCAGTATTTTTTCCAATCCATCCGTCAGTTGGTTAGGTGTCGTAGTCAATGTCATCAGGGAAGAGCCGATTATTAAAAATGCAAGCCTGATTACAATATAAACAGCATTCACAAGTCCTTCCTTTGTAATCGTCAGTTTCCATATGGAAACAAGAGGCTCTCCCTTTGTTAAAAACAGATTGAACACCGACGTAATCAGTAGCAAAAACAGAACTGCCTTCAATCCTTTGACCATAAACCGAAAGGGCACTTTGGAAACCCTTATGACGATTACTAAAAAAAGAAAGGCAAGCAGATATGCCATAATATTTTTGTACAGAAATAGGGAAATCATATACACCATGGTGCCCACAAGCTTTATCCTTGGGTCCATGCGATGGATTACGGAATCTGTCTGATAATATTGTCCTAATGTAATGTCTCTTAACATTGCCTGTACCTTTACTGAAATATAATTACTTAATTGCTATTTCGTTTCCCTTTATTTATAAAAGCATTCCTCATGTTATATATGAAATAATTTTAAAATCTCATTTTTTGCCTCTAAAACAGTTGTAACACTGGTATCTACGGAAAATCCCGCTTCCCGGCACTTTTCCATAATATAGGTGACTGCCGGAGCTGCCAGCCCGATTGCCTCCAATTCCCTGTAATGGGCAAACACCTCTTTTGGTTCTGCATCGTACAGGATTTCTCCCTGATTCATTACCACAATACGGTCTACATATTCCGCCACATCCTCCATGCTGTGGGAAACCAGTATGACGGTTATTCCCGTTTCTGTCTGCAGCTTCTTAATCATAGTCAGTATTTCATCCCTGCCCTTTGGATCCAGTCCGGCAGTAGGCTCATCTAAAATCAGCACTTCCGGCTCCATGGCAAGCACACCTGCTATGGCAGCCCGCCTTTTCTGTCCTCCTGACAAAGCAAAAGGCGACTGATAAAAATATTCATCTGAAATACCCACCTGCTTCAATGCCTTATATGCCCGAAGCTCTATTTCCTTTTTGGAAAGCCCCAGATTTTTAGGTCCAAAACATACGTCCGAAAAAACATCCATTTCAAACAACTGATGCTCCGGATATTGAAACACAAGCCCCACCTTGCTTCTTAGCTTTTTCTTATCGAAATCCTTATCGTAAATATCCTCTCCGTTAAAATAAATGGTACCTTCCATTGCCTTAAGCAGTCCGTTCAGGTGCTGCACTAAAGTGGATTTCCCAGAGCCGGTATGACCAATAAGCCCTATAAATTCTCCCTCATTGATTACAAGATTGATATCCTTTAATGCCTTTACGGGCATGTTTGTATCTCCATCAAAAACACAGCTTACATGATCTACGATTATTGACATGGCATTCTCCCACTTAGTTAGTCATTGCTAATTTATAATATCTGCAATGCAATTTTTTGCAGTTCCTCTACAAACTCTTCGATAGTCAAAATCCCCTTTGGCAGATTTATCCCGCTTTTTCTAAGCTGGTGCGCCAAAAGCGTTACCTGAGGAACATCCAGCCTGAGTTCTTTTAGTCTTTCCACCTGTCCGAAGATTTCCTTTGGAGTCCCTTCCATGGCAACCTGCCCCTGATCCATAACAATGACTTTATCAGCATAAATCACCTCTTCCATATAGTGGGTTATGAGAATGACCGTAATATTCTCTGCCTGATTCAAGGCTCTTACTGCCCGTATTACTTCCTTACGTCCATTTGGATCTAACATGGCGGTTGGTTCATCCAATACAATGCATTTTGGGTGCATGGCAAGCACGCCTGCTATAGAAACCCTCTGCTTCTGTCCGCCTGACAGCTTATTGGGAGAATGCTTTCTATAAGCATACATCCCCACTGCCTTCAGGCTTTCTTCCACCCTTTTCCAAATCTCCTTTGTGGGCACTCCCATGTTTTCGGGACCAAACCCTACATCCTCTTCCACTATCTGGCCAATAATCTGATTATCCGGGTTTTGGAATACCATGCCTGCAGTCTTCCGAATATCCCACACTGCCTTTTTCTCCTGCGTATCTTTGCCATCTACATAAACCGTTCCTTCTGTAGGCATTAAGATAGCATTTAAGTGCTTTGCAAAGGTAGATTTTCCCGAACCATTATGCCCTAATATAGCAATAAAGTCTCCTTGCTTTACTTTCAGGCTTACATTGTCTACTGCCTTCGTAATGCCTTCTACATTGCCCTCTTCGTCTCGCCTTATATATTCAAATACCAGATTTTCTGTTTGAATAAGTTCCATTTTTGCTTTCCCAATCTGATTTTTCACATGGTTTACAATTTGCCTATGTTCTACATTTTACTAGATTGGGGGGAGAAATACAAGATGGGAGGGGAGATTTTGATAAATGAAGGGGACAGCTCTGTTTTTTAGTAAGGTTGGATATGGCAGGACATAGAGGGTGGGAGGCGCATAGGGGCTTTGGGATGCGGACGTGGGAGAGGGCAGCGCATAGAATAGTCTTCCGGACACGCTCTCGCTCTGCAAAGACGCAGCGGTACTAATGTCCCAAAGTACGGGACATAAGTGCCGGCGACTTTGCCAAGGTTCGGAAGACTATTCTATGCGCTGCCCTCTCCCACTGTGTATCGGTAAGCTTTATGTAGGTGTAGGGAAACTCATATGCATAGATATTAAATCCCATGTATGTATATTCGTATACATAAGAAAGCCCTATATATAAGTTCTAGCCCTATACACGCTTATATATAAAAGCAACATCTATCTGTTTTGAAATAATATTAGAGACATTTTAAAAACAAGCAAACTTTTTTCAGTATAGCCTTAGACAAAACAGGCTGAACTGTTACCTTTTTCTTTTTTCTTGACATAATTTTTTTGCCAAACTATAATCAATGTTATATAACAAAAGTTAAACTGTTCCACCAAGCCTGTTATGTATCATGTTTCAAAAATTGAGCCTCTCATAGCTGCAAATGAGTAAGCCTGTCCTAACAATCTGTCACAGAAACATACCCTGAACAGACAAAAAAGAGTTTTTCATCCCTTTCCCTGTTTGTTCACGGATATTCAGGCCTTAGTGAGGAAATTATTTTTTATAAAGGAGACAGACAATGAAAAAACGAAAATTTTTTATATTTCTTATATTGCTGCTCCTAAGCTGCACAGGAATAGCATTTTCCCTTTTTCACAGCCTTTTTTCTGAAACCACTGCTGCTTTTGGTATTTCAGGCATGAAAACTAGCATTCCTTCATATATTGCCATAGCATTAAAAGCAGGGGAGGAACTAACGATTTATACTGAAAAGGAAACAAAACAAGCCATTCAGATTTTAGAGGAAGAGGCAAAAGCGCTGGTTGTAAAAAGCCCGGAACGGGTAACCGTTTCAGATGGCTTTTTCTATCAGCCTATTACGGAAGATGTAAAGGAACGGATTTATGGGTTGTCCTATAAGGAAAATTGTACAGTGCCTTACGAAGAATTAAATTATGTAGGAGTGCTGTATGTGGATTTTCAGGGAGAAACACAGGCCGGAGAGCTAATATGCAATAAGAGGATTGCAAAAGACCTTGCGGAAATTTTTCAAGAGCTTTATGCGAACCAATATCCGATTGATAAAATCCGATTAGTGGACGAATATAATGCGGATGATGATTTATCCTGTCTGGATAATAACACTTCCTGCTTTAACTTCAGGGTAGTTGGCGGCACAAATAGCTTATCTAAACATGCTTTAGGGCTTGCCGTGGACATCAATCCTTTTTTTAATCCTTATGTGACTTATCCAAATGGAGTAGAACGAATTTCCCCTCCCGGCAGTGAGCCTTACGGGGATAGAAGTGCGAATTTTCCTCATAAGATTGATTATAACGATTTGTGTTATCAGCTTTTTACAGCTCATGGCTTCACATGGGGCGGGGATTGGAAAAGCTTGAAGGATTATCAGCATTTTCAGAAGGAGTTGGAATGATAGTGGAGTAGAGTAATTTATTTTTACTTATTTGTTTAATTATAATGTAATAAAAAAGTGCTGAATTGCTAATAAAATGAGCAAATCAGCACTTCTATTTGTATAACTTCATATTTTCTATACTAAATAATCAAACAGACGGATATATATCCCCAAAAAATTATTCTATAGTTTCAACATTTCTACAAATTCTCGCATTTCTTCCTGCTCAATTTTCTCATTCCACTGTAACTGATACATTATTCCTTCATAAAGAAATTGCACATAATAACTTTCATCATTAATCGGAGCAAGCTCTGAATCAGATGTTTTTGTTATCGAAACAGAAGCATTTTTCACTATAAAAACTGTTGTTTCTAACTTACTGCTTTCATAAGTACTCATAAGCTCATATTTAGAATCCATAGTAGTCATTTGCTCATCCCCACCTTCAGACTTCCATTTATCCTCAAAGACTTCATCCTCAAAAGCAATCTCTCCAACTTTGCTTCCGCCCGCAAGGGCAAACTGAACATTAATCATATCCGGCATATTGACCTTGGACTCCGGCACTTCCGTCAAAAAATAAAATATCATTGCTCTCTCTTCATTCAGAATCTGCAGGCAATAGTTTTTTCCCTCCTCTCTGCTTATTAGTTTGAACGGAAGAGGAACCTTCAACAGTTTTATGCCAAGCTCCCGTTCCATAGCCTCCATATCCTCGTACTGCTTTCCTCTCCAAGTCCCCTCTTCTGTTTCCGCTTCATCTGTATAATCCAGAAGCTTTAAAGAAATGCTCTTTCCTTTCCCCATGACATATTCCTGTCCATTTATGGTGAAACTTCCATGGAGTGTATTTTCTTTCCGCTTATTTTGAGAATATACCATACCAATACCTATAACTGCTAAAATAGCAATACTACCAAGAATAATCCATTTTCCTTTTCCTTTCATTTAGAACCCCTCCCAAACAAGATAACCACCAATACATTTCTAAAAAGCCCATATACCTATAAACTCTTTATTTAAAAATAAATATATACTACGTTTTCAACCACGTCAAGCCTTTAGGGAAGTTCGGTAATTTTCTGGGAAGTTTGGTAAAAAAAGACAGTTGCCAAAAAGTATCATTCTCTTTGACAACTGTCTGAATATTTGTTATTATCTTTTTCGATTTCTTACCTGTCAGGCATCACTTATACTAACTCAAGCACAACTTCCATGGCAGCATCGCCCTTACGCTGTTTAATCTTGATAATGCGTGTATAACCACCTTTGCGGTCAACATACTTTGGAGCAATTTCATCAAACAGCTTGGCAACTAAGTCAACCTTCTTTGTGGCTTTCTTTTTTCCTGCATTCTTTTCTGGAACTTCTACTACAGGATTTAAGACTTTTAACATCTGCCTTCTTACATGAAGTCTGCTTGGCAAATCCTTCTTGATTTCCTTTTCCACTTCATCAAAAACTGTTACGGTAACGCCATTTTCCATTCTGATAATCTTGCCGTCTTTGTCACGGTGTGTTTCAGAAAGAACTGCTCCGGTTTCCTTATCTACAATCTGCTTTACTCTCTTGCCGTCTTTGTCCTTGCGGGCAACCTTTGTTGTTACCTTTACGGTTTCAAAGTTATCCTTTTCTTTTATTGCCATTGCAATAATGCCTTCAGCAATTTTCTGGACTTCCTTTGCCTTTGCTTCTGTTGTAATAATCTTTCCATGGTATAAAAGTGCTGTTACCTGATTTCTAAGTAATGCTTTTCTCTGGTCAGATGTTCTGCCCAGCTTTCTGTATTTTGCCATTTTCTAAATCCTCCATTCATGGTTTCATCCGGCCACGCCTTTTGGTCTTACTTACCGGACAAATTATCATTGCCACTATGAGTCCACACACCGGCGCCTTTTGGTCTTACCCTGTATGCTTTTCACAAATTGATTGCTGCTGGCTTTCATTATTACCTATTATTCATAAGCAATATGCCAGTCTAAAACTACTCGTCACCCACATTTAACTGCAGGCCAAGTTCCTTTAGCTTCGTCAATACTTCTTCTAAGGATTTGCGTCCTAAGTTACGAACCTTCATCATATCGTCAGAAGTCTTATTGGTCAACTCTTCTACTGTATTGATTCCAGCTCTCTTTAAGCAGTTGTAGGAACGAACGGAAAGCTCTAATTCATCAATGCTCATTTCCAATACTTTTTCTTTTTCATCGTCTTCCTTCTCTACCATGACTTCTGCTGTCTTGGCATTTTCAGATAACTCGATGAACAAGCCTAAATGCTCGCTTAAAACCTTTGCAGCAAGGCTCACTGACTCATCCGGAGCTAATGTTCCGTTTGTATATACATCTAAAGTAAGCTTATCATAATCTGTGATTTGGCCTACACGGGTATTTTCTACGGTAAGATTTACTCTTTCTACAGGTGTGTAAATAGAGTCCACTGCAATCACGCCAATTGGTAAATCATCACTTTTGTTCTTGTCAGCGCTTACATAGCCTCTACCTTTTGTAATAGTAAATTCCATGTATAATTTACTGTCTTTTCCACCGCTTAAAGTAGCGATTACCTGATCCGGATTCATGATTTCAATATCGGAATCCGCCTGAATGTCAGAAGCTCTTACTATGCCTTCACCTTCAAACTCAATATATGCAGTCTTAGGCTCATTGGTAGCACAAGTATTCTTAATAGCCAGACTCTTTAAATTCATGATGATTTCTGTCACATCTTCCTTGACACCGGGAATGGAACTGAATTCATGCAGAACTCCATCAATCTTTACCTGACTGACTGCTGCACCGGGCAAAGAAGAAAGCATGATTCTTCTTAATGAATTACCAAGTGTAATGCCATATCCTCTTTCCAAAGGCTCTACTACAAATCTGCCATACCTTTTATCTTCAGAGATTTCTGCAACCTCAATGTTAGGTCTTTCAAAATCAAACACTGCCAATACCCTCCTTACAATTATCGTTATTAACTGCCATCAGCCAACAGGCTGCCGCATTTTCCGGCAGAACTGTCAGCTCAAATCACATACTCAAAATATCAATTACAAATTTTATTATTTAGAATATAATTCGACGATAAGCATTTCGTCAACAGGTACGTCAATGATTTCTCTTGTAGGAAGCTCTTTTACGGTTCCCTTCAGACCTTCCAAATCCTGATCCAGCCATTCCGGAACCAGTCTTCCTCCAGTTACTTCAACGATATCCTTATATCTTTGTAAGCTTTTGGATTTTTCTCTGATTTCGATTACATCACCGGCTTTTACCAGATAAGACGGAATATTTACGGACTTGCCATTTACTAATACATGCTTGTGTCCTACAACCTGCCTTGCTTCTCTTCTGGTTCTGGCAAACCCTAAACGGAAAATCACGTTGTCAAGTCTGCTTTCCAGAATGACCATAAGGTTTTCACCAGTCATTCCCTTCATTCTATCGGCTCTTTCATAATAATTTCTGAAAGGCTTTTCTAAAACACCGTAGATGAATTTTGCTTTCTGCTTCTCTCTTAACTGGAGACCATACTCGCTTACCTTCTTATTTGCTCTGTTTAAAGTTCTATTGGATTTTTTGTCATATCCTAAATAACTTGGTTCTAATCCAAGAGATCTGCATCTCTTAAGAACAGGAACTCTGTTTACTGCCATTTCTTTGTCCTCCTACTATTGTTTACAGCATTTAGGCATTCTGCCTCTGCTTTCTTCCAACATGCTTTTTGTTTTTATGTGATTATACACGGCGACGCTTTGGTGGGCGGCATCCATTATGTGGTACTGGTGTTACGTCACGGATGCTTGTTACTTCAAGGCCGCAAGCCTGCAATGCGCGGATTGCTGCTTCTCTACCTGAACCCGGTCCCTTGACCATTACGTCAACTGATTTCAGACCATGTACCAATGCTGCCTTTGTAGCAGTCTCTGCTGCCATCTGAGCTGCATATGGAGTAGATTTCCTTGAACCTCTAAATCCAAGACCGCCTGCACTTGCCCAACTCAAGGCATTTCCTTCTGTATCTGTCAATGTAACAATTGTATTGTTAAATGAAGATTGGATATGTGCTTGTCCCCGTTCAACGTTTTTCTTTACGCGCTTTTTTGTTACTTTTTTTGTCGCAACTTTTTTAGCCATTTAAACTAACCTACTTTCTTTTCAATCTCAATCATTGTGTTATTTTTTCTTATTTGCTACTGTTCTCTTAGGACCTTTTCTGGTTCTTGCGTTTGTCTTGGTCTTCTGTCCGCGAACCGGAAGTCCCTTTCTGTGACGGATTCCTCTGTAGCATCCGATTTCCTGTAATCTCTTGATGTTAAGAGCAACTTCTCTTCTCAAATCACCCTCTACCACCTGAGTTTCATCGATTACTGCACTGATTCTCTTTACTTCATCATCTGTTAATTCTCTGACACGAGTGTCAGGATTAACCTTTGCTTCTGCTAAAATACGGTTAGAGCTTACTCTACCAATGCCGTAGATATAAGTTAATCCGATTTCAACACGTTTGTCTCTAGGTAAATCAACACCTGCAATACGAGCCATTTTCATTTCCTCCGTTTTCTTCGATGCAATGCGCATCCATAGTTACTAATTGACTGGGAAGGCCAGATATGATGCCTACTAAACCTTCCAGCCGGGATATCCCGACCTTTCCGATACTTCGATAAAGATTTCCTTCTCGGTATCAATAAGTAATTTCCCGTAGGCTCACTACGTTCCATTATCTTATGGCATGTGCTTTGACGGAAACACAATGCCTTCAGCCGCACATCATAATGTGACAAGAATGCCAATATTCCTTTGGTCAGATTTTGCTTTTGGAATTATCCTTGTCTTTGTTTGTGTTTCGGATTTTCACAGATTACTCTGATCTGTCCTTTTCTTTTAATAATTTTGCATTTTTCGCAAATTGGTTTTACTGATGATCTAACTTTCACGTTAAACCCTCCTTTCAAAAAGACCGTTTTACATTATAGCATACAAAAACTATCAATGCAATAGTTTTTTATTTATCTCTCCAAATGATTCTTCCTTTGGTCAAATCATATGGGGATAATTCCAAGGTTACTTTGTCGCCCGGTAAGATCCGGATGAAATTCTGTCTTAACTTACCGCTTATATGGGCAAGCACTTTATGTCCATTTTCAAGTTCTACCTGAAACATGGTATTTGGCAATTTTTCAACTACAGTTCCTTCAATTTCAATTACATCTGCTTTCGACATGGTTACCTCCTAATTTTTTACACCATCTGCCGTGGACTGACTTAACTCCCACTTCTGAACATTCTTTACTGCTCTTTTTATTTCCTCATCCCCTACTGGCTGATTTTCAAGCAGCCGGTTTCCAAGGGCTTTATCGGCATGTTTATTCATTATCTGAATATGCTTCTTCTTTTTTTTCTTTGGACGCTCCAGTGTCCTTAACAAGCCGTCCGCTAAATAAACATATTCCTTTTCTTCTTTTACTATGATATAGATATGGTCTTTATCATGACCTGCTTTTGATATTCCAAAGCTTCCTACCATTTGGATTCCTTTCTATTACATCTTTCGGAAACTGCCTTTTCTTTCAAAATAGTTTCTTCTTATAATAAAGTGAGTATTTCAGGCTCTCCCGCTGTAACCAATATGGTATTCTCATAGTGGGCGGACAAGGAACCATCTGCCGAAACCACTGTCCAGTCATCTGCCAGCCATTCCACATCGCATCTGCCCATGTTAATCATGGGTTCAACAGCAAGCGTCATACCTGCCCTGAGCTTTAAGCCTTTTCGCTTCTGCGCAAAGTTTGGAATTTGTGGATCCTCATGAAGCTTCGTTCCAATTCCATGTCCCACCAGCTCCCTTACGATACCATAGCCAAACTGACTGATATAGCCATCAATCCGATTGGATATATCAAAAAGGTGCCCGCCTTCTACGGCTGCCTTAATTCCTTCAAAAAAGCTCTGCTTTGTCCTTTCAATTAAAAGCTCTGCCTCTTCACTGATTTTTCCTACTCCATGGGTTCTTGCTGCATCGGAATGGTAGCCTTTGTAAATCAGGCCTGCGTCCAGACTAACAATATCCCCTTCCTTTAATACTCTGTCATCCGTTGGAATCCCATGAACAACCTGCTCATTGACAGATACACAAATAGAAGCAGGGAATCCGTTATAATTTAAAAAGTTGGGGACACAACCGTAGCTGCGAATCAGCTTTTCACCTAATCTGTCAATATCCATGGTAGTCATGCCGGGTTTAATTGCCTCTCCAAGCTTCGCATGTACTTCTGCAAGTATCTTCCCGGAATCCCTCATTAGTCCAATTTCTCTTTCAGATTTAATTGATACAGCCATGGTTTACTCTCCCAAGATGTTTACAATAGCTTTAAAAACATCTTCCATAGGGTTAGTGCCGTCAACAGATTCAAGCACTCCCTTTTTCTCATAAAAATCAATTAACGGCTGGGTCTGTTCATGATATACGCCCAGACGGTTCTTTACGGTTTCAGGCTTATCGTCATCTCTTAAAATAAGCTCTTTTCCGCATCTATCACAAATTCCTTCTGCCTTTGGCGGAATATGCTCAATATGGTAGGTAGCACCGCAGGAGAGGCAGGCACGTCTGCCAGACATTCTGTTTATGATATTTTCATCCGGAACATCTACGTTGATTGCAAAATCAATTTTATCACCAAGTTCATTCAAAGCATTGTCAAGCACTTCTGCCTGAGGTATGGTTCTTGGAAAACCATCTAGCACATATCCGTTCTTGCAATCATCCTTTGCCACTCTATCCAACAGAATTTTTACAGTTAATTCATCCGGCACCAATAAGCCCTGATCCATGTACTTTTTGGCTTCCATTCCAAGCTCAGTACCGTTTTTGATATTTGCCCGGAA
The DNA here is from genome assembly GCA_023664735.1 of Robinsoniella sp. Lineage (GTDB taxonomy): Bacteria > Bacillota > Clostridia > Lachnospirales > Lachnospiraceae > RGIG3040. The sequence goes on along the minus strand of JAMPFB010000001.1, from coordinate 373,838 downwards.
AATATCACCTGTTGAAATATGAGGAACGCTATATTTATCTGCAATCATTTTTGCCTGTGTCCCTTTTCCTGCTCCCGGAGCACCTAACATAATAATTTTCATCTTAAAACCTCCAAATTAGGTTACTACTGTCTGTAAATGTTACTAGTTAATCAACTTATTTTGGGACAAGCGGAATCCGCCTGCCCCAATTTTTACTTTAGTCATTTAAGAAACCTTTATAATTTCTTACCAACATCAAAGATTCAATCTGCTTAATCGTCTCTAAAATAACGCTAACGATAATAATCAGGCTGGTGCCGCCAAAGTCTACGCTTGCTTTAAATACTCCGTTGAAAATAAACGGAAGCACTGCTACGATAATAAGACCAACAGCTCCAATAAATATAATATAGTTCAATACTTTTGATAAATAGTCTGTAGTAGGCCTTCCCGGTCTGATACCCGGAATAAAGCCACCTTGCTTTTTAATATTATTGGATACTTCCAATGGATTAAATGTAATGGAAGTATAAAAATAAGCAAAAACTACTACCAGCACAATATAAACTAATAGGCCAATGGAATAAATCGGTTCGGAAGGATTACACCAGTTTCCTGAATTTAATCCCTTTAATATTTCTGCTCCTATGCCTGTTCCTTTATATCCAGCCAACTGACAGATTACAATAGGAAACTGCATCAAAGAGGATGCAAAGATAATCGGGATAACACCTGCCGTATTGATTTTTAATGGAATAGTAGAAGATTGTCCACCTACCATTTTTCTTCCTTGTACCTTTTTTGCATACTGAACCGGAATCTTGCGAACACCATCATTTAAAATAATGACAAGTACAATCATTCCGATAATAATTGCAATAATAATTACTGCTGCTACAACACCCATGGCAATATTCTTGGCATTCTTTACGAATTGATCATAAAGTCCAGCAAGATCCTGAGGCATACGGGAAATAATATTAATAGTAAGCACGATAGAAATACCGTTGCCCACTCCGTTTTCCGTAATGCGCTCACCTACCCACATCAGGAAGGCACTGCCTGCTGTTAATGCTGTGATGACTACAATATAATCAATTACAATTGCATCTTCCTGCAATAGTCCGGAACGTCCAAAGCCAATTGCCATTGCAGTAGCTTCAACCAAAGCAAGACCTACCGTTAAATATCGGGTTATGGCTGCTATTTTCTTTCTTCCGTCTTCTCCATCTTTTTGCATTTCCTCTAATTTGGGAATTGCAATTGTTAAAAGCTGTATAATAATGGAAGAAGTAATATACGGAGTAATGTTCAATGCAAACACCGACATACTCAGAAAGGAACCACCTGTAAAAGCATCAAAGAAATTAAATGCATCTCCTGTCTGCTGTGCAAACCATTGTGAAAAATACTCTCTATTTACACCCGGCACCGGTAGCTGGCAACCAAAGCGGATTACCAGCAGCATGGCGAAGGTAAATAATAATTTCTTTCTGATTTCTTTTACTTTAAAGGCATTTTTTAACGTTGTTAGCATTAGATCACCTCTACTGTTCCACCAAGAGCTTCTATTTTTTCCTTTGCGGATTCGCTAAATGCATTCACTTTTACATTAAGCTTCTTGGTAAGTTCTCCATTTCCAAGGATCTTAACACCATCCTTAGGGTTCTTAATAACTCCTGCTTCCATTAATGTTTCTATATCAACAGTCGTATCATTGTCAAATCTATCCAATACAGAAACATTGATTGCAACGATTTCCTTTGTATTGCGGTTTGTAAAACCTCTTTTCGGAATTCTTCTGTATAACGGCATCTGACCGCCTTCAAAGCCTACTCTTGGTGCTCCAGAACGAGCCTTCTGACCTTTATGTCCTTTGCCGGCTGTCTTTCCATTGCCTGAACCGTGTCCACGGCCTCTTCTAAAGTTATCGCTGTGCTTGGAACCCTCTGCAGGTTTTAAATTATATAATTCCATGACCACACCTCCTTGTCTTTTCTGATTAAGCTTCTTCTACTTTCACTAAGTGACAAACCTGTTTGATCATTCCTCTTGTTGCTGCATTGTCAGGAAGCTCTACAGTTTTGTTCAATTTCTTTAAACCAAGTGCTGCTACCGTAGCTCTGTGCTTTGGAATCGCACCGATTGTAGATTTCACTAAGGTAATTTTTAATTTTTTGTCTGCCATCTTTTTATTCCTCCTTACCTTTCCCCTGAGCCCTTTGGCGATGGGGAGTTTCCTTAAGCCATGATTTCATCCACGGACTTACCACGGTTCTTAGCTACTTCTTCTGGAGTTTTTAACTGGCTCAGTCCTTCAATAGTTGCTAAAACAACATTCTGTTTATTGTTGGACCCTAAAGATTTTGTACGGATATTCTTAATGCCTGCCAGTTCACACACGCTACGTGCCGGACCGCCTGCGATAACACCTGTACCTTCAGGAGCTCTCTTAAGAAGTACGGAAGCACTTCCAAATCCTCCAAGTGTATCATGTGTAATACTATTATTTTCATCTAATGCAACAGAAACAAGTCTCTTTGCCGCATCTTCTTTTCCTTTACGGATAGCTTCCGGAATTTCTGCAGCCTTTCCAAGACCTGCACCTACATGTCCGTTGCCATCTCCTACTACAACTAAAGCAGTGAATCGGAAGTTACGACCACCTTTAACAACCTTAGTTACACGTTTGATGGAAACTACTTTTTCTGTTAATTCCATATTGCTGGTATCAATGATTGTACGTTTCATGTGATGTTCTCCTTCCTTCCTAGAATTCTAAGCCAGCTTCTCTGGCTGCATCTGCTAATGCTGCGATTTTACCCTGATATATAAAGCCGCCTCTGTCAAAGACTACTTCCTTAATACCTTTTTCCAATGCTTTTTTTGCAATCACGGTTCCTAAGTATGCTGCTGCTTCAACGTCGTTGGTCTTTTTCAGCTCAGCCTTTACGTCTTTTTCAAGTGTAGATGCTGCTACTAATGTATTTCCAACTGTATCGTCGATAATTTGAGCATACATATGATTATTGCTTCTAAACACGGCCAAACGTGGTCTTTCAGCAGTACCTGAAAAACGGTTACGAATTTTTTTGTGTTTTTTAATACGAACTTTTGCTCTTGATTCTTTTTTAACCATTTTGCTACTCTCCTTATCTATTTCTTACCAGTCTTACCAACTTTACGTCTGATTGTTTCATCAGCATATTTAATACCCTTGCCCTTATATGGCTCAGGTCTTCTCTTATCTCTGATTTCAGCTGCGAATTGGCCAACTTTTTCTTTATCGATACCCTTAACGATAATGATGTTCTGTCCGTCTAAAACAGTTTCGATGCCTTCTGGATCTTCCATTTCAACCGGATGGGAATATCCTAATGATAAGGTTAACTTCTTACCCTGCTTTGCTGCTCTGTAACCAACACCGTTTACTTCCAGCTTTTTCTCATAACCTTCTGTAACACCTACTACCATGTTGTTGATTAAGGTTCTTGTTAAGCCATGTAAGGATTTCATTTTCTTCAAATCATTTGGTCTTGTTACAAGAACTTCATTTCCTTCAAGCTTAATTTCCATTTCTCCGGGTAACACTCTTTCCAATGTTCCCTTTGGACCTTTTACAGTCACTTTATTATTTTCTGCAATATCAACAGTCACCCCTGCTGGTACTGCGATTGGCATTCTTCCTATACGTGACATGCCCGTACCTCCTGTCAAAAATAATCAATCCTATGTTACTTGTTACTCATAGGTAATATGGTTTCAACTAACTGCCAAAGACTACCATACGAAAGCAAGAACTTCTCCGCCTACGTTAAGCTGTCTAGCTTTTTTATCAGTTACAACACCTTGATTGGTAGAAATAATTGCAACTCCAAGTCCTCCAAGCACTTTTGGAAGTTCATCCTTGCCTGCATATACGCGAAGACCCGGCTTGGAAATCCTCTTAAGGCCAGTAATGATCTTTTCGTTCTTATCTGCGCCATATTTTAAAGTAACACGGATTGTCTTAAAGTTTCCGTCTTCTACCAAATCATATTTTTTAATATAACCTTCATCTAAAAGAATGTCGGCAATAGCAATTTTCATTTTAGATGCAGGGATATCAACTGTATCATGTTTTGCAGTATTTGCATTACGGATTCTTGTAAGCATATCTGCAATTGGATCGCTCATTGTCATTTCAGTTGCCTCCTTTACTTTCCCCTTACCAGCTTGCTTTCTTCACGCCCGGGATTTGTCCTTTATATGCTAACTCACGGAAACAGATTCTGCAGATTCCGTATTTTCTTAAATATGCGTGTGGACGTCCACAGATTCTGCAACGTGTATATTCTCTTGTGGAGAATTTCGGTTTACGCTGCTGTTTCACTTTCATTGCTGTTTTAGCCATGAATTTACCTCCTAACTATTTTGCAAATGGCATATTAAATAATGCCAATAATTCACGAGCTTCTTCGTCTGTCTTTGCTGTAGTAACGAAAATTACGTCCATACCTCTTACCTTATCCACCTTATCGTATTCGATTTCGGGAAAAATAAGCTGCTCTTTAATACCAAGGGCATAATTTCCTCTGCCGTCAAAAGCATTTGGATTCACGCCGCGGAAGTCACGTACACGTGGCAATGCCAGATTCACTAAACGATCTAAGAACTCATACATCTTTTCTCCACGAAGTGTAACCTTGCATCCGATTGGCATTCCTTCTCTGATCTTAAAGTTTGCCACTGAATTTTTAGCCTTTGTCAGCACTGCTTTCTGTCCGGAAATCGTTTCCAAATCTTTTACTGCTGATTCTAAGATCTTGGCATTGTCCTTTGCTTCACCAACACCCATGTTGATAACGATTTTGTCAAGCTTTGGCACTTCCATAACATTTTTATATTCAAACTTCTTAATCATAGCATCTACGATTTCGTTTTTATACATATCTTTGAGTCTACTCACCTGTTTCGACCTCCTTCCTTAGAATTAATCAATTACTTCACCTGTAGATTTTGCATAACGGACCTTTTTGCCATTCTCCACCTTGAAGCCAATCTTGGTTGGCTTGCCATTGTGAAGGTACATAACATTTGAAAGATCGATAGGTGCTTCTTTTTGAATAATTCCGCCATTTTGATTTGCAGCAGATGGCTTAGCATGCTTGGAAACAAGATTTACGCCTTCTACCACTACTCTGTTTTTCTTATGGTCTACGGAAATAACTTTTCCTTCCTTGCCTCTGCATTTAATTGCATCGCCAACCATAACCTTTACTGTATCGCCTTTTTTAATCTTCATTGTTGCCATAGGGTAACCTCCTATAATACTTCCGGAGCCAGGGAAACAATTTTCATGAATTGTTTATCACGAAGCTCTCTTGCTACTGGTCCAAAAATACGAGTTCCTCTTGGTGTCTTATCATCTTTAATGATAACAGCAGCATTTTCATCAAATCTAATATAAGAACCGTCTTTACGGCGAGCGCCTTTTACAGTACGTACAACTACAGCTTTTACCACATCGCCTTTTTTTACAACACCGCCTGGTGTTGCATCTTTAACGGTAGCAACGATCACATCGCCGATGTTTGCATATCTTCTTGTAGAACCGCCCATAACTCTGATACATAATAATTCTTTTGCACCGGTGTTATCAGCAACTCTCAATCTACTTTCTTGTTGTATCATGCTAATAATCCTCCTGCACTATTTCACTTTTTCAACGATTTCCACAAGTCTCCATCTCTTATCCTTGGATAATGGTCTTGTTTCCATTACTTTTACGGTATCTCCGATGTTGCATTCATTGTTTTCATCATGAGCTTTTAATTTGTAAGTCCTCTTTACGATTTTCTTGTAAAGCGGGTGCTTTACGTGGTCTTCAACTGCAACAACGATTGTTTTCTGCATTTTATTGCTTACGACCTTACCGGTACGTGTTTTTCTTAAATTTCTTTCCACGGTCTTGACTCCTTTCTAACGTTTCTTAACCTGTTGTTATTCTGCAACTTTTGCTTTTTCAGTGATTACTGTCTGAATCCGGGCAATATTTCTTCTTACTTCCTTGATTCTGCTAGTATTATCTAACTGGTTGGTTGCATTCTGGAATCTCAAATTGAAAAGTTCTTTTTTAGCAGCTACTAACTCCTCCGCTAATTCTGCAGCTGATTTTGCCTTTAAATCTTCTACAAATTTATTAGTTTTCATTTGATACACCGCCTTCCAAGTCTGCTTTAGAAACAATTTTACATTTGCATGGAAGCTTATGTGTTGCAAGACGTAATGCTTCTCTGGCTGTCTCTTCTGCTACACCGGAGATTTCAAACATTACACGGCCTGGCTTCACAACTGCTACCCAATATTCCAAAGTACCTTTACCAGAACCCATACGAGTTTCTGCTGGTTTTGTAGTTACCGGTTTGTCCGGGAAAATCTTAATCCAGACCTTACCACCACGTTTGATATAACGGGTCATGGCAACACGGGCTGCCTCGATCTGGTTAGAACGAATCCAGCATGGCTCCATAGCCACAATACCGTATTCACCGTAACTGATTGTATTTCCTCTAGTCGCTTTTCCTGCCATGCTTCCGCGGAACTGTTTACGACGTTTCACTCTTTTAGGCATTAACATTATTTATCGCTCCCTTCCTTATTTCCCTTAGTAGGAAGTACTTCGCCCTTGTAAACCCATACCTTTACGCCAATCTTGCCGTAGGTAGTGTCTGCCTCAGCGAATCCATAGTCAATATCTGCACGAAGTGTCTGAAGCGGAATCGTACCTTCACTGTAAAATTCGGTACGTGCCATATCAGCACCGCCAAGACGTCCTGAACAAGCTGCCTTGATACCAAGAGCGCCTGCTTTCATGGTTCTTCCCATACAGGACTTCATAGCTCTTCTGAAAGATACACGGTTTTCTAATTGAAGTGCAATGTTTTCTGCAACTAACTGTGCATCCTTATCAGGCCTCTTGATTTCCTTAATGTCTACTAAAACCTTCTTATCTGTAAGCTTAGAAAGCTCCTTCTTTGTTACTTCGATTTCTGCACCGCCCTTACCGATGACAACGCCCGGCTTTGCAGTATAAATAATTACTTTTACTCTATCAGATGCTCTTTCGATTTCAATCTTGGAAACACCTGCACTGTATAATTTTTTCTTCAGGTATGTTCTGATGTTGTAATCTTCTACCAAGAAATCTGCAAAATCAGCATCCGCATACCATTTGGAATCCCAATCTTTAATAACGCCGACTCTTAAGCCGTGAGGATTAACTTTTTGTCCCATGATCTTTCCTCCTATCTTTCATCAAGCACAACTGTAATGTGGCTCATTCTCTTTTCGATTCTGTAAGCCCTGCCCTGTGCTCTTGGTCTTACTCTCTTCATTGTAGGACCTTTGTTTGCATAACATTCAGCAATATAAAGGTTCTCTGCGTTCATTCCATTATTGTTTTCTGCGTTTGCGATTGCTGATTGTAATAATTTCTTAATTACACTGGAAGCATATCTTGGATTGTATTCTAAAATAGCCAGTGCTGTCTGTACATCTTTGCCTCTGATGGCATCTAATACGAAACATGCTTTCTGTACGGATACTCTTGCGTAAGATAATTTTGCGCTGGGTCTTGTATCCTTTTGTGCATTTCTCTCTCTTTTAATCTGGGATCTATGTCCTTTTGCCATGGATGAAACCTCCTTTCAAAATTATCTTACTTTTGATTTCTTTTCGTCTTTTCCATGTCCTCTATAAGTTCTGGTTGCAACAAATTCACCTAATTTGTGGCCAACCATGTCTTCTGTTACATATACAGGAACGTGCTTTCTTCCGTCATGTACTGCGATTGTATGTCCAACAAATGATGGGAAAATCGTAGAACGACGGGACCAAGTCTTGATTACTTGTTTATTTCCTGCTTCGTTCATAGCATCTACTTTTTTCAGTAAGCTTTTGTCAGCGAATGGTCCTTTTTTCAGTGATCTAGCCATTTCTTCTCCTCCTATTTAAATGATCTGCCGTCTCTTCTTCTTACGATCAACTTGTTAGATTGTTTATTTTTCTTACGAGTCTTAAGTCCAAGAGCCGGTTTACCCCAAGGTGTACATGGACCCGGACGTCCGATGCCGGTCTTTCCTTCACCACCGCCATGTGGATGGTCATTAGGGTTCATAACGGAACCGCGAACGGTAGGTCTGATACCCATGTGACGTTTACGTCCTGCTTTACCAATGTTTACTAGGTTATGGTCTGTATTTCCCACAACGCCAATAGAAGCTCTACAGATAATTGGCACCATTCTCATTTCACCTGAAGGAAGACGAAGAGTTGCATACTTTCCTTCCTTTGCCATCAACTGTGCGCTGTTGCCTGCGGAACGAACTAACTGGCCGCCTTTTCCCGGATACAGCTCCACGTTGTGTACCTGAGTACCAACTGGAATATTTGCAAGAGGCAGGCAATTGCCTACTTTGATTTCAGCCGTTTCACCGTTCATAACCTTCATTCCGTCTGTTAATCCTTCCGGAGCGAGGATATATGCTTTTTCACCGTCTGCATAGCAGATTAATGCAATATTTGCTGTTCTGTTCGGATCGTATTCGATACCGATTACAGTTGCCGGAACACCGTCCTTACGTCTCTTAAAGTCGATGATTCTATATTTTCTTCTGGAACCGCCTCCGCGGTGTCTTACAGTAATCTTACCCTGATTGTTACGTCCGGCATTTTTCTTTGTGGAAACACAAAGTGATTTTTCAGGAGTTGTCTTTGTAATCTCAGAAAAATCAGAGCCAGTCATATTTCTTCTGGAAGGTGTATATGGGTTATATGTCTTAATTCCCATGATTGTTTCTCCTTTCGGTTGTTTTATTGTCGTACTTTACTGTACATACTTTTCCCGGTTGCCTTGGCAACGGGGGCTTTCCTTGTTCATGCAATTTTACAGTCCTGTAAAGATTTCAATATCCTTACTTTCTTCTGTTAACTGAACAATTGCCTTCTTGGTCTTAGCAGTTTTACCTACTACCATGCCTCTTCTTTTCTTTTTGCCATCTAAGTTCATGGTATTGACGCTTTTTACCTTTGTTCCTTCAAACATCTTTTCAACTGCTTCTTTAATCTGTACCTTATTTGCTTCCGGATGAACTAAGAAAGTGTATTTCTTTTCTCCCATACCGGACATGCTCTTTTCTGTAATCACCGGCTTGAGGATTACATCATAATATTGAATTGCTGCCATTATGCGTACACCTCCTCAATCTTCTTTGCGGATTCCTTTGTAAGAACCACGGTTCCTGCTTTCATAATGTCATATACATTGATCGTGTTTGTAGAAGCTGTCTGGATGGTAGGAATGTTTCTTGCGCTCAGCACTACATTCTGGTCATTGTCGGCAATGACTACCAATGCCTTCTTTACATTTAAGTTATCCATAACTTTCTTGAAATTCTTTGTCTTGATTTCGTCGAATTTCAATTCATCTACTACAATCAGCTTATTTTCCTGTACCCTGCTTGTAAGAGCGGATTTTAAAGCTGCTCTTTTTTCTTTCTTATTTAACTTGAAAGAATAGTCCCTTGGCGTAGGCGCAAATACAACTCCGCCTCCCGTCCATTGTGGAGATCTTGTAGAACCCTGTCTTGCATGACCTGTTCCCTTCTGTCTCCAAGGTTTTCTTCCGCCGCCGGAAACTTCGGAGCGTGTTTTTGCCTTTTGTGTTCCCTGACGATTATTTGCAAGCTGTTGAACAACTGCCATGTGTACTAAATGTTCATTTACTTCAACACCAAATACCGCATCGCTTAAGTCGATTTTTTCAACTTCCTTGCCTTCCATATTATAAACAGATACGTTTGCCATCTGAATGGTCCTCCTTTCATCCTAATTAAGCTTCAGCCTTAGTAGTCTCTTTTATGGTTACTAAAGCTTTTTTAGGTCCGGGCACTGCACCTTTTATTAAAAGTAAGTTTTTCTCTGCATCTACCCTTACTACTTCAAGGTTCTTAATTGTAACCTTCTTGCAGCCCATATGTCCCGGCATCTTCTTGCCCTTAAATACTTTGGATGGGCTGGAACATGCGCCATTGGAACCTGCATGGCGGTGGAACTTGGAACCGTGAGCCATAGGTCCTCTGGACTGTCCATGTCTCTTAATAGCGCCCTGAAAGCCTTTACCCTTTGAAATAGCGGAAGCATCTACTTTATCTCCGTTTTCAAAGATGTCAGCCTTGATTTCCTGTGCCAATGCATATTCTTCTGCATTTTCAAACTTAAATTCTCTTACATATCTCTTAGAGGAAACGCCTGCCTTATCAAAGTGGCCTTTCTCTGCTTTTGTTGTACCATGTCTGTGGATTACTTCTTTTTTGCCGTTCTTGTCCTTGTTGATGATTTTGTCCTTCTTGTCAACAAAGCCAACCTGAACTGCGTTGTAACCATCATTATCAACTGTCTTGATTTGGGTTACCACACATGGTCCTGCCTGAAGCACAGTAACCGGAATTAAGGTACCGTCTTCATTGAAGATTTGAGTCATTCCGACTTTTGTTGCTAAAATAGCTTTCTTCATTCTGTTACCTCCTTGTTTCTACAGCGGAACGGGTCATAAGCGCTTTGGCCTCACCGTTCATACTAGATCCAGGTAATATAAGTGGAACGTTTCGTTGCTTCTATATCAACCAGTTAAGGATCTTAGTCTGTTCTTGTTCTGTTGCTTATTATTTGTTTTTCATCTTGATGCCAATATACACACCTGCTGGCATTTCAAGTCTTTGCAGCGCATCAACCGTCTTCTGGGTCGGTGCGATTACATCAATCAGTCTCTTGTGAGTTCTCTGCTCAAACTGTTCTCTGGAATCTTTGTACTTGTGGGTAGCTCTTAAGATAGTAACAACTTCCTTCTTTGTAGGAAGAGGTACTGGTCCGCTTACCTGTGATCCATTCTTCTTAACTGTTTCGATGATTTTTTTTGCTGAAGCATCAACTAATTGATGTTCATAGGCTTTCAGTGTAATTCTCATTACTTGGCTTGCCATAAAAAAAGTCGCCTCCTTTTCGCACTTTTGTTTCTTTAAGTACGACAAGCGGTGACTGTACACTCTCCCGTGTGTGTCCTTATGACTTTCACACGTTGTTTCTGTCCCTTTGACAGACGTTTTATTTTGTACAGTGACTTGTCGTCAGTTTCCTAACTTGACATTCGCTCCACGGAAAACCTGCAGTTCTTTCTAAATAAGAAGTTGCAGCAACCTCACGCTTCACAGCTATCATGCCACAGCAATTGCTAGTATACATGAGAAAAAGGGGTTTTGCAACCCCTTTTTTATTTTTTTTTTAATTTTTTGTAACAGTTCAGCCCTCAGGCTGATTTTATTTTCCGTAATCGTCACTGCTGCTCACTCAAATAAATATTCACCCTTTTCTCGATAGCTTTTACCGTATCTTCCACTGACTTATTGCCATCAAAGTAAGTCCGAGCTTCTTCCATGATGATATTTATAAGTTCTTCGTCATATGTATTGATTCTCGCAGTGGAATCTACAAGTCGCCAAAACGCTTTTATTTCCTCATCTGTCATAGCACCCATCTTTACTTCATAATCATCATATGTGATTTCACAAAAATACGGTTCTACAGTTATGCCTTCTTCTGTGATAAATTGCTTATCTGCTGAAGTAACGTCAATATAATATTGCAGACATTTCATATTTATAGGAAAATAATCCGGATAGCAATGGTTTTTCTGATATTCCTCCGATAATAAATATTTTAAAAACTCCCATGCACCTTCTGGATTTTTGCTTTTTGAACAGATTCCTATATCCATGCCCTGACAATCAAAGGCATTTCCAGTTCCGCTTACAGTGGGATATCCTACAAAAGTCACATTCGCCCCAAACAGCCTGCTATATAGCATGATATCGGTAAAATCCACTATTGTATTTTCAACTAACAACAATTCATTATTTTGTACCATGGAAGGCATACTAGCTCCATTGATATTGCTACTTTCCTGATACTGATTGGCAAATTCCAAAATACTGGTAAATGCGGCATTGTCAAAGGTACACTCCCCTTTTTTCCAATCCACAAAGGAATCAAGATTTGCAATTGTAAACTGTTTTAAGACCTCTTCGTTTGTAGGAGCATAAAAAATGTTCATTTCATCTCCCATGGCTACGATTGCTTCCTGAAACTCTTCAATCGTCCATCCTATTTCATCTCCCACCTGTGAGGCTCTTCCAACCACAGTTGAAATTCCAAATCCGGGAGCTATGGTATATAAATGCCCATCCTGACCCAAAGCCTCCAAAAAGCCCGCTACCAAATCCTCAGGAGCTATATCGTTGTCATGCTCCAAATAAGCATACAAATCCGTCAAAATTCCTCTGTTAATCAATATATGTTCTGGTATATTTTTCACACAAATTAAATCAAAGGCTTCATCTGCAGTCAACTCAGCATTTATTTTCGCAAGCGGCTCCTCATATTTTCCATAGTCCTTTATCTTTATCTGATATTTCTCGTTTTTTTGATTAAACTGCATAACTGCGGCTTTTATTCGATTATCAATTTGGATTCCTGCCATATAAACATTTATTTTTCCACTGGCTGTCTTTTCTCCTGCACTCAACTTTATAAATTCATATTTCTGATCGCCAGTTGTTGCTGCATTGACACATAAAAATTCTCCCTTAGAGATCTCATATATATTAGAGAGCCATTCACTGCTAAGATTTGAATTTTCCCAGTCAATCAATTGAATGTTTTTTTCTCCTTCAGCTTCATAGGCATACAAGCCTTTCTTATTATAATAGTAAAACTCATAATTTTCACTTGCCACAAAATAATTAATTTGCGACTGGCTTTCTTCCGGAAATCTGTAATATACACTTAGCTTCTTACTATTTGCATCAAATTTTTCAATAACGCTTCCTTCCTTTTCCTCAGACAGCAGGATTTCACCTGAATCAAGCATTACAAAATCAGAAAAAAAGCCCTCCTTTTGCGTTAGTATTTCTCCCGATTTATTGATTGCTATAAATGCGTTAAATGGACTAAGCATATAAATATTATCCTCGTCTATAATGACCTTGGAAAATCCGGTTGCATTTTCAACCGCAGCCAGTACATCGGTTAAATCATATTGCTCCAGTTTCACTCCATTTTTATCAATCCTATAGAGGGTGCTCTGTATTCCATTTCTCTCGCCTAAGAGAAGTAATATATTTCCCATCCCATCTGAATCCATGAAACACAATCTCTGATTTTCTTCTATAGTAAAAGGAATTTCTACAAGGTTCTTTCCATCCATGTCCAAAGAATACAGCCTATAGGAAGATGGTTTTTGCAGGGCTTGTTCCTGCTTCATCTGTATGGTTGCCACAAATATCTTTTCTTCCATGACAAAGGCAGTATATATCATTTCATTTTCCATAAAAGAAGAGGGCAAGGAATTGTATTGATAAATGGATTGCGGATTATTCGCCATCGTTATGATTTCATCTTTTTTTCGCTCACATCCTGTAAACAGAAGGAGAAGCATTATTAGCAGGGACAAACCTACAGTCAAATATTTTTTTTGATGTTTCATATTGCTTGATTCCTCTTTTCTCTTTTTATCCAACTGCATGCAATTCCGAATAACTTATACATTAATGTAATTTAATTTTATAACATTTCAACAAATAAGTCAAATTGCTTGTTGCAACTATTGCTTTTTTGTAACGGTTTTTTGTAACAGTTCAGTCCACAGACACAGGGAGGCTTTTACGCAGAGGATATTTTCTGATGGAGCCATTATAAAAACACAAAAAAACTGCCGCTTCACGAGTTCTTCATTAAAGCGACAGTTCCTTATTTAAAAATTATTTTTTCTTTTTTACGATAACCCTTATTGTGATTTTTCCCATCCAAATAAATTCAAAAAATCATCACATCCGAAATAGCTATGTTTTAAACCTGATTTCCTTTTTTCACATCTTCAAATTCCTTTAGTATCTCATCTGATGGTGCTTTTGTGCAGAGACTTACAAGCACAATTGCCACTACGCCGATTACAAAACCGATTGCCAGCGAATAGAGCCCTGTACTTGCGCCTAATGTAATATTTACTCCCTCTCCACCTGCAATAAACGGGATATAATCCCATACAATAACCGTCAAGGCGCCGGATAAGATTCCGGCAACTGCGCCCGCAAAATTGGTGCGTTTCCAAAACAGGGATAACAGCACAATTGGTCCAAATGCTGCTCCAAGCCCTGCCCACGCATTGGAAACTAGTCCCATAATGGAATTATTGGGATTTAAGGCTATGAAATATGCCAGTATAGCTATTATAAACACCGTAATCCGGCTAACTCTTAAAACAGTTTTGTTGTCCGCATCTTTTTTCAAAATTCCCTTAAAGATATCCTCTGCCACAGATGAGGCGCTCACTAAAAGCTGGGAATCTGCCGTGGACATAATAGCAGCAAGAATGCCACAAAGGAAAATACCGCCAATCACCGGCAGTTTAAAATCCTGAGTAAACATTTTAATAATCATATTGATAAATACGTTTTCGCTTTCACTGCCTTCTAAGATGCCGGGCAGGTAAGCTCTTCCCACCACGCCAATTACACAGGCAAATAACAGGGACAATGCAACCCATCCAATTGCAATTCCTTTGGATTTTTTCAGTTCTTTTTCATCCTTTACCGCCATAAAGCGCACTAAAATATGAGGCATTCCGCAATAACCAAGACCCCATGCCAATTGAGAAATGATTTCCACGGCTGTAAAAGGCTTTCCGCCGTTATCTAAAATATTCAGGAAGGAAGCTGCACCGCCTGCCACGCCAGTTTGTTCCAATGCAGCTGATACATTTCCGGTTCCCACCAGACTCAAGGCAATCAGGGGTACTGCCAGAATAGCAACCAGCATTAAGGTGCCTTGTATAAAGTCAGTAACACACACTGCCATAAAGCCGCCTAAAAAAGTATAAACCAAAATAACCAAAGCACCGATAGTCAGGGCAATTTTATACTCAACCCCAAATACAGAGGCAAACAGCTTACCCCCTGCTGCCAGTGCCGAAGCCGTATAAACCAAAAAGAAAATTACAATCGTAACGGAAGAGATGAACAACAGAATCCTCTTTTTATCATGGAACCTGTTTTCAAAATAGGTGGGCAGCGTCAGGGAATTATTTGCCCGTATCGTATATCTCCTAAGTCTCTTTGAAATAACAAGCCAGTTAAATACAGTTCCAAGAAACAGCCCTATTGCTATCCACGACTGTCCTGTTCCAAGGGCATACACACTTCCCGGCAGCCCCATCAACAGCCAGCCACTCATATCCGATGCCTGTGCCGACAAAGCAGCCACAAATCCGGACAGACTCCTACCTCCCAGAAAGTAATCCTCAGAGCTGTTATTTTTCTTTGCATAAATGGCGCCTATGATAATCATGCACATTAAATAAAGCGCAAATGCAAGCATTATGTAACCAATTGATCCACTCATTTTTTTCTCCTCATTTCATGTATTTATTATTGCAGAAAAAAGCAAGGGCAATATTTTCTACCCTTGTTTGACTTTCCCTATTATAATATGAGATGAAATTATCGTCAATCAGTTCTTTTTTTTGGTTCCCATTCGTAACAGTTCAGCCCACAGGCGCAGAGGAAGAACCACACAGAGCATGCTTTCTACGTCGCCACGCTCTCGCTCTATAAAAACGCAACAGTGCTAAGCTCGAAAATACCTCGCTAAGCGCTGGCGTTTTTATAAGGGCTCCTTTAGAAAACATGCTCTGTGTGGTTCTTCCTCTGCGCCTGTGGGCTGAACTGTTACTCCCATTCATTTAGTTTCCACTTTCCACAATTGAAATTTCACTTTAAATCAAATATAATAAGTAGAAACACAGAGCACAGATAAAAAAAGGAGAAAAACTGCCATGTGGATTGCAGATAAATGGAAGGATTTTGAAGTATTAGATACATCAAGCGGAGAAAAGTGCGAGCGATGGGGGGATTATATTTTAGTGAGGCCGGACCCACAGGTTATTTGGAACACTCCTCATACTCATTCTGCATGGAAGAAGAAAAACGGGCATTATCATAGAAGCTCCAAGGGCGGCGGTGAATGGGAATTTTTTAATCTGCCGGAAGAATGGTCCATTCATTACAAGGAATTGACCTTCCGTTTAAAGCCCTTTCATTTCAAGCATACCGGACTCTTTCCAGAGCAGGCGGTAAACTGGGACTGGTGTGCTGAAAAAATCAAACAGGCTGGGCGGAAGGTAAAGGTTCTTAACTTATTTGCCTATACAGGAGGCGCAACTTTGTCGGCTGCCACTGCTGGGGCCTCTGTCACTCATGTGGATGCCTCTAAGGGCATGGTAGGCTGGGCAAAGGAAAACGCCGCTGCTTCCGGCTTGACTGAAGCTCCAATCCGTTGGCTGGTGGATGACTGTGTGAAATTCGTGGAACGGGAAATCCGCCGTGGAAATACTTATGACGGCATCATCATGGACCCTCCTTCTTATGGAAGAGGTCCCAAAGGAGAAATTTGGAAAATAGAAGACAGCATATTTCCTTTTATTGAACTTTGTACTAATATTTTAGCAAAGGATGCGGTATTTTTTTTAATCAACTCATATACCACCGGACTGCAGCCCGCAGTTTTATCATATATGATGAATACCGCCATTACCAAAAAATGGAGCGGCAAGGTAGAAGCTTCCGAAATCGGACTTCCTGTTACGGAAAGCGGTCTGATACTTCCCTGCGGCGCTTCCGGAAGATGGTGCCGCTAAATCACTGCAGTCTGTTGCTTATTCAGCTTTTCATATTTATAGGCTATGCCAATCATACCACGCCATACTAATAAAGGGAGAACTGCCATGTAACAGCTCTCCCTTATTTTTAATTTTTCCTGTCAGATATTTTCCTCATGCTGCTCTTTCTAATATCAGTAAGAACTTACTCCTTGCGTCCCTGCCAATATTGCTGCACCAAAAATGAGAAAGAAAAGGAAATACAACACCACCATAATTCCCAGTACAATCAACTGTACCTTGAAATAATTGGATTTGCTCTTCTTTTCATTCTTGCTGAATGCCCAAACAAACATCATAACAATATTGACACATGGAACCAAAAGAATCAAATAAGTAATTACCCATTCCCCAATGGTTACTGGCTCTTCTAATCCATCATATGCAGGTCTTGGCGGATCCATGGGACCGTTATATGTAGGCGCTACAAAAGGCTGGTCATTATAGTTGTTCATAGTTGATTGATTTGTGTATGAGCTTTCAAAGCCATTGCCCATATCGTTAAAGTTGTTATTGTCCATGTAGGTACCCTCCTCTTTTTCATCTGTTATAGCAGATGAAATTCTCTTATAGTAATTATATAATATATACTACGTTAGCATAACATATTTTAGTACTATGAGCAAGAGAAAGGACGCATTTTTTGAACTTTTTCGTAACAGTTCAGCCCGCAGGCGCAGAGCAGGTTTCCCATAGAGCATGTTTTCTAAAGGAGCCCTTATAAAAACGCCAGCGCTTAGCGAGGTATTTTCGAGCTTAGCACTGTTGCGTTTTTATAGAGCGAAAGCGTGGCGACGTAGAAAACATGCTCTATGGGAAACCTGCTCTGCGCCTGTGGGCTGAACTGTTATACTTTTTCTAAAATTTCTCTAAAATCTTTTTGAATGACCGCCTTACAAAATCCCCATAGCGCTTCTACAACAAAAATAAATAAGCGCCCCTATGCAAAGCAATGCAATTCCCCCATGAAAAAAGGGAATCTTTTTTCCCTTCCCATATCGAAAGTAAATACTCCATAAAAGAAACAGCATAAGCGGAAAAACCATGGCATTCATGGAACAAGCTGTCTTCCATCGAAAAGTACAAAAGTAAAAAACCGCCCTTGTAAGCCCACAGCCCGGACATGGTTTCTTCAAAAGCAGTCTGCTAGGACACGCATCACCTAACAGGAACGTAGAAAGCAGCAGATAAAGCGCTGCTGCTCCAATTCCCACTTTATAATTTTCCCAATCCTTTTTTATTCTTTCAAACATTTTCTCTTCCTTGTCCCTTTATTGAAAAAGCAGACCAAACCCGATACTATAAAGCAAAATGCACCAAGGCTTTGCCCAAAAAAGAATCAGGCAGAACTTCTTAAAATTCATCTGAGTCAGTCCCGCCAGATAACAAAACACATCATCCGGTCCCAAGGGAAGCAGAATCGTCAATAAAAATACAGTCACAAATCCCTTGCTATTATCCGCCTTGTCCGCATATTTATTGTACTTTTCCTCTGAGATCATCTTTTTTACTAATTGGACTCCAAACCTTCTTGCTAAAAGAAATGCAATGATACTTCCCGCACAAATTCCTGTATAATTATACAAAAAGCCTGCCACGGGGCCAAACACGCCTGCCCCTGCTGCACAGCCGATAAAACCGGGCAAAACAGGAATCACTACCTGAATCGCCTGAAATAAAACAAACACTGCCGGCGCTGCCACTCCAAAGCCGTCTATATAAGCTTCAAATGCCTCTCTTGATACAAAACAGCCCTGAATATAGCCATCAATAATGACATATACCATAAAGAGAATCGTAAGCGCTGCCAGAATCGTAACAAGCCATTTGATATTTTTTAATACATTTGATGTGTTCATGCTCTGTCTGCTCTCCTTTTACTTACATCAAAAGTATCATATCAAATCTTTTCCTTTTTTTCTTCCTATAAATTCTTAATAATTCTTAATTTATAAAAATTTCCTTCATTCTCTGGTACAGCGCTCCCAAGGGAAGCCCTACCACATTGTTGTAGTCTCCCTGTATTTCCTTAATGTAAATGGCTCCCTTTCCCTGAATCCCATAAGCGCCTGCCTTGTCCATGGGCTCCTTTGTTTCAATGTATGTCCGTATTTCCTCATCTGTCATAGGATAAAAGACCACTTTTGTTTCAGCCGCAAAGCTTTCCCTTTCTATTTTCCCCTTTTCCTGCCACACTAACGTAACCCCGGTATATACCAAATGAGACTTTCCCTGCAGCTTCTTAAGCATACAAAAAGCCTCTTCCTGATTTTTTGGCTTTCCCAGTATCTGGAGCCCTGCATCTCCTTTCTCTTTTCCTTCCATGCATGCACCTTCCATCACCCCTTCACAAGCCACTACTGTGTCCGCACCAAGCACAATGCTTGTTTCCTTTTCTCCGTCTTCCAAACCCTGAAACACGTCTTCTGCCTTTTGTGCAGATAATTCCTGTACGATTTCTTCCGGTTCCGCTTTGGTAATTACCTCATTTATCTTAGACGGCATCACCGTAAAGGGAACCCCCGCCTGCTGCAAAAGCTCCCGTCTCCTTGGAGAATTGGAAGCAAGTATGAAATGTTTTTGAAGCATAGTAATTGCTCCTTTCTTATGATTAGTAAATTTGAGAAGAAGGCAATACCTCGGAAGGTCGTGAAAATATTCGCACGAAGCATCATCTGCAACTCCACCCCCTTCGCTACCCCTCCTCCCAAAAAGAACGCTGACACCAATAACCTTTGCCGGATAGCGGGATGTGATTGTTTTCTGAGGACCTTGGCGAACACGTCAGCACTTAGCCTGCGTCCTTTGCAGGCTTAGTACTGCTACGTGTGGAGCAGAGCGGGAGCGTGTCCACAGAAAACAATCACATCCCGCTATCCTCACAGCCTTCCCTCACACCCTTCTCTCATGTCCTCTATTATACCCTTAATTTATTCCACAATCAAACTTTTCGTATCCACCCATTTTATCCTTCCTGATATCAGCCATGCAAAAAAGAAAAACGTTACCGCCAGCACCAGTACTGGAACTGCATAATCCATAAATCTGTATTTGGTTACAAAGTGGCTAACCCCCATGCTGCTAAGCATCATCGACATAACTCTATCATTGATCAGGATGTTACATACTGCCCCAAGAATGCCGCCTGCAAGTGCCACAGCCAAAAAACGCAGGGAAAACTGCAGCCTGAGATTATCTGTTGTAAATCCCTGAGACTTATAAATTCCATAGTCGTTTCTTTCTTTTAAAAACACCTTATCACATACCATATAGGCAGCAACCAAAATAAATAAAATGGAAATACCATAAATCAACAGACCGGAAGCTTCAAGAGCACCGGTAATAGATTGCATGTTCTCCCGGATTCCCTGTTTTCGCTGCCATGTGTCAAAGAAACCTTATCCCCGATTTTCAATCCGTACGTCTTTGCAATAATTTCCGTAATTACGACTTCATTCTCATAGCGCGGCTCCCTGCCTTTAAAAACACTGGTAAATTCCCCACTGCTTCCCGGAGCTGTCACTGAAATAGAATCTCCATCCAAAGCAAGGTTCACCACAGGACACAAATATGCTCTTTCCATTCCCCCATACTCTTCTATAACCTTCTCCACATCCTTCTTTACTTCTAATGACTCTTTATAAGTAACCGATAAATCAAATTCCACTCCATAAAAATCCTTCAATATATTTCCTTCCTTAAGGATTGACACAACAGAAGTTACCGCCATAATAAAATAAACAAGCATCGCCACAATAATCAGACTGCTTCTATATTGCCTTGCCTCAGCAACAATCTGTCTCAGCATCATTCTTAATGTCAATCCGCTTTTTCCAAGGGTCGTTTTAATCCTAGGAGAGAAATAGTTGCTGTCCCTTCCGCCGGAAATAGCTCGCATAGGGGAAATCCTTCCCATTTTTCCAGTTTTTATAAAAGCATAGCCTACTATAAAACACAGCATCAAAACCATAGCCAAAAGGCTTACTCCATATGAAATTTTATGTTCCGGCAAGTATCCGCTAACCTGCACCAATAACCCGCTCACAAAATAAGTGGAAGGAAAGGCTGCAAGAAATCCCAGTATGCCGCCTGCTGTCCCAGCCATTAAATATTGACAAAAGCAAATAGTGCGCAACTGCCATTTCCTATAGCCCTGAGATTCTAAAATACCCAAATTCACATAATCCATTTCAATACTGGTGATAATGCTGTGTCCTATTATACCTAAAACCCCGGCAAACATTAATGCCGCAAATACAATCATGACTGCCAAACAAACATTCGTAATCGTGGTGGCATAGGCTATAAAATCATTTTTTGTAAGCATCAGGAAAGATTTACTGATAACACCAGCTTTTCTATCTATTTCTTTTTTAAATTCCTTTTCTTCCATCCTGCTGTCCTTTTTTTGATAAATCATCAGGCAATTTTCGGAAGACAGAAAAGCATCCCCCTGCTGATATGCTTTTGTCAACATTTCATAATCACTGTCACTAATCCATATATTTTTTCTTCCTGAAAACAGTGGATTTCCCAAAGTCACATCCTCTACAAACGCCTTGACCTGAAACGTTTTTTGAATAGTCTCGCTTTTTTTCCGGCTTTCCTGCTGTTTCCCTTCTCCGCATACTTTCTACTGTTTCCGATAATATTTCCAAAAACCTGAATCAGCCTTCTCCTGTCACCTTCTATGCAGATATCCGGAATTTCTCCAATAATATGAATATCTTCTTTATCTCCATTCATTTCCTTTACAAATTCCATGACTATCGGCTTTAACCATATTGTTTCCACATTCAGCTTTAGCTTTTCCAAATCCGCTAAAGAATGTATAAACATATCATTAGTAAGCTTTGTAACCTCATCGCATTTTTTCATGATTACTGAGATATACCTTTGTCTTCGTTCCGTCCCCGCATCCATATTTGCTTCCAGCCCCTCCGCATAAGCACGAATGGACGCAATCGGAGTTTTGATATCATGGGACAAGATGGCAATTACCGTTTTATTATTTTCTATGGCTTCCTTTTCACAGGCTCTTGCCCTTATGATTTCTCCTCTCATATGGTCGAATGCCCATGTAAATTCACCAAAATAATTTGTTCTTTCATAAGGCAGGGAAATATCCAGATTTCCCTTTGCAATTTCCCCCGCATAATTTTCTAACACGGAAAAGGGTCTTATGATTTTTAAGTATATATATATATAGGAAAATGAGCAAAAGAAAAAGACAGCCGAGAACTGTCATTCCCAAAACTACCTTTCTTATTCTTATCAGATATCCTTCTTCCGAAAGGCTCTCTACTGTTTCTGCCAAAGAATCTGCTGCCTTTAAAAATTCCTCTTTTGCTTTCTCATCTGCAAACTCTCCCATCAGACCCAACTGTTTTACTTCATTTACTTGTACATTCCCATAATTCTCATCGGCTGACTGGTTCATAATGCTGTTGTATAGAAATGCAACACCGCCTATATAAAGAGACAAAAACAGAAGTATTATCCTCATCATCTTTTTCTTCACTATTTCCCCACCTTTATTCATCGTTCAGACTATAACCCACACCCCACACCGTTTTGATAAGCTCAGGCTTTGAAGGGTCCTTTTCAAGCTTTTCCCGAAGCCACCGAATATGCACTGCCACAGTGGACAGCTCCGCCTCGCTGTAAATACCCCATACGGCTCTTAACAGCTCCTCCTTGGAAAGTGGCTTATTTTTATTTTTCGCCATATAAACAAGCAGGTCAAATTCCTTTAAAGACAGAGAAACACTCTCCCCCTGCTTTGTAACAGTACGGTTTTCCACATCAATCACAACGTCACCCACCGTAACAGGCGGTTCTTCCTGTAAAAAGCCATAGGCTCTGCGCATCAGGGCATTCACTCTTGCCAACAGCTCCTTTAAGGAGTAAGGCTTTGGCAGATAATCGTCTCCGCCCATATCAAGACCGGTAATCCTGTCATCCTCGCTTGTTCTGGCACTGGCAAATATAATGGGAACCGTAGATACCTTTCTTAGCTCTAAGCACAGGGCAAATCCTGTTTCATAAGGAAGGTTAATATCCAATAAGATTAAATCGAAGCTTCTGGTTTTTAAGAGCTCATAAGCGGCTTCACCGTCCCGGACACAGGTTGTCTCGTACCCATAATCGCTCAGCATATCGCCAGCTATCATTGCCAGCTCTTCATCATCATCTACAATCAGTATTTTTCTCCTCATCGCCCTGCACCCTGTATGATTTCTACTAAAATGCCGTTAGGGTCTGACAGAAAGAAATAGCTCCTGCCCAGCCTTCCGGTTTTTATTTCAGGCATTTTGGAAATCAACTGTTTTTCCAGCAAATACTTTCCCGCTTCCTCCAAATCCTCTACATACAGCCCAAAGTGCTTAGAGCCCGCAACCGGAAGGTCGCTATTTAAAGAAAGAGCCCACTCCGGCATGTCTTTACATTCTTTATAAGCAAACAGCTCTAAAATGAACTCCCCGTTCTTCATATGGACAATGGACATAGAGCCATCCTCCGCCTCATAGCTTTTTACAACTTCAAATTCCAGTGCTTGATAAAAGGCAATGCTGGCTTTTAGATTTTTCACGCTTATCGCATAATGATCTACCGTAAACATACATTTTTCCTCCCCTTAAATATTGGATTCTTATTTTCCCTCAGGGCTTTCTGTCCGGTTCCCCTGCACTTAAATCCGTATAGGCATCCAGTAAGTTCACCACTTCCGATGCTGTCTTTCCATATATCCTGCAGCATTCATGGGATACGGTTTTCTCTTCATTTTCCTCCGGATCCATATTCACGCTCATCCGCACCGTCCCCTGAGCCGTTTCCTGATCCAGATGATTCATAATATCTTTTATCATCTCTTCATCAAAGTTCTCTTCTTTATCCATATGCAGCCACTCCGTCTTTTTGTAAATACTTTTGTTCATCTTAGCATAAAGCTATATATGCCGCAAGCTGTTCGTCCTTTTTACTACGGAAAAACAGTTCAGCCTTTTATGGTAAAGATGGATAAACGGGCATGGGAGCTGGCAGGGCATAGGGTGAGCTTTGGAGGCCAATCCACTTTCAGCCCTCTGTTGCGTCCGCTTAGCCACTACATTCAAAGAATAAACTAAACTGTTACAATTTTGTTTCCAAATACCTCTTGCGGCTCTTTCTTATTTATGTTAGACTTATCCTAATTTCAAATTGGTAAAATAATTGTTAGCTTATTTTATCTGATTTATTTCCAGACCATATCGGTCATCATTTCAAACTATTATTTCTAAATTTAATTCAACATCTGAGCAGATAACAGGATAACTCAAAACTGTCAGCATCTATTTTCAATAACGCACATTTTTATCTTGCAAATTTCCCATATATTTCATATACTATGGTTAAGAAGATTTATTGGTTATCCCTTTTCTGCTCTGACAAATCCATATATTTCAGACAGAAAAGGAGCATTGCAACAAATGAACAGTCAGACCTATGCCGAGAGGACAAGACTTTTAAATCCCATTGATGATGATTTTTTAAAGAAAATGGCAGAGGATACCCTGTTTTGTCAGGAAGTCATCCGGACGATTTTAGAAGATGAAGACTTAGTGGTACTGGAAAGCAGTTCCCAGCATACCATTAAGAACCTACAGGGCCGCTCCGTTATTTTGGATATCCTATGCAGAGCTGGCAGTGGCAAAGTCATCAATGTAGAAGTCCAAAAGGAAAATGACGTTGACCATCAACGCAGAGTCCGTTACCATGCTTCCTGCATCACAGCCAATATTACCGATACTGGTTCTAAATTTAAGGACATACTGGATTTATGTATTATTTACATATCGAAGTCGGACTTTTTTAAAGAAGGGAAAACCGTCTACCATATAGACAGGATTATTCGGGAGACCGGCACTGTCGTAGAAAACGGCTTGCAGGAAATCTATGTGAACGCCTCCAACAAAGATGATTCAAATACCTCAAAGCTTATGACTATTTTTACAGAAAGCGATGCCTATGATGATGTTTTGTTTCCTGTTACATCAAAAAGGAAACGTTATTTTAAGGAAGATAAGAAGGGAGTGGCAGAAATGTGTGCGATTATGGATGAAATCAGAGAAGAAGGAAGACTTGAAGGAAAAGAAGAAGGAAGATGGGAAAATAAATTGGAAGTCGCAGAAAACTTATTAAAAATGGGCGACAATGTTCTCAAGGTTATTCAAGTTACACAACTTCCACCAGAAACCGTACAGACAATGGCAGATAAACTATTGTCTATCACTTAATCCCCAAAAATACTTATAATTTCACTTTTATAACATTTGTTATCATTTGAATTTCTGTGTAAACTTATAGCTTCCAGCCTGCAATTCCTTTCTTTTCTCTTCCTCCGGCAATATCAAAACAGCCTCTCCGTTAGCAGGTATTGTCACCTCATAGGAAAGCATATTTTCAGAAACACTCCATTTCACCTGTATCTTTCCAAAAATAGAATCATAATACCCCTCACAGCTTTGAATACCCATTGTTCCATCTGTCAAAATAACCGGATTTAGCAGAATCTTCCCTTCCGGAGCATCTATGGAAATGCCAAGCAGCGATTCATAGAGAAAAGCTCCCACACTTCCGTTATTAAAATGATTGAATGAATTCATTCCATCCTTATGGAAACCGCCCTCTTTTGTATAGGAGTCCCATCTTTCCCAAATCGTAGTAGCGCCCTGATTGATGCTATAAAGCCACGAGGGATTCTCCTCCTGCAGCAAAAGCTCATATGCCAGCCTTGCCTGCCCTTCCTTAACAAGCACTGGAAGAAGCTCCGGTGTTCCTAGAAATCCAGTCTTCAATTTGTTTCCATTTGCTTCTATGGAAGAGGCTAGGTCCGAAACCGCATTTTCTTTTGCCTTACCATCCAGCAAATCATTAGAAAGCGCCAACAGACATGCTGTTTGTGTCCTTTGCTTTAAGTACGAATCAATAACGTATGTTTTGTTAAAATATATCTTTATTTTCTTTAGCAGGCTTTTATATTTTTTCTGGTCCTTCTTTTTGCCCAGCGCCTCTGCCATTTCCATCATCATTCTGGCATCTCTGGCATAATAAGCAGCGGAAACCATTTCCTTATCGGTTTCCTCAAAAGCAAGCCAGTCTCCAAATGCTGTAAGAGCGCCTATTCTGGCTCCTTCTCCCTCAAAGCTGCTGATGCTTTCCAGATAATCCATATATCTGCTCATGGATTCATACATTTCTTCTATGTAAGCAATGTCCCCATACTGCTGGTATAATTCATAAGGAACAGAAATTCCGGCATCCGCCCACCCGGCATTACCGCTTCCAGTCACTATCGAATAAGGAACCGTATCCGGATAGGAATTATCCTCCTTTTGCCCATCCCTTAAATCTTCCAACCACTTTCGGTAAAAATTTCTTAAATCCTGATTAAACATTGAGGTTTTTTGAAATACCTGCGTATCTCCTGTCCAGCCCAATCGCTCATCTCTTTGGGGGCAATCCGTTGCTGTCAATAAAAAGTTATTCCTCTGGCTCCATTGAATATTTTCTATCAGCCTATTGATTTTTTCATTATCTGTTATAATATTTCCACATTCCGGTGAACAATTACCAATAAAAACTGCTGTTATTCCAAAAAGCTCTATATCTTCCGATGCTTCCAAAGAAATATAGCGAAAGCCAAAATAAGAAAATGTTGTTCGATATTCCTCTGTTTCCTCTCCTCCTGCAGTAAGCGTAACAGAAGATATGGCAGTTCTATAATTTTCCCGATATAAGCTGCCCTTTGGACCATCATTTCCTTTTTCCTCTTCCCCACTGTCATTGAGCATTTCCCCAAACTGAAGAGTTATTTGGGTTCCCTTTTTTGCCTGATATTTTAAATACGGTATGCCTGTCATATTCTGCCCAAAGTCAAATATCACAGTCTGCCCCTTTTTTATCCTAAGACTTCCACTTGCCAGCTCTGTACCTTCCTCCCTCCAAGCTTCTATTCTTGCAATCTCATTGATATGCCCATAGGTACTATTACCACTGACACTTCCGTCATATATTACAATGCTTTCCGGCTTTCGGGTATACTTTTCCTGCTCCTGTACCTGATATCCATAAAAGGACTGAAATTCTCCTGTAAATCCCAATACCTCCTCCGTCGGCATATACACCGGATGCCTGCCCGACTCCAGTTCCACCATGGATTCCTGCTTTGTAGTTCTCTTTTGGCAGTCATACACCTCGCCATTATAAATATCTGCTGATACCACGGCAGTATCTTTGCAATACTCCCAGCTTTCATCTGTGGCAATAATCTCTCTGCTTCCATCCTCATATAAAATATGGAGCTCCCCGATGAAAGCCGGCAGATGATATCCATAGGTTCCCTGAGAAACCCTTCCGCACCACCAGCCTGTTCCTACCATAAATGCCATGGCATTCTTTTCATTTTTCCGAAGATACTCTGTTATATCATAAGTGTTGTACAAAAGCCTGTCTTCATAATCTGTCCAGCCCGGCTTTAATTCATCATATTCCATTTCTCCACTTTCCGGATTCCTTTTTCCCACCCTTTCTCCATTGACATATCCGTCATAAATCCCAAGGGCACTGGAATAAAGCACTGCTTCCTTGATTTCCTGATTCCCCAGCACAAATTCTTTCCGAAAAACGGCTTGTCCGTCTTCATAAATATTTTCTTCCGGATTCATGGTAATGAATTTTCCCTGTGAAAAAGCATTTTCCTGCCAAAAAGCCGTAGTAAAGGAAGCCTCCTTTGAACAAATGCATTTTCCCTGATTATCCGTTACCGTAACTGTCCAGACATAGGCAGAATGCTCCTTTAGCTGGTCTCCCTCATAAGGAATGGCAGAAGTGCTTTTACTTTTTACTCTGCCGCTGTCCCATACAAGTTCTTTTTCCCCTGTAAGCTTATCCTGTTCATAAACCTGTATTTCATATGCCTTTTGTAAAAATCCCTGTTCCTCTGAAACAAGTTTCCATGAAAAGGCAGGAGTCCGGTTATCTATTCCAACAGGCTGGCAGACTGCATCCACTTCCTGCTGAATGATTTCAAATGTCCCTGTTGTTTCCTTCTGCCCACAGCCGCTTTGCATAAGCATAAGCAGCATAAGAAGCAGCAGTCTGGTTTTCCTTTTTCTTCGTTCCACTTTGCAGCACATCCCCCTGCCTTAATGCAAAATAATCTCATTGGGCGCCGTATCATAGCTGATAATTTCCGCTCCCATGCTTTCCATCAGCTCTATATAATGAGGCGTTGTATAATAGCTCTCTTCCCCGGTTTCCCGGTTCCTGTTTTCCATCAGCCAGTCCGGGGCATCAAACAAAGCAGTTTTCGGGGAAACAAGCTCATAAAAAGAATCCGGCAGGCTTCCGTTGCCATGATGGGGCATCTGTACATAATCCGCATCCAGCTTATCACCGTATTCTGTCAGGATTTCATCTGCCACCAGCTCTCCCACATCCGCCAGATACAAAATGCTTTCCTGCTTTGCAGACAGCTTAAATACCATGGAGCCATCGTTTAAAATATTATCGCTCTTAGAAATCACCAGCTCGTCGCAGCTATGGAGCACCTCCATTTTCAGCCCCAGAACGTTTTTCACATCCCCAGCCCTTAGCCATGTTACATTTTCATGCCCATTCAAGCCCTGCAGCAGATAACTATAGGTATCTACCCGGATTCCCTGCTTCTCTACTGCTTCATAATCCATTTCCCCGATAAAAATCTGCCCTATGGAAATTTCCGTCTGATCCCAGCCTGCCTCTAAAATCGAGCAGAGCACTCCGCAATGGTCATCATGGGGATGGGTAATAATCCAATAGTCCACTCTTCCCCCTCTTTTCTTGATTTCCTCCACCAAAGGAATGGACTGCCATGCCCTTCCGCCATCCACGACTGCCAAACCACCCCTGCCGTCCTCTATCAGATAGCTCATGCATTGAAGCCCCTCCACATCAGCAAACTGGGTAATGGTATAGCTTTCCGCCGGCTGATCCTCCAGCTTATAAACAACATAATTTTCTGTTCTTCCAATGATGTGAACAGGGTATTTTTCCATATTTTCAGGCAAAATATGATGGGATGCAAATACCACATACTGAAATTGGTCCTTTTTCATCTTTTTAACAATCCGCTTTATTTTAATTTCATCATTGGACATCAACATCTGCCTTGCGACCTTTTTTACTTCTTTATAGTTGCCAAATCTCATCCTTACAAATAACAACTCAATATTGGCATTATACATACGAATATCTTCCGCTATAGGCTCTGCCACAATTGCCCTTGGTCCTTGAAAGCCCATCCGGTTCGGAACAACCGGGGCATCCTCCGGAAGCTTTTCATAATCCCTTAAAATAATCTCACTTACCTGTATTGCTTCCTCGCTGATTTTATATACATTTTCAGCAGGCTTATATTCTATGCTCGTATATACCGTGTTTCCACAAAGGGCAATCAGAAGCAAACAGGGAATCCACAGCCATTTTTTCTTCTCTGAAATCCGTACAAGAGCTAAAGCAATACATACCGGCGACAAAAGAAGCCAGAAAAACCTTTCAAATACATTCATCATTTTTGCTTTTGACACTACTGTCAGAAGTATTGGATTTCCAATAAGGAACATGAGAATTGCCCCATAAAAGAGATAAACCTTCATTTCCCGGCTCTTTTCCTTTCTTAAGAAAAAGAACAAAAAGGCTCCAAGAAACAAAAGCCCAAAAGCTCCTGTTCCCCAATAGGTATTTACTTCTTCCTTTAATATGTTAAGCCATGACATATTGATTCCTCTTTTCTATAACAGGAAAACAGCCATGAGCAGCACTTCCGGCAAAAGGCTGCAGGCTGCAAAAACGCAGTTTTTCCATTTTTTCCTTACAAGCAGATTGGAAAGAGCCAAAACGCCCACCACGAGAAAATTCAGGTATAAGCCGGTTTCTCCCATAAAAGCGCTGGCAAGGAGCCCTGCCGTTACTAAAAACCAGTAAGGAAGCGCTTCTTTGACTCCTTCCTGCTCCCATGCCCGATTCATAAAATGCCAAACAAAAGGAAGCCCTATGGTAACAAACAATGCTTTTCCCTGCCATATGCGGGTAATCAGAAAATTTTCCGGACTAAATACATAATAATTGCCAAACATATGCAAAAAAGCAAAAAACAAAAGAAACTTGCCCAAATCCTCTTTCTTTTCCATCCATTTTTCTGCCAGCATACAATAAAGACCGTATGCAAAAGGCATATAAAACAGCGGAAATAAATTGTGGCAGATAATCAATGTATGGAGCCTTTTACTCATAAGGCATAAGGAGGCCTGATAAACCGGCAGCGCCGCCATAACATACCGGGTTTCAATGGGCATCTGCATGAGCCCGTCATAGGCGCTGTACTTCAACACATAATCATGAGACAGGCACATGGAAGACAGCCCTGTATAAAAGGCATCATCCTTATCCGGCGTGGACATAAGCAAAATCACCAATATCTGTGCCGCCACCAGTGCCGCTCCCATAAGAAAATAAGGATCCTTGTAACACTTATAAGCAGCCTGCTCCTTTACTTCTGTTTTTCGCTGTTCCCGTTCCTTCTTAAAATACTTGTACCATCCTAGCGCTCCAAAAAGCGCCAGAAACAGGCTGATTCCTATATAAAGCCAAGTAAGCAGCCGAAAGCTTCCATCCAGAAGTATAAATGCCATTGCCGCTATTTGATAAATGCTATAATGTAAAACCAATCCTATTCCCATAGCCGAAATAAGCAGAAACCGTTTTTGCTTTTCCAACACATTTCTAAAAATACCGCCTGTCAGAACCGGAATGACGCACATCCAGAAAAAAGCCAGTCCGTATTGAAATATCATGCCCACATCACTCACCTGTCCCTTTGTAAAATATATAGTAATTTTCCGTCTTCCCTGCCTCTTCGTAATTCCTGCTTAAAAAGGCTCCTTCTACATCCACATTTCCAAGCCTTTTTACTTTAGAGCCTCTATCCTTCCAGTGATTGGTTCCCCGGTGCATGACTACATAATCACATGCCACATCGCTATTTAAATTGAGAGCATCCGCTAAAACCTCCACCTGCTGCCACTTATTGCTTAAAGGTCCCTGCACCGACTCATAGGTGGTATAAAACTCATAAAGCATTTTCTGCGTATCGCTGTAAGAAGCTTCATAGCCCCATGCCGCCTGTTCCTCCCACATATCCTTCCCATAAATAGGATAAAAGGCAGCGCTGTATACACGAGCGTCCTCCATCCAATCCTTTGGTCCCCATACATAAGCCTTTTCCATGCCTCGCTTTTCCATATCCGCCAAGAGCATATCGTAAGTCTCCACATATTCCGCTTCCAGACCGGACTCATGGCTCCATGTGGGATTTTCCTCCATAAAGACAGGGGTTCCGGAAAGAAACAGCATAAGGAACAACAACACTGCCGCCCCCAAAGTCTTTTTCCAATCCCGTTCCTTGTCTGCCCTTTCAAGCACTAACACTGCTGCAATACAGAGAAAAAGGGGAATCTGGCAAAGCCACCGGATTGGATAATAAAGGGAAAGGGAAGGAAACCATTTTATCAGAAAAAAAACAGTCAGAGGACAAAGCAGAAAGAAATAAGATAACACCCCATATTCTAAAAGGAACCCCTTCTTCTTTCCAAGGAAAAAAAACAGCACTATAAGAGAAATGAGAAATAATCCCCAATACTTGTCTTCCAAATTCATGAAATAATATCCAAGCTCCATGCTTTCCTTTATTTCTGCCATGTTCCTTTCCTGACCTTTCTAAATACTCCTGTTTTCTATCCTGCTCCTACACCTGCTTCATGCTTTTATTGCCTTTCCTTCTTCTTTCGGAAAGCCTATTTACCAAAAATCGAAAAACCCCGGCAATACATGACAAGGCTGTCATAGTTAAAAGCAGTCCTATTCCATAGTCCACTCCCAGAACCAAAAGGCCGCCCAAAAAGAGAAGCACATACTCAGCTATCCCTGAAAAAACACGAAATATATTTATCCGCCCCTTTCCTTCTGCCACTCCTTCCTGATGCTTTAGCCTTACCGAAAATCCAAAAAAGGCTGTCAAAAGCAAATACAGGCAATAAGGCAGCAGGACTCCCGTAAGCACAGCCCTTCCTTCATAAGCATAATGAAGCATTTGATACGCTTCATTCATATATGCCCCATCTCCCAGTAAAAGCACCAGTGCATAGACCCACATAAACAAAATGCGCCCTTTTTGCCACTTGCCAAAAAAGAAAGCTGCAAACTGATTATATACAAGGAAACTGATAAAAAGCACCCAAAGCGACATGCCATGAAACAAAAGTCCTGTCGTCTCCAACTGAAACCACCTTGCCAGACAAGCATAAAAAGCCGGCAGATTCATAAGGCTTTCTCCAAATCCCTTTGGCAGAGAAAGCGGCTGTCCGGTAAGAGGATGAAAACCATGGAGGGAATTAGTATCTAAAATGGTATTTACCGTTTCCGGCACCAGATACCAGCTTTCCAGCTTAGGCGCATACACAA
Organism: Robinsoniella sp.; assembly: GCA_023664735.1. Classification (GTDB taxonomy): domain Bacteria; phylum Bacillota; class Clostridia; order Lachnospirales; family Lachnospiraceae; genus RGIG3040. The sequence continues at coordinate 341,509 of JAMPFB010000001.1, read as the reverse complement.
AAAACAAACTGCCCACAAGAAGAAAAGCCGGCACAATCAAAAGCAATTCCTTCCAAGGCTCTCCTTCTTTTTTGCTTATGTCCTTTCCTGCGCACTTCCCCTTCCTTCCACCAATAATCCTTACACACAAGGCTGCTATGCCAGCGCACACAAGCGCCGCCAATACAAAAAGAAATCTACGGGACAGCATCTGAAAATCCCATCCTCTTAAATTTGCTGCAATAGCCACAGCCTCAAAGCTGCCCCATAAAAGAAGCGCACCTGCTATATAAGTTCCGCTTACGGTTTCTTTGCCAAACAGCATTCCAAGCAAAAAAGGAGCTGCCAAAAGCATAGCTGCCAGTGCTGCCATATGAAAAATTTCCATCCAAGCTCCCTCCTTTTTTCCGAAAACGTGGCGACGCAGAAAACATGCTCTGTGAGAAACTCGCTCTGCGCCTGTGGGCTGAACTGTTATTATTTTTTCTTATAAATATATAAAGGTCCTTCTACTAAAGGTTCCTCATAGTTCTCCCGTATAAAGCTTCCAAAGGGTTCCTTTTCCAGCCATATGCGATAATCCATGGTATATTCGCAGTCCAGAAAAATAACAGTAGGTATTCTTTCCGGGAACCTTTCATAATAGGCAAGAAGCTGCTCTCCAAATGCCGGTGTGCTTATCGTATTTCCCGTACCGATTTCAGCCTCCGTTTCGCCATATAGAAACATATCCGCCCCCACATACAAAAATACATCTTCCTTTGTCACATGCTCATGCAGGGAAGCCGTCTTCCATTCATACTGCCTGTAGTCTGTATCTCCTAAACGGATACCACTTAGCACCCCATGCCATGCCTCATAATTGGGTTCAAATACATTCAGGCGCTGGGTTGCCGTATAGCGCACCAGAAAAATCCGGCTGGTAAACACCATTCCTGTAAAGCCAAGGATAAATAACACTGCCACTATCCTTCCCATAACTAAGGAAAATGCCGTGTTTTTCGTTTTCCCTGCCTGTTCTGGTCTTTCCGGATCTCCCGTTTTTTTCAATCGTACTGCCTCCTCCAGCTTCTCTTTCTTTCTATCCGCTCCTTGAGCAGAGCCATTTTCCCAAAATGCCCTGACAATCATATACAACCCTGCCAGCACAGCCGGAAAGAAAAAGGACATGGAATAATTGGCAGTCAGGTTGGAGGAAAGCAATACTGCTGCTACCAAAAACAGATTAGGAACAATCATCGTATAAAAAAGCGCCTTCTCCTGTTCCGTTTTCTCATAAGACAGATAAAAATAAATGCCGATAACCAAAGTCTGCAAAATAACCGGAAAGAAAATCAGGAAATTTACATCCTGTATGGTATGGAACTGCACAAGGGCATATGCTGCCTGAAACACCAAAAGCCCGGAAGCAAACAGCCAATGCTCCTTCTTTTTCCATTTCCGGAATAATACCCTGCCTATATGACAAATCAGGACAGCCGGAAGGGTTATTTTTAACATATCCCACAAATACCGAATATGGCTTAAAATATGCTCGCTCATCACCTGCTCATGAGACTCGTCCATAAACACATAAGGCAGTGTTTCAAAAAGCCCCTCCAATGTGGCGCCGCTTAATACATAAGCCATGAACAAAATCCCACAGGCCGCACAAACCCCTGTGAATATGCCCATATTCTTCCATACCTGTACTCTTTCAGAGCCAAAGCTCCTTTGCTTTTCCTCCCTATTGCAGCCAGCCTTAGTCAAATAAGCAATTACTGCCAGAAAAGGGAAAATCAAAAATACAGCCGCCGGATAGGAAAGCACCGTAACACAAAGCCCTATTGCAGCCACAAATAGATACAGGAAGGAACGCCTGTTTCCTTGCTTTTTAGAAAACTGCAGAAGTGACATCATTGTCAGAACCAGTCCCCAGCAGCACATCAATGTATATTCCGGAGATTGAATATGCTTCGGGGTAAAATTAAAAAACAGTATGGCAAGAAGCCCTGCCCACCTAAAGGGCATATAATGCCGGCAGGTACGATATAGGAAAAGAGCCAGAAGCCCCTGAATACACACGCCTGTCATCCTTAAAAAGACCAGCATTCCTATGACAGAACCTGTCACCTTCTGGAACAGCCAGACAAAGGGCACATATAAAACAGCGGAGGTCTGATGAAGCTCCCACATATCCTGAAACAGCCTGTCCCCTTTCAACAGGCGGCAAGCCATTGTCACTGTATAGGATTCATCAATATCCGCACTGATATAAATGGACTTCCATGCCCCTAAAAGAGAAAGGGCAAAGGCAAGTAACCATATGCCAATCCAAACAAGCTTATTTACCTTTTTGCTCATGTAAGCCGCTCCATTTTGTATCCTTCTCAGAAATTATCAAATCCTCTCTTGTCATCCCCTCCGGCATAGGCCACTTTACTCCAATTGCCTCGTCACACCAAAGCAAGCCGCCCTCATCATTAGGATGATAAAAATCCGTACACTTATAGGCAAATTCTGCATAATCTGATAGCACGATAAATCCATGGGCAAAGTTCTTCGGTATAAAAAACTGTTTCTTGTTTTCTGCCGATAAATGCACGCCATACCACTGCCCATAAGTCTTTGAACCTTTCCTTAAATCCACTGCCACGTCAAACACTTCTCCGCTTACTACCCGTACAAGCTTATCCTGTGGAAAGTTGATTTGATAATGAAGCCCTCTTAATACGCCTTTTTTGGAAGCAGACTGATTATCCTGAACAAACTCCATGTCGATTCCCGCTTCCTTAAAGTCATTATAATTATAGGTTTCCATAAAATAACCTCTCGCATCACCGAATACAGACGGCGTAATGACCTTCAGCCCTTCTATATGACAGGTTTCTACCGTTATCTTTCCCACTGTTGTCTTTCCCATTTTTCTCTTCCTCTCTGTTTTTTATTTCTAAAATCCCACATAACTAATATTCAAATCCACTCTTCCGTCAATGCCGTCTACGGAACCGGATGACGTATACTGCCACATATCATAACTCCTATCATAAGTAGGTGTCTTTTTATATTGAGCCATCCAGATATAATGGCTTTCAAGCACGCTGGCATCCACATTGCTGCCAAACCAGCTTTTGCTTGCATAGACTCCTGCATTAAATCCGGAATTTTCAATGGTCTCGCAAAACGCCTTACATACCTGAGTACGGATTTCCCGATCCAGCTCATCCGCCCTGCCTTTTCCGCCTGCCCCTTCCGTATCAATAAAGATAGGGAAGGCAAGCTCATAGCCCTTACATAAAGTAAGCACCATACTAGCTTCCTCCACCGCTTCCACTGTATTCACAGCCTGAGTAAAGAAATAAACTCCTACCTTGATTCCTTCTTTTACAGCGCCTTCTATGTTCTTTTTAAAATAAGGGTCTTCTACCAGTGCACCGGTAGAGGAACCTCTATAACCGCAGCGGATAATGGCAAACTCCACACCTGCTGCTTTTACCTTTTTCCAGTCTATCTCTTTATTCCATTTGGACACATCAATTCCAAAGCCCGTATTTTCCCCTTTTAAATGCTCTACCGTTTCTGTGCTGTCCGCATCTGCCAAGGCACCTAAAACCTCTGTATCTTCTATGGATGCATCCACTTCATCTTCGGATTTAATCATATAGGAAATATCTTCTATGAGCCGGTACTCAATCTGTTCCTTAACATGGATGGAAACCGTTTCCGGCACAATAAAATCATCCATTTCTTCCAAGGAAACCTGATAATCCCCCGCTTTCATATCGCCTATATAAATAAGCCCGTCCTTGTCTAAATCCTTATAGTAAATGCTTTCCTTTACCGTATTTCCTTCCAATGCTTCTAACAAAATCCGGAAACCTTTACCTGCCACAAGCCTGTCATTCCCATCAACGACTGTTACACGCAAATCCTTTTCCACGGAATTGACCAGCAGAGATAATTCCCTGCTTTTTTTCTCCGACTCCGTTTCCTCTGACACGGCTAACGGATCAAAGAAATCCGGATCTTCCATAAATGCATAGGGATCCTTTTTGGGATTTAAATCATATTCCTTGTAAACAGGGTCTTCCGCTCCCGCAAGCCCTTCCGTTTCTTCCAATCCAGCCTGCCGCTCTTGATTCTTTTGCAGTCCCTTTGGTAAAAAACTGCCTGTTGTAAGAAAGTTGGCAAAAAACACGGCGCCCACAACGCAAATCATAATGGCAATTACTGCCCAAATTACCTGTTTTTTTAATTTAGAGTCCATTTGCAACCTCTACCAGATATTTTCCATAATCGGTCTTCATCAGCGGTTTGGCAAGACAAAGCAACTGCTCTCTGTCAATAAATCCTCTTTTGTATGCGATTTCTTCTATACAGGAAATGTAAAGTCCCTGTCTTTTTTGAAAAGCAGCCACAAAATCCGCTGCATCCAAAAGCGAGTCATGATTGCCTGTATCAAGCCATGCAAAGCCTCTTCCTAACGTCTCCACCTGAAGAGTGCCTCTCCTTAAATACTCGTTATTGATGCTGGTAATCTCAATTTCCCCTCTGGCTGATGGCTTTACGTTTTTCGCAATCTCCACTACATCATTGTCATAAAAGTAAAGCCCCGGCACCGCATAATTGCTCTTGGGCTTTTCCGGTTTTTCCTCAATGGAAAGAGCCTTTCCGCTTTCATCAAATTCCACTACTCCATATTCTCTTGGATCTCTTACATAATAGCCGAAAATCGTGGCGCCCGTCTCCCTTTCCGCCACTTTCCGAAGGACTTTTGAAAAGCTCTGTCCATAAAATATATTATCCCCTAAAACCAGCGCTACGCTGTCGCTGCCGATAAAGTCCACTCCAATGATAAAAGCATCCGCAAGCCCTCTGGGAGTTTCCTGTACCGCATAGGAAAACTTCATTCCGAGCTGCTCCCCACTTTCAAATAATTCTTTAAACACAGGCAAATCCCTTGGCGTGGAAATAATCAACACCTCTTTGATGCCTGCAAGCATTAAAATGGACAGCGGATAATAAATCATAGGTTTATCATAAACCGGCATAATCTGCTTTGAAATCGCTTTCGTAAGAGGATATAATCTTGTCCCTGAGCCTCCTGCTAATATAATTCCCTTCATATATTGCTCCTTCCTGCATTTTCAAAATCTTTCCTTATTCGGAAACAGAAACCTGCGCCCCTATTCGCAACTCTGCTTCCATACCTGTGTACACTAAGGGGGAAGGCTGTCTTCAACCTTCCCTCCAAATATATTTACTGATACATCTCATTATAATATTTTTGATAGTCGCCGCTTGTTACGCTCTTCATCCATTCTTCATGTTCAAAAAACCACTGGATAGTCAGCCTGATCCCCTCTTTAAACATAGTCTCCGGCTCCCAGCCAATTTCCTTTTTAATCTTGTCCGGTGCAATGGCATAGCGTCTGTCATGGCCTTTTCTATCCGTCACATAAGTGATTAAGTCCTTTGACACCAGCTCTTTTCTGGGATCTCCATCCGGAAGCATTTCCTGAAGAGTCTCTATAATAATATTGATAATTTCTATATTTTGCTTTTCATTATGCCCGCCTATATTATAGGTTTCAAACAATCTGCCTTTTTCCTGCACCATGTCGATTGCCTTTGCGTGATCCTCCACATAAAGCCAGTCCCGGACATTTTTACCATCACCGTAAACCGGAAGCTTTTTACCCTGCAGCGCATTGTTGATAATAAGGGGAATCAGCTTTTCCGGGAACTGATAAGGTCCGTAATTGTTGCTGCAATTGGTAATATTAGCTGGGAAACGGTATGTGTCCATATATGCCTTTACAAGCATGTCCGAGCTTGCCTTGCTGGCAGAATAAGGGCTGTGTGGGTCATAAGGAGTCGTTTCATAAAAATACTCTCCCTCTTCCTCTAAAGAGCCATATACCTCATCCGTGGAAACATGAAGAAATTTCTTTCCTTCCTTAAAGGTGCCATCCGGCTGTTCCCATGCTGCCTTTGCACAGTTTAACATCACAAGGGTACCCAGTACGTTTGTCTGTACGAACACCTCCGGATTCTTAATGCTTCTATCCACATGACTTTCCGCCGCAAAATGCACCACCCTGTCAATATCGTTTTTTGCAAACAATTTTGAAATCGTGTCTTTGTCGCAAATATCTGCCTTTACAAAGGTATAATTTTCCCTGTTTTCCACTTCCTTTAAATTTTCCAAATTACCTGCATAAGTAAGGGCATCCACATTGATAATGCGGATTTCGTCCCCGTACTTTTTAAACATATAATGAATATAATTGGAACCAATGAAGCCTGCGCCTCCTGTTACCAAATAAGTTCTCATTCGTTATCCTCCCGTTTTTATTGTCTGTTTCCTTTTCTTAGGATATGCAGTCATATGATTTTCTATTTATCTCCTGCATACCTCCCGATTTTCTAATGAAAATCCACCCATTCAAGCTGACAGACATTCTGCGAGTATTCTAACATAAATTCTTTGTTTTCGCAACTTCGCTTTGCAGGGATTGGTATATTCTGGAAAATACTGTCTGTTTCCTTTTCTTTTTCTTATAATTTGCTGTTTTTTGTCAACGTAATTAGGTTGACCTTATACACAAAAAATGACACAATATTTACAAAACAAGCAAGCTTATGGGAGGTATTTTTATGCTATATATTCATCTATGCAGTCACTGCAGCCGTTTCCACATTTTAAACGGTCACAAAACCCGATGTCCTATCTGCGACAATCCCCTTCAGGAAATGAAACTGGATTTTATAAAATATACCCAGATGAACGAGGAGGAAAGAGAATGCTATAAAAGAAAGGTGCAGACTAACAACCGCTAGTATGCACCTTTTCCCGGCTTTCGTCAGTGAGCGCCGACTCCTATTTGATAATATTCAATTTCCAGTTTTCTCATCATTTTTTTGTCATATTGATTTCTGCCATCAAATATGACGGGATTTTTCAAAAGATTTTTAATTTCTTCCATATCCGGCTGCCGGAATTCCTTCCACTCGGTAATGAGAATCAGCGCATCTGCCTCTTTTAAAGCTTCATATTTGCTTTCCACATAAGAGACACTGTCATTCCCCTTTAAATAACACTCCTTTGCTTCATTCATCGCCCTTGGATCATAAGCGGTTACCCTTGCCCCACGCTTTGTCAGTTCATCTATAATCGTAATAGCAGCCGATTCCCTCATGTCATCTGTATCCGGTTTAAATGAAAGTCCCCATGCTGCAAAATTCATGCCCGTTAAATCCTCGCCAAAGCGTTCTACTACTTTTCTGGGAATCACAAGCTTCTGCCTTTTATTGACTGCCTCCACTGCCTCTAGCATTTGAGGCTCATAGCCAAATTGACGGCTTGTCCTTACAAGCGCCTGCACATCCTTTGGGAAGCAGCTTCCACCATATCCACATCCTGCATAAATAAAGGAATACCCAATACGCTGGTCGCTACCGATTCCCCTTCTTACTTTATTGACATCAGCGCCTACCTTTTCACAAATATTACTAATTTCATTCATGAAGCTGATTTTTGTGGCAAGCATGGCATTTGCTGTGTATTTTGTCATCTCTGCACTGGCAATATCCATTATAATAAAATTTTCCGTATTTCTCACATAAGGCGCATAAAGCTGGCACATTACCTCTGCTGCATCTTCATTGTCTGCGCCAATTACAATACGGTCAGGCCGCATACAGTCTCCTACTGCACTTCCTTCCTTTAAAAATTCCGGATTGGAAATCACATCAAAGGTCAAATCACTGCCTCTTGCATCTAACTCAGCCTGAATAGCTGCTCTTACCTTTTCTGCCGTTCCTACCGGCACCGTGGACTTATCCACCACGTACATATGGCGCTTCATGCCTCTTCCAATGCTCCTTGCCACTTCTAATACATAGTGCAAATCCGCACTTCCGTCCTCGCCCATGGGCGTGCCCACCGCAATAAAACATACATTTGCTTTTTCCAAAGCCTGATTGATATCTGTTGTAAAACGCAAATGTCCTATTTTGTAATTGTTCAATACCAGATTTTCCAGTCCCGGCTCATAAATCGGGATGATACCCTGTTTCAACTGTTCAATTTTATCTTCATCCACGTCCACGCACCACACATCATTTCCCATATCCGAGAAGCATGCGCCTGTTACCAGTCCAACATAACCCGTTCCAACTACTGCAATTTTCATTCTACAGTCCCCTTAGAGCTTTATTTATAAAACAGCATCTGACTTTCCACTAATCATACCTATCCATGCAGGTTATTGAATTATACCGTCCGAAGTTTTTTTCTCTGAACAGCTTCACTTTCAGACATATATTTCTCTCCTGTTCCAAGTGCCATATGGACATCCTGAATGCGCTTCTTCAACATATCCATTGCGTGTACCTCAAGGCTTGCCTTTTGATCGCTTCCCCACATGTCATGCGACAGCGTAACATGCCGTTCAACCACACATGCCCCTAAAGCTACCGCCGCAATGGTAGGCTCTAAATTTGCCTCATGTCCGCTATATCCCACAAGACAGTCAAATCTATTTCGCAACGTTTCAATCATACGGAGATTCAAATCCTTTACCGGAGCCGGATAAGCGCTGTTTGTATGAAGCAGGATATAATCCCCCTTCCCGTATTTCTCAAGCACCTCCACAGCATGGTCTACCTCTTCCATAGTGGTCATTCCAGTGGATAAAATTACCGGCTTTCCTGATTTTGCTGCCTCTGCAATCATATCATCCCTGCCATTTGATGCACTTGCCACCTTAACATATGGAATGTCATATTGAAGCAGAAATTCCAGACTTGGCATATCCCATGGCGAGGCACTCCATGTCATTCCTTTATCCCTGCAATATGAATCAATGATGTCATACTGTTCTTTTTCAAATTCTACCCGATATTTATATTCCAAATAAGTCATGGTGCCCCATGGAGTTTCCCTTGGAACAGACTTCTGTGCCTCAGGCACTGCCAGCTCCGGGGTGCGCTTTTGAAATTTCACATTATCCCAACCGGTAGCATTTGCCGCATCAATTAATTTCTTTGCTATTTGGATATCTCCATTATGATTGATTCCAATTTCTGCTATCATGTAAGGGCTGCTGCTTTCCGTAACCAGTATATCTCCAATTTTTATTTGTTTGTTTGCCATGACTTGTCTCCTTTGATATTCCCTGCATAAGCTTCCTGACTTATACTAAAATTTTCCATATTTATATTTGCATATAATTTACCGGCTGTCAATATTGCAGAGGCTTAAGCCTTACTGAATATCATCCCCGAAATCTTATTTCAGATACGGATTTATTGTAACATATTGGTTTTGGAAATTCCAGTAAATCCGGGGGTATGTCTGTTTTTGTAACAGTTCAGCCTGTTTTTATGTTTTCATGTTTTTATTTTTAGTTTTTATGTTCAATCAAAACAATCGTTGCAAAACACATTGAAATATGATATTATAAAGGCATTAAGGATATTAAACAGTGGCAGATGGGATAAAAATTCTTTGTCTGGATAACTCCAGACTGGCTGTTTCGCAAAAGTAGCGAAACTCCCATCAGGAGGGATAAGCCATTATGTCAAGCATATTTTTGTGCCATTGCGCAAAAGTGACAGAAAGCTATCGCCGACATATACTTGCCAGTTAAGTGCGTGATACCGCATGGATAGGCAATAGCTACTATCCTAAATCTCCAAGTGTTCGCCACTAGGAGATTTTTATTTATAGACAAATGAAAATTCCGTCATCTTCTTTATACGGATTGTATTGAAACAAGGAGGAGTCATTATGTATTTTAGTTTACAAATACCCATGCTGGATACGAGATATTTTTTTCAAAAATATAAAGACGTCTATTTTGACCCGTCTATTTTAATAAACAAAAATGGAAATTTTTATAGACGTTTTGGCACAATGCATCATCGGAAGAATGCCAACATGCTCGCTTTTTTCCAAAAAAGATATGTAGAATCCAAAAAAGCCGTAAAATTCAGTAATGCTCTTTCAAAATGCCATTTAATGAACGTAACAGATCGAATGTACGTAGACAAACAAATCATATATTTTGAAATCGGATTAAAGACTTTCCAAAGGCAGAGCATGAGCTATAAGGAATTTATAAAATATTATAAAAATATGCTATGCGAAAAAATATTTTTAAATGAAAATGAACCAGTCAGCTTTATGGATATTTTTCCTTTCATTGCGGAGAAATATGAGTTAGCAACTACATATAAAGATTTTTTCCCTCAGCTAACTGAGATAAATAAAAACGGAAAGCATCAATTAAAGGAAAGCAATGTCTTATACGGGAAACCTATTATATTTGTGGAATACAGGGATGGCGAAATTTCTGATTTCCCGGAGGATAAGTTTTCCTGTATGTTCAATGATATGGTCGATATAACTTTTGACTCTATCCTCGTAAACGATACTCCTACATACATCTGGTTTATAAAGAAGGGAACTCAAAGCCAGCGGACAATTGGCAGACAAGCCAGAATTGCTTTATCCAGAATCCACCATGAACAAATGGGTATGGAAAACTTTTCATTATGGTTCGCACGAAACCAGAAATCCCTAGATGAAATTGATAAAGATGAAGCTCTTGAATTTATAAACGAACTTTTAAAGGCGCTAAAGAGACAGACCGATAAGCAACAGCGAAACGCAATCTATAAAAAGGCACTTGAAGCCTATTATGATATAGACGAACAAACATTATATGACTGCGTAGATGAGTTAAAAAAATCTAAAAAGAAACTGTTAAAAAGCAAAAAGAAACTTAAAGGGCAAAACAAATGAATGATTTTCAAAAACCAAAAATTAATTTACAGAAACTCAAACCGGTCTTATGCCCTTTGTTGTGGACCATCCTTTTGATTGCCCTCCTAATCATAGCCGCAGCATTTGTCTGGGTTATCATTCCTGAAGATAATACCTTAAGCTTTTGGCAGGCGCTGCGAAAGATTTTGAGGAACATAAAGGACTGCGAGGCATTGCTGCTGGCAATTGTTGTTACCATATTTTTTCAAAACTATATGAATATGAAGGCTGAAGAAAAGGAAAAAGCTGAAAAAATAAAAAAGATTGGACATTATGCCATAGAACTTACAAGAGATAAACCGTGGCCTATAAGCAAGGATGCCCAGATGATCCGATTAATAGGAAATGATGAAGAGCTTAAAAATCCGCTGCCGGAAGGCTTTGCAGGATTCGGGCTGCGTTTTATATCTTCCAAAGGGACTACGGCTCATTTGAGAAATATCATGGCCTTTGAAGCTGCTTATTTCAAAAGCAGAAAAAAAGAAATATTGGCAAATTATATGAATGTTTATCAAGGTGTGGAATATGCTTCCCCAGCATTTGTAAGTGCGGATTCTTATTATACGAAAAACCACAAAAATATAGAAGGCTGCATTTCTTCTGAGGTTTTGTTTGTCATGCAGGCAGACAAGGCAGAAATCCGAAATTTTTGGATATCGGCAGTTACAGAGGAAGGCTTTCTTTATTTTATTTCCGTAAAAGCAAAGCTTACGGAAGAAAAAAAAGAGAAATGTTATAAACTCACACTATTGCAGCAGACAAATCATTTTGTTCAGAATAAAGAACTGGTACCATTGGCCTAATTTTTTCTTTTTGATATTTTTTCTGCAAATTCGGAAAAGTCCTATTAGCCTAAGTTGAAAAGACCTTCAAATGGGCTATGTACATTTTATGCCGGTTTGAAGGTCTAAGGATTACAAAATAGTTTATTCTATGTTATTTATTAAGTTATTTTCTTTTTTAATATGTTATTTTATTTTTTCACTTTTTAAGTAATGTTATTTTTTATAGTATTAATTATTATTTTATCTTCATTTTAGTTCTAAATAGCTCTCTATTTTCTATTATGATATCAATAAAATTTACAATTTCAGTAAATACTCCTCGTAAGTGCTACATGGAAGCCTACGTCCATGCTGTACCATCTTTTTCCAGAGCTCGCTTGCTCTGTTTTCAGTGATAATGTTATGCTCTTTCGCATAGTGAATAATATCCGGAACCGTCCACAATTCTAAGTGGTAGTCCTCAACTGCCTTTCTTACATCCCTCAGGTTATTGCTTGCGATTGCAGCCTGTGGAGTATGAATCGCCAAACTTAATGCTGCCGATTCCCCATCTCCCAGCCCCTGTCGGTTCTTGAACTCCATGTACGTATCAAATTCCTCCGTACCAAGCATAATATCCTCTGTATAAATCGTCCCCTTCCGAATCTCAGCCTCTATAGGCGTGGCAAACAGTTGTTTTATTCTGCTGGTGGCTCTTAGCTCATTCAGTACAACAAGCGGCACCACCATCTTGTACCTTTTGTGTGCAAATACATCTAAAACCGTTTTAAATGAATTGACGCACAAAAAGGAACTCAGCACATCCGTGTCATTAAATATGACCCGTTTTTCCTGTTCCGGCTCCTTTCGTATGCCTTCAAACTCAATCATTGTACATCACTCCTTTTTCCAATATTTTGAGTCTATCGTCCATAAATGCTTCTCTGGCAAATTGACCATATCGGCTCTCACTTATGGCTCCTGTAGGCTTTAGCAGCTCCATAAGCTGTATATATTGACCGTCAACCCTGTATTGCCTAAAGCTTTCATTTGGCTGATATAGCTCTGGCTCTGCCACACTGATTGTCATCGCTTCTTTTTGAACATCTACATACTTTAACAGTTCGTATTCACTCCGAGTAATGCGCTTTTCCTGATATAATCTGACAATAACTGCCATAAAACTCATCCGGTAATACTGGCTCAGCCCAAAAATCTGCTCCTTATTCCACTGTTCAATGTGATGCTGCCCTATATACCACTCCATTCCATCATATGGCATCAAAAAATAAGAGGCAAATTTATCAGCTTCCATTTCGCTGTCACTCTTTTTATCATCATAACCGCTTTTGCAAATAGTGCCGGCGCTGCTTTTCTCCACTTCAACATGGTACAGCTCATGAGCTGCAGAGAACCTCTGCCTTCCAAGGGACATTGCCGTATTGACAGCAATGATTTTGGAACCAGCTTCCATGATAGACATGCCGCTTATATCCGTCGTAAATGCCATTCGTATCAACGTGTACTCCGGACAGTTGAGAATTGCATTTGTAATAGCTATTGGCTGCCTGTTATCATATCCGAGCATTCCTCTAACCTTAATCGCCTCAGCACTCAACTGAATATCAGATTTCAACACCTCACCTCCATTTCTGCCAGTTTCTTTAACGTGCGGAGATTCAACGCAATCTTTTGTACTTTGGCAATCGCATCCAAATCCTCATTCTTCAAGTCCTTTGCCCGATATGCGATTGCAATAGGTTCAAATTTACTTTCACCTAAAAGCACATTTATATCACACCCAAAAAGCCTGCAAGCACGCTCTAAAGACGCAACTCCGATGCTTCGCTCACCCTTTTCAAATTTGGCAATAAGACTTCTGTCAATTCCCATATACTCCGCAACCTGACATTGTGTAAGATTTAATTGAGTTCTTATTTCTTTAAAATGTATTCCTGTATTCCTCATCCTTTCTTTATTCTTTATTTCCATCAGACATCACCCTCCTAATGATTCTTGATATATGATATACATTTAGTATATGCAATTTTGTCACAAAAATCAATATAGATTCTATAAAAAATGTGACACTTTGTAACAATTCAGCCCATAGGTACAAGGCGGGTTTTCCACAGCGCATGTTTTTTGCGTCGCCACGCTTTCGCTCTATAAAAACGCAACAGTACTAAGCTCGAAAAGACCTCGCTAAGCGCTGGCGTTTTTATAAGGACTCCTTCAGAAAACATGCGCTGTGGAAAACCCGCCTTGTACCTATGGGCTGAATTGTTACTCTCAATCAAATATACCTCCCCGCCTCATACCGAATCCTTAGCTGATTATAGCCTTTCCGAAACAGCTTCTGTGCAGCTCTTTCCATACATTGAGGAACAGGATAATATGCCTCTTCATCACCCACTACAGAATCATAATATTCTTTCAGCCATTCATACTTTATAAAAATATCCCGATTCTGTTTTACAGATTGCTTAAATTTTCTATTAAGGATTCGATACAGCTTTTCATTCCATTTCATTTGAGGAGAAGCATATCTGTTAAGCCCTTCCACTATAACCGTCCGAAGGCTTTTAAGCCACTGGAAATATTCATCTCCTGTATTAGATAATTCCCTGTCCTGCCTGAGCATATCCACAAAGTACTTTCCATCCCTGTCCTGCTTCAGAAGATTCAGGATATCCTCAACATCATAATGGTCGGCTTTTCCAAGCTTTACCTGCTGCTTTATAAAATCATTTATATTGTGTACATCTGCAATTATTCTTGGATATTTTGCCTTTTTAGACTCAAGCAGATATGCCTCATTCATGGCTGGTCCATACACAATGCTCCCATCATGATACAAATCGCCAATCGTAATGCCGCCTCGCAATAAAACATCATAAGAAGCCAGTTCTAACTGCAGATGTACTAAATCCAATAATAAATAAAATAATCCATCTATGTCATCTGCCGGATAAGAAATTACTGCGCTATCAGAAAATGTGGTGATTTCTACACCATAGCTTTTCATTTCAAGCACAGAGGATAAATCCTCATTATCCAGTTTAATCTGTAATATTCGTTTCAAGGCGGTATGAAGCTTGCGGGCAACTGTTTTTGAAATAAGGCTGTCATCTACTTTCGTTTTAAAGCCCAGAATGTCTATAAAAGCTATGATGCGCTTTTGGTAGTATTGGTTCATTGCTGTGCAGACCTCCTTCTTAAATAAAATTCCTCTCAGATAGAAAAATGGCGGGAAATTCCTCCCGCCGCAGCTACGGTCACTTAGGTTGATACACAAAATGCCTCGTAGATTTGTTCCTCATCATACTCTGGAGCAAACTGGCATGCTATGTCATAAATAGCCGTCACTTCTTCTTTTGACATTTCCGTTTCCTCAACAATCCGTTCAAAAGATTTCTGTTTTTTTAGTTTTTCACAAAGCACATGAATCTGTTCCCGGAGCCGTCCTTCAACCATTCCTTCAGCTCTTCCCTCATTTCTTCCTTCTATTCTTCCTTCTATTCTGCTGTCCTCACGTTCCAACTCCAGCTGCCTGTCAAATGTATAATCCAGTGTCATTACCTTCATCACCTCCGAGCGATGTGTCATTAAAAATTCCCGCAAAATGTTCTCTTTAATACAGCGGTCTATCGCTTCCGCAATCGCATCTTCCAAATCCTCATATCCATTTAATCTGTAGTTTTCCCTGACATATGACACAAATGTCATGTAATCCTTTAGAAATGGGCATTTGGAAAGCAGCTCCTGATTCTTCCCGTTATTGACATTATATACCACACAGGTAAGCTCCAATTCCGGTATCTCCACAGGCTTTGCAAACAAGTCCGACAGTCTCTGTTCATATCTCTCCGGCTGCTCTTCATCTCCATTATAAAAGACCGCAAAATGCGGTGTCGGAATCGTTACCGGGTGCCTGCCGTAAACGTTTTTCCCTTTGATGATTTGCTCCAAAATATGGCTAAAGTAAACAAGGCTTCTAATTGGCATATTGGGACAGACCGTAGACTGGTGCTCATAAATGCTCAGACTCATATCCAACACAAACGCTGCGTCATTCCTGACTGTCAGGGATATACCTTTTTCAAGCGTTTTCATTTCCACAAGTGCCGGATCCTCATAGCATGAATGATTCACTGCATTATACAAATCCAACGCATTCTGCGGATTCTTCATCAGCATACTGAACACATCACTTTTATACTCTCTGTTACCTGACATATTAACCCTCCCGTCCGCTGCGGAGGTGTCAGAAACCTTTATCCCGCAACTGCTTTTATTTGATTGAATGTTGAAATTTAAAAGCAGAAATCCGAGATAATAGAATAAATCATGCGCTAATTGAAAAGTGTGAAGTCTCCGATGACCACACCTGATATGAAAACTGCTTTGTATGTATCTTAGCATGTGAACAAATATATTGCAAGCATTATTTTAAACTTTTTTTAATGTTTTTTTGTTAAACAATTTGTTGTAACAGTTCAGCCATCGAGAAGATTCTGGACATTCTCAGCATCATAATGATCGGCTTTTCAAACGAAATACTCCCAAACAGAACTTTAACTAATTTTATTTTAATAGATAGTTTTTCCTGTACTTTTCTTTAAAATATTATTGTGAATTATTTACGAACCGTATTCTGACTGGTGCAGTCACAGACCACACCGCTAGAATGCTTTGATATTGCATTTAGATTATTATGTAAAATTCTCACGTAAATCGTTACATTTTTTCTCAAACTCTTCTATAGAGCTCACACTGGCAGCAAGCTTCAACCATCTTTTCAGCACTTCCAAGTCTCTTTGCGCCGAAACAACTTCCCTAATCCGCTCTGGAATAGCGCCGTATTCCTCTAGAAGCTCAAAGACAGCTTCTTGCTTTGCTTCTTGCATGCCCTTTTGCATGCCTTTTTGTATACCTTTTTGTATACCTTTTTGTATACCTTCTTGCATGCCTTTTTGTATACCTTCTTGCATACCTTTCTGCATGCTTTCCTGCCTTATTTCCTCAACTCTGGCAGCCTCCC
>JAMPFB010000001.1:251589-324809 GCA_023664735.1 Robinsoniella sp. | reverse complement strand
CAAATGTCCGTCAGATTGCAAAGGCTACTGGAATTAGTGCTACAACACTATATTCTATTATTCAAAAGGATTCCAATATCCGATTTGACTTTGCCCTACGGTTGGCAAATGAATTAGAAATTGATGTGAATGAAATATGTGCCGCCAGTCCATTCTCCGGCGCTATTACCGAAGAAGAAATATATCCTACACTCCCCGATGGACTGAATGGCGCTCTTGACGGAAACCGAGTAAAGGTATATCTGAAAAATTCCCTATATCCGCTTATGTACCTGTTTGGAAAAAACAGTATGCCCGATGTGGATAACCTGTTGACTTCATTTTATCAGCTAGACGATGAAGCAAGAAAGGAAGTAGTGGAAACGATACAGTTCAAGTTACAATACCACAAAGACAAAGAGCGGGCAAAGCAGGTAAAGCAAATAAAAGGTTGGTAAGCAAAATGAACTGTTATAAAAGCAAATCTACAATCACTTTTATAACAGTTCATTCAATTTCTTTCAATTTTATTCAAGCAGAGATTATTGATTCAAATCCTCATTAATCATACGGTCAATACTCTCTATATTTTTTTGTCCGTAATTTGCTTTTGACAACTCATAATTCAATCTCTCTACTAAAGCATCGTTTTGCGCCTTTATTTCATTCAAATACTGCAATGTTTTTTCTCCTGAAATAAAACTGTAGATAAAAGAACCCATAGCTAAAATGATTGAAACAACAGTTGATATTATTCCTATCACAGAAGCCCAATCCTTATCGCAAAAGCCTAAAATAATTGAGAGTAATACCAATACTGCTCCTAATATAGTCAATATCCAAAAGTATTTCTTTAAATTCATACTCTTACCTACTCTCTTTATGTATTCCAATGCGATCCAGTAAGTCCCCATGCTGGATGAAACGTATACGCTTCTAATATATGTTCAATTACTTTAGGGGCAATCGCACGATATGAGAGATAATATATAAACTTATCAAACATCTTGTTTTTCATATCGTCAAAATCATCAAAAACTAATTTGTTATCATCCACTTTCTGAATCTTTTTATAATCCCTCATTTTGCAAACTTCTTTATTAAAATCAAATATATATGTCAAAGCAAATTGTGCCGCTACATATTCATTTATATGTTTAAGTTGCCAAGCAAAACGCCTACACTCTTCTCTCATATCCTCTTCTGAAATACTTTGGATATTTTGAGTCTTTACAAATTCTAAACGAAAATCGTCTGGAAAATGTGTGCTTATTGGTTTATGTCGTAAAAACCAATATGTAAGATATGCCGCTATTTTAAATGCATTCGGCTCCTCCACAGAATTATTGTCACTATTGACTATTTTTCTCATGCCAATAACAGCATCTACAACTGTTTCTTCTAACAATGAAAAATTCATAAAAAATTGAATGGGAGATTCTTTACTCATCTTCGCTTGCATCTCATCCAAAACATCGACATATGCATTGCGAAGATTTATCTCCCATTCTCTCATACGTTGCTTGGTAAATACTTTTTCATCAGCAACATCTACAAAACCAAAGTATACTGGATTCTTTTGCATTGTTCAATTCCCCCATTATCTAACCAGTGATTTTGCACACCTTTTGCGGCTTTCTTCTGTTATCTCAACTGGATTATGGGAGTTCGTTTGAACCATGGTATAAGTCCTCTGCAAAAAATCACAGTTTTCTCCATCATCAGACAGAAATTTATCAATTGCTTCGATATTTTTTCTGTCGTAATTTATCAACTTATCATTATCCATTGTCCGCTCCCTTCAGCATAAAAATGCCATTTTTTTTAATATAGCATATATTTATGTCCTAAATCAATGTATTTTTGTTAATTTTTTGCCCAATTTTCTTTAATCTTTAGTATTTACAAAGTCGTAGATTTTATTATTTCCTTTGTGCAACTAGCTTTTATGTTCATATATATGCACTTTACAAAGATTTATGGCACCATTTCGGCACCGCTTACACTATATTTGCTTTTTTTATTTTAAAAATGGGCTTCTGGGAAAAACCTCAGAAGCCCCATAAAATCTAACTTTTTACTAATTACTCAATAATAGTAGCAACCCTGCCTGATCCAACAGTCCTGCCACCCTCACGAATAGCAAAAGTCAACCCCTGCTCCATAGCGATTGGATGAATCAGTTCAATTGTCATCTCTACATTATCACCAGGCATGCACATTTCTGTACCTTCTGGTAAGTTACAAACACCTGTGATATCAGTTGTTCTGAAGTAGAACTGTGGTCTATAGTTATTGAAGAAAGGAGTATGACGTCCACCTTCATCTTTTGTTAAAACGTAAACCTGAGCTGTGAATTTCTTGTGGCATGTAACGCTGCCTGGTTTTGCAAGAACCTGTCCTCTTTCGATTTCAGTTCTCTGAATACCACGAAGTAATGCACCAATGTTATCACCAGCCTGTGCTTCGTCTAATAACTTACGGAACATTTCGATACCGGTTACAACAGTCTTCTGTGTTTCTTCCTTAACACCAACGATTTCAACTTCATCGGATAAATGAAGAACACCACGCTCTACTCTACCAGTAGCAACAGTACCACGTCCTGTAATGGAGAATACGTCTTCGATAGGCATCAAGAAAGGCTTATCTGTATCTCTTTCAGGATCTGGAATATAATCATCAACAGCTGCCATTAACTCAAGAATCTTGTCTCCCCATTCGCTTGAAGGATCTTCAAGAGCTTTTAAAGCGGAACCCTGAATTACAGGAGTGTCATCGCCCGGGAATTCGTACTCGGATAATAAGTCTCTGATTTCCATTTCTACTAATTCAAGTAACTCTGCGTCGTCTACCATATCGCATTTGTTCATGAATACTACGATATAAGGTACACCTACCTGACGGGAAAGTAAGATGTGCTCTTTTGTCTGAGCCATAACACCGTCAGTAGCAGCTACTACTAAGATAGCGCCATCCATCTGAGCAGCACCAGTAATCATGTTCTTTACATAGTCAGCATGACCTGGGCAGTCAACGTGTGCATAGTGTCTCTTTTCTGTTTCGTATTCAACGTGAGCTGTAGAGATTGTGATACCACGTTCTCTTTCTTCTGGAGCCTTGTCGATGTTTTCAAATGCAACAGCTTCACCTGTACCTAATCTTGCATTCAGTGTCTTTGTGATAGCTGCTGTTAAAGTTGTTTTACCATGGTCTACGTGACCGATGGTACCGATGTTACAGTGTGGTTTATTTCTTTCGAATTTAGCTTTAGCCATTTCAAAAGTCCTCCTTTAATTTTCTTTTCCTTATTTTATTGTTTCATTGCTCGGCTATCTTTGATTATATTAAATAATACCAAGATTTTCAAGCAAATTTTCTAAATTTTTAGCCGCTTTACTTAGATTTTGCAGCTAAAACCTTTTCTTGAACAGATTTTGGAACTGGTTCGTATTTTTCAAAGAACATTGAGTAGTTACCACGCCCCTGTGTTCTAGAACGTAAGTCTGTGGAATAACCAAACATTTCTGCAAGAGGTACGAAGCCTCTAACCATCTTTCCGCCTCCGATATCATCCATACCTTCAATACGTCCACGGCGTGAGTTGATATCACCGATAACATCACCCATGTACTCTTCCGGCATAGTAACTTCTACCTTCATAATAGGCTCAAGAAGCTGTGGAGCTGCCTTCTGCATTGCTTCTTTAAATGCTAAAGAACCTGCAATATGGAATGCCATTTCCGAGGAGTCCACTTCATGATAGGAACCGTCATATACGGTTGCGTGTACACCCACTACAGGGAATCCGCCAAGGATACCTGCCTTGGTAGCTTCTTCGATACCTTCACCAACAGCAGGGATGTATTCCTTTGGAATAGCACCGCCCACAACGGTAGAGTCAAATTTAAATAATTCTTCACCGTTAGCATCCATAGGCTCGAATTTAACCTTACAATGTCCGTATTGTCCACGACCACCAGACTGTTTTGCGTATTTGCTGTCGATA
Organism: Robinsoniella sp.; assembly: GCA_023664735.1. Lineage (GTDB taxonomy): Bacteria > Bacillota > Clostridia > Lachnospirales > Lachnospiraceae > RGIG3040. The sequence goes on along the minus strand of JAMPFB010000001.1, from coordinate 320,821 downwards.
TCCACGGACTTGGTAATGGCTTCCTTATAAGCAACCTGAGGTGCGCCTACATTTGCCTCTACCTTAAATTCACGTAAAAGTCTGTCTACGATAATTTCAAGGTGGAGCTCACCCATACCGGCAATAATGGTCTGTCCTGTTTCCGGATCTGTATGAGCACGGAAGGTAGGATCTTCTTCTGCAAGCTTTGCTAAAGATTCACCAAGCTTTCCTTGTCCAGCTTTTGTTTTAGGCTCGATAGCAAGCTCGATAACCGGCTCTGGGAATTCCATGGACTCTAAGACAACAGGATGCTGTTCGTCACAAATAGTATCACCTGTTGTAGTGAATTTAAAACCTACAGCCGCTGCAATATCACCGGAGTAAACCTTATCAAGCTCTTCTCTCTTGTTTGCATGCATCTGAAGGATACGTCCAACACGTTCTTTTTTATTTTTTGTTGCATTCAGCACATAAGAACCGGAGTTCATAGTACCGGAGTAAACTCTAAAAAATGCAAGCTTACCAACAAATGGGTCAGCCATAATCTTAAATGCAAGGGCTGCAAAAGGTTCTTCATCAGAAGAATGCTTTTCAATCTCGTTGCCCTCTAAATCCACGCCTTTAATTGCAGGGATGTCGGTAGGAGCAGGCATAAATTCAATTACTGCATCCAATAACTTCTGAACGCCTTTATTCCTATAAGCAGTACCACAGCAAACCGGAATTGCTTCACAGTTGCAGGTAGCCTTTCTAAGAACAGCCTTTAACTCCTCAACAGAAGGTTCTTCACCCTCTAAATACATCATCATTAAGTCATCATCCAGCTCGCAGATTTTCTCTACTAATTCAGAATGATATAATTCAGCTTCATCTGCCATTTCTTCCGGAATATCAAGGATAGAAATATCTTCGCCTTTTTCATCATTATAGATGTAGGCTTTCATTTCAAATAAATCAATAATTCCTTTGAAATCATCTTCCTTGCCAATTGGCAGTTGAAGACAAATAGCATTTTTACCTAATCTTGTCTTAATCTGTTCTACAGCACCGTAGAAATTAGCGCCTAAGATGTCCATCTTATTGATAAATGCCATTCTTGGTACGTTGTAGGTATCAGCCTGACGCCAAACATTTTCAGATTGTGGTTCTACGCCACCCTTTGCACAGAAAACGCCTACAGCGCCATCCAGTACACGCAGGGAACGTTCTACTTCAACTGTAAAGTCAACGTGTCCGGGAGTATCAATAATGTTGATACGATGCTCTAATGCGCCCGGCTTTTCTTTACATTGTTCCTGTAATGTCCAGTGGCATGTAGTAGCGGCTGATGTGATGGTAATACCTCTTTCCTGCTCCTGTTCCATCCAGTCCATGGTAGCAGTACCTTCGTGAGTATCACCAATCTTATAGTTAACACCGGTATAATATAAGATACGCTCTGTCAATGTGGTCTTACCCGCATCAATATGAGCCATGATACCGATATTTCTGGTTCTCTCTAATGGATATTCTCTTCCAGCCAAGGGTTTTTCCTCCTTATTTTAATACTGTAGCAGAAACTAAGCAGCTTCACTAAAATCTGTAGTGAGCAAATGCTTTGTTTGCTTCTGCCATCTTGTGCATATCTTCTTTTCTCTTAACAGCAGCGCCTGTGTTGTTTGAAGCATCCATGATTTCATTGGCAAGTCTTTCTTCCATAGTCTTTTCGCCTCTCTTACGAGAAAACATAGTCAACCAGCGAAGCGCTAATGCCTGACGTCTATCCGGTCTTACTTCGATAGGCACCTGATAAGTAGCACCACCAATACGTCTTGCCTTAACTTCCAATACAGGCATAATATTGTTCATTGCCTCATCAAATACTTCAAGAGCCGGCTTTCCAGCCTTTTCTTCTACTCTGGCAAATGCTCCGTATACAATTTTCTGTGCAACACCCTTCTTACCATCTAACATAATGTTATTGATAAGTTTAGTTACCACCTTGTTATTGTATAAAGGATCTGCTAATACATCTCTTTTTTGAATATGTCCTTTACGTGGCACGGTTCTTCCCTCCTTAATATTTGCAATCAATCATGAATCTTATTCATGATTTTCCCGTAAGAACCTCCTTTTAGGCTGTTCTTACTGCATTAATTCATCGGTACTCACAACTAATGTGTTCGTGCGGCATTTCATTTTGTCAGCTTTATATATAAATATACTGCGTGAAAATTTGAATTCCAACACTAATTAGTCTATTACGTGGTACAAGGAAAATGCATTATTTTCCAGCTTTTGGTCTCTTAGCACCGTATTTAGAGCGGGCCTGCTTTCTGTTTGCAACACCTGCAGTATCAAGAGTACCTCTGATAACGTGATATCTTGTACCTGGTAAGTCTTTTACCCTGCCGCCTCTGATTAAAACAACGCTATGCTCCTGTAAGTTGTGACCTTCACCCGGAATGTAGCTTGTTACTTCAATTCCGTTAGAAAGACGAACTCTGGCGATTTTTCTAAGAGCTGAGTTAGGTTTCTTAGGAGTAGCTGTCTTAACAGCTGTACAAACACCTCTCTTTTGTGGAGAAGAAGTATCTGTTGCTTTCTTTCTTAAAGAGTTGTAACCCTTTTGAAGAGCTGGTGCAGTAGACTTCTTTACAGATGTTTGACGTCCTTTTCTAACTAATTGGTTAAATGTTGGCATTCTTTTTCACCTCGTTTCCTTTCCTTTGTTTTTACGCGTACAAAAAAATCATGTGGTTTTTATGCACACTTGTTTAGTATACGCATTTGGGATGGGGTTGTCAAGAGATTTTCAAGGATTTTTCCGGGATTGAAGTAACAGTTCAGCCCACAGACGCAGAGCGGGTTTCCTGCGGAGCATGTTCTCTGAAGGAGCCCTTATAAAAACGCCAGCGCTTAGCGAGGTATTTTCGAGCTTAGCACTGTTGCGTTTTTATAGAGCGAAAGCGTGGCGACGCAGAGAACATGCTCCGCAGGAAACCCGCTCTGCGTCTGTGGGCTGAATTGTTACGGATTGAAAAAGCACCCCACCCAGCCCATCAAAGCTAGGTGCAGTGCTTTTAAACCTTACTCTTCTGTCAATTCCAATATCTCTTCAACACTCTCTTCTAAATTTTCCGAAAGCTCCTCAGGTACCTCTTCCAATTTTTCATCAGCAGCAAACAGGTCTTCTTCATCCTCAAATTCGTCGTCAAACAGGAATTCATCATCAAAGGAAATAACATCCTCTAACTTCTTATCCGTATCAAGCGCCACATTTCTGTATTGCTTCATGCCAGTTCCTGCCGGAATGAGCTTACCGATAATTACGTTTTCCTTTAAGCCAATAAGAGGATCCACCTTTCCTTTAATAGCTGCTTCTGTCAGAACCTTTGTTGTTTCTTGGAAGGAAGCTGCTGATAAGAAGGAGTTAGTTGCAAGGGAAGCCTTTGTAATACCAAGCATTACCTGTTGTCCCTCTGCTGGCTCTTTGCCTTCTGCTATCAGTCTTTCATTGATATCCTCAAATTCCAGCACATCCACCAAAGTGCCCGGTAAGAACTCTGCGTCTCCGTTATTCTCAACCCGAATTTTCTTAAGCATCTGCCGAACGATTACTTCGATATGCTTATCAGAAATGTCTACACCCTGCAGACGGTATACCCTTTGTACTTCCCGAAGCATATAATCCTGAACTGCACGCATTCCTTTAATCTTTAACAGATCATGGGGATTGACACTGCCTTCTGTCAATTCATCTCCTGCCTCCAATACAGCGCCGTCTAAAATCTTAATACGGGAACCATAAGGAATCAGGTAGGTCTTGCTTTCGCCTGTTTCGTCATTGGTAATCACGATTTCACGTTTCTTCTTTGTATCTTTTATAGTGGCGATTCCGCCAAATTCTGCAATAATTGCAAGTCCCTTAGGCTTTCTTGCCTCAAAAAGCTCTTCTACACGAGGAAGACCCTGTGTGATGTCATCACCTGCCACACCACCTGTATGGAAGGTACGCATGGTAAGCTGTGTACCGGGCTCACCAATAGACTGTGCCGCAATAATACCTACTGCTTCACCTACCTGCACTGCTTCGCCAGTTGCCATGTTAGCGCCGTAACATTTTGCACAGATACCCACATGGGAACGACATGTTAAAATAGTACGAATCTTCACTTCCTCAATAGGCTCACCTTTTTCATTTACACCCACGCTCATAATCTTAGATGCGCGGCTTGGGGTAATCATATGATTTGCCTTTACAATGATATTGCCTTTATTATCTTTAATATCTTCACAAGCATATCTGCCATTGATTCTGTCATAAAGCCCTTCAATGGTTTCCTTTCCATCCATGAATGCTTTTACCACCATGCCCGGAATTACATCTTTTCCTTCCGAACAATCCGTTTCCCTAATAATCAGTTCCTGTGAAACGTCAACCATACGTCTTGTCAAGTAACCAGAGTCTGCTGTACGGAGAGCCGTATCGGAAAGACCTTTTCTTGCACCGTGAGCAGACATGAAGTATTCCAGTACGTCAAGTCCTTCACGGAAATTGGACTTAATAGGAAGCTCGATTGTCCTACCGGTTGTATCCGCCATAAGCCCACGCATACCTGCAAGCTGCTTAATCTGCTGGTTGGAACCACGGGCACCGGAATCCGCCATCATATAAATATTGTTATATTGGTCAAGCCCGTCTAACAGCACCTGCGTCAGCTCTTTATCTGTTTCATTCCATGTTTCAACTACTGTACGGTATCTTTCTTCCTCGGTAATAAGCCCACGGTTGTAATTTCTTGTAATAAGGTCAACGGTGTGCTGAGCCTGCTCCAGCATTTCCTGCTTTTTCTCCGGCACTGTCATATCGGAAATGGATACAGTCATTGCTGCCCTTGTGGAATATTTATAGCCCATTGCCTTAATATCATCCAATACTTCGGCTGTCTTTGTAGCGCCATGGGTATTGATGACTTTTTCCAGAATCTGCTTCAAGCCTTTTTTGCCTACATGGAAGTCTACTTCCAGCGCCAAAAGGTTTTCCGGCTTAGAACGGTCTACAAATCCTAAATCCTGTGGAATAATCTCATTTAAGATAAATCTTCCAAGAGTAGATTCCACATTACCCATTTTTACTGTTCCGTCTGCCATGGTTTTGGTCATTCTGACTTTAATTCTGGAATGAAGGGTCAGCGCCGCATTTTCATAAGCCAAAATTGCTTCATTTACGCTCTTAAATGCCTTGCCTTCTCCCTTTGCACCGGGCCTTTCCTGAGTCAGATAATAAATTCCAAGCACCATATCCTGAGAAGGAACAGCCACAGGACCGCCGTCGGAAGGCTTTAACAGGTTGTTTGGCGATAACAGTAAAAACCGGCATTCTGCCTGTGCTTCCACCGAAAGGGGAAGATGAACAGCCATCTGGTCACCGTCAAAGTCCGCATTATAAGCAGTACATACAAGAGGATGGAGCTTAATTGCCTTACCCTCTACTAAAATAGGCTCAAATGCCTGAATTCCAAGTCTGTGAAGTGTGGGGGCACGATTCAGCATAACCGGGTGCTCCTTAATGACTTCTTCCAAAACATCCCAGACTCCAGTATCTAATTTTTCTACTAATTTCTTTGCATTCTTTATATTTTGTGAAATTCCTCTTGCTACTAATTCCTTCATAACAAATGGCTTAAAGAGCTCAATTGCCATTTCCTTTGGAAGTCCGCACTGGTAAATTTTCAATTCTGGTCCTACCACGATAACGGAACGTCCGGAATAATCCACACGCTTTCCTAACAGGTTCTGGCGGAAACGTCCAGATTTACCCTTTAACATATCAGATAAGGATTTTAACGCTCTGTTTCCCGGTCCGGTAACAGGTCTTCCCCTTCTTCCATTGTCAATCAGAGCATCCACTGCTTCCTGAAGCATTCTCTTTTCATTGCGCACGATAATGTCTGGTGCACCTAATTCAAGAAGCCTTTTTAAACGATTGTTACGGTTGATTATTCTACGGTATAAATCATTTAAATCAGAGGTAGCAAAGCGGCCACCATCTAACTGTACCATAGGACGCAAATCTGGCGGAATAACCGGAACCACATCCATAATCATCCATTCCGGCTTGTTTTCAGACTCCCTAAAAGCTTCTACTACTTCCAGCCTCTTAATGATTCTTGCTCTTTTTTGTCCGGTTGAATCCTTTAAACCGGCTCTTAATTCTTCTGCTTCTCCATCCAGATCAATTGCCTGAAGCAATTCTTTTATGGCTTCGGCACCCATGCCTACACGGAACTTATTGCCATATTCTTCCCTTGCATCCTGATATTCTTTTTCTGACAATACCTGCTTATATTCAAAGCTTGTTTCACCCGGATCAAGCACGATATAAGCTGCAAAATACAATACCTTTTCAAGCACTCTTGGGGACAAATCAAGGATAAGCCCCATTCTGCTTGGAATACCTTTAAAATACCAGATATGAGATACCGGAGCAGCAAGCTCAATATGTCCCATACGCTCCCTGCGCACATTAGACTTTGTCACTTCTACACCACAACGGTCACAGACAACGCCTTTATATCTGATTTTCTTATATTTACCACAATGACATTCCCAGTCCTTGCTGGGTCCGAAAATCCTCTCACAGAAAAGTCCTTCTCTTTCTGGTTTTAATGTCCTATAGTTAATTGTTTCCGGCTTTAATACTTCTCCCCTAGACCATTCTCTGATCTTCTCCGGGGAAGCCAATCCGATTTTGATAGCATCGAATGTCATTGGCTGATACGCTTCGTTTTTTATTTCCGACATTTATGGCACTCCTTCCAATTACGTTAACAGAATCATTTTTTACTCTTCATAGCTTCCTGCAAATTCTTCCGAAAAATCCTCTTCCAACTCTGCTTCTTCCTCGTCTTCTGCGCTTACTAATTCTCCTTCCGCATCAAACTCCTGTTGCTGATACCCCATAGAGCCTAATGATTCCCGTTCGTAACCATAGTCTTTGGATTCTCCTTCAATCTCATAACGGTAATCGTTTTCACCATAATCGATTGTTTCCATAATCTCTACTTCCGTATGATCTTCTCTTAATACCTTTACATCCAGTCCAAGAGATTGTAATTCTTTCAGAAGAACCTTGAAGGATTCCGGAATTCCCGGTTCAGGGATATTGTCACCCTTAATAATTGCTTCGTATGTCTTAACACGACCTATCACATCATCGGATTTTACCGTTAAGATTTCCTGAAGGGTATAGGATGCACCATATGCCTCCAAAGCCCAAACTTCCATTTCACCAAATCTCTGTCCGCCAAACTGTGCTTTACCACCTAAAGGCTGCTGGGTTACTAAGGAGTAAGGACCAGTAGAACGGGCATGAATCTTATCGTCTACTAAGTGGTGCAGCTTCAGATAATGCATGTGTCCGATAGTTACCGGTGAATCGAAATATTCTCCGGTACGTCCGTCTCTCAGCCTTACTTTACCGTCCTTGGAAATAGGCACTCCCTTCCAAACCTTCCTGTGTTCTCTATTTTCGTATAAATATTCCATTACCTCCGGAAGAAGCTCATCTTTATATTTTGCTTCAAATTCTTCCCATTCGGTATTTACATAATCGTTAGCAACGTCTAACGTGTCCATGATATCCCGCTCATTTGCACCATCAAATACCGGTGTTGCCACATTAAAGCCTAACGCCTTTGCAGCCAGTGACAGATGGATTTCCAGTACCTGTCCAATGTTCATACGGGACGGCACTCCAAGAGGATTTAATACGATATCAAGAGGACGTCCGTTTGGCAGATATGGCATATCTTCTACCGGCAGCACACGGGAAACTACACCCTTATTACCATGACGTCCTGCCATCTTGTCACCTACGGAAATCTTTCTCTTCTGGGCAATATAAATGCGGACTGCCTGATTTACGCCCGGTGATAATTCATCGCCGTTTTCCCTTGTAAATACCTTTGCATCTACTACAATACCATATTCACCATGAGGCACCTTTAGGGAAGTGTCTCTTACTTCTCTTGCCTTTTCTCCAAATATGGCACGAAGAAGCCTTTCCTCTGCTGTCAGTTCTGTTTCTCCCTTAGGAGTTACCTTACCTACCAGAATATCTCCTGCACGAACCTCAGCGCCAATACGGATAACGCCTCTGTCGTCCAAATCCTTTAACGCATCGTCACCCACGCCCGGAACGTCTCTTGTGATTTCCTCCGGCCCTAATTTGGTGTCTCTTGCTTCTGCTTCATATTCTTCTATATGGACTGATGTATAAACATCTTCCTGAACCAGTCTTTCGCTTAATAAAACAGCATCCTCATAGTTATAGCCTTCCCATGTCATAAAACCAATGAGGGGATTCTTTCCAAGGGCAAGCTCGCCGCCTTCTGTAGACGGTCCATCTGCAATTACCTGTCCTTCTGCCACATGGTCGCCCTTAAATACAATAGGCTTCTGGTTATAGCAGTTAGACTGGTTGCTTCTTGCAAACTTCGTTAAACGGTATTCATCCTTTTCGCCATCATCATAGGTGATTTTAATGAGCTTGGAGGAAACGTAATCTATCGTACCCGCTTTTTTGGCAATCACACATACCCCTGAGTCAACAGCAGCTTTTGGTTCCATACCTGTACCAACTACTGGCGCCTCTGTAATTAGAAGAGGCACTGCCTGACGCTGCATGTTAGAGCCCATAAGGGCACGGTTTGCATCATCATTTTCCAAGAAAGGAATCAATGCTGTAGCAACAGAAAACACCATCTTTGGAGATACATCCATATAATCAAACATGGATTTTGGATACTCCTGTGTTTCTTCTTTATAACGACCTGAAACCATCTTTCTTACGAAATGTCCGTTTTCATCTAAAGCTTCGTTAGCCTGTGCTACATGGTAATTGTCCTCTTCATCTGCTGTCATATAAGTAACCTTATCCGTTACCCTTGGATTTTCCGGATCTGACTTATCTATTTCACGATACGGTGCTTCTACAAAGCCGTATTCATTAATTCTGGCATAAGTAGCAAGGGAGTTAATCAGACCAATGTTAGGACCTTCTGGTGTTTCGATAGGGCACATTCTTCCATAATGGGAATAATGAACATCACGAACCTCAAATCCCGCCCGGTCTCTGGAAAGACCGCCGGGTCCCAGTGCGGATAAACGCCTCTTATGGGTCAGCTCACCAAGCGGATTGTTCTGATCCATAAACTGTGATAACTGGGAAGAACCAAAAAACTCCTTTACTGCTGCCTGCACCGGCTTAATATTAATCAAAACCTGCGGTGAAATTTCTTCCGCATCATGAGTGGTCATTCTTTCTCTTACAACTCTTTCCAGCCTAGATAAGCCGATTCTGTACTGATTCTGTAGAAGCTCTCCTACCGCTCTGATTCTTCTATTGCCCAAATGGTCAATATCATCATCATTTCCAATACCATATTCCAAGTGAATATTATAATTGATAGAAGCAATAATATCTTCCTTTGTAATATGCTTTGGAATCAGCTCGCTAATGTTTTTCTGAATAGCACGTGCTAACTCTTCCGGCTTATCGCTGTATTCCTCAAGAATACTCTGCAATACCGGGAAATAAACATGTTCCGTTACGCCAAGCTCTTTGGGGTTACAGTCTACGAAATTCGTAATATCTACCATCATATTGGAAAGAATCTTTATATTCTTTTCTTCCGCCTGTACATATACATAAGGTACTGCCGCATTTTGGATAGCATCTGCTAACTCAGCAGTTACGGTTGTCCCTGCCTCCGCAAGAACTTCACCGGTAAAGGTATCTATAACGTCCTCTGCAAGAACCTGATGTCTGATACGGTTTCTTAATGCCAGCTTCTTATTGAATTTATATCTGCCCACTTTGGCAAGGTCATAACGCCTTGGATCAAAAAACATAGCCGTAATAAGACTTTCTGCACTTTCCACGGAAAGAGGCTCGCCCGGACGGATTTTTTTGTATAGCTCTAAAAGACCTTCTTGATAATTTTCAGAAACGTCTTTCGTAAAGCTTGCTTCAATTTTAGGTTCATCACCAAACAGTTCCCTGATTTCGTCATTTGTGCCTATGCCAAGTGCACGAAGGAGCACTGTAATCGGTACTTTTCTTGTTCTATCTACGCGAACGTAGAAAACGTCATTGGAATCGGTTTCGTATTCTAACCACGCACCACGGTTTGGAATCACTGTAGCGGAAAACAACTCCTTGCCAATCTTGTCATGACCGATAGAATAATAAATACCCGGTGAACGCACTAACTGGCTAACAATAACTCTTTCTGCGCCGTTAATAACGAACGTACCTGTTTCAGTCATAAGGGGCAGGTCGCCCATAAAAATCTCATGCTCACTGATTTCTTCCTTTTCTTTGTTGTAAAGACGCACCTTTACCTTTAAAGGCGCTGCATAAGTAGCATCTCTTTCCTTACACTTCTCAATAGAATACTTTACATCATCTTCACACAATTCAAAGTCCACAAACTCAAGGCTTAAGTGGCCGCTGTAATCTTCAATTGGAGAAATATCGGCAAATACTTCTTTCAATCCTTCTTTCAGAAACCAGTTATAAGAGTCTTTTTGAACCTCGATCAGGTTTGGCATATCCAAAACCTCTTTTTGTCGTGAATAACTCATACGTATATTCTTGCCTGAGGCAATAGGACGTATTCTGTTCTTTTCCATTGACATTTCACCCCGTTCTTTCCGTTTATATGTCTAATTCGCAGATGATATTATTAGAATAAGCATACCATACCACAATAGTGCACTATCCATTCTACTACAAGTCTGTATACAAGTCAACAAGAAATTTTACAAATTTGGATAAAAATGAAAAGAAAAAGGCCCAGAATTTTTTCTGAGCCTTAAACATCAGGTTTTTCCTACATTATTTTAATGTAACCTTAGCGCCTTCTGCTTCTAATTTTGTCTTGATTTCTTCAGCTTCTTCTTTGGATGCAGCTTCTTTTAATACCTTAGGTGCTCCATCAACTAAATCTTTTGCTTCTTTTAAGCCAAGGCCTGTAGCTTCACGAACAACCTTGATAACTTTAACCTTGTTTGGTCCAACCTCTGTTAATTCTATATCAAATTCTGTCTTTTCTTCAGCGCCTGCTCCATCTGCTGCGCCTGCTGCTGCAACTACAACACCTGCTGCTGCAGATACACCAAATTCTTCTTCACAAGCTTTTACTAAATCATTTAATTCTAATACTGTTAACTCTTTAATAGCATCGATAATTTCTGCTGTTGTTAATTTTGCCATTTTACTCTTCTCCTTTTTCAATTTCGTTTTCCTGTCAGTCTATCTGACTGGGCAGTTTCTTTTTCATGCTTCAAGCGCATATGCGCTTATTTTGTCTCCATTATTCAGCTGGGGTTTCAGTTGCTTCTTCTGCAGGTGCTTCCGCTGCCGGAGCCTCTTCTGCAGTTGGAGCTTCTTCAGCCGGCGCTGCATCGGAAGCGCCGCCTTTTTCTGCTAACTGGTTCATGACACGAGCAAAGTTGGTAATTGGAGACTGAATGCTTCCAAGTAATTTGGAAAGCAATTCTTCTCTGCTTGGAATCATAGCAATGTTTGCAATTCCCTTTGCATCATATGCAATACCTTCAACAATACCACCCTTGATTTCAAGCTTATCTGCTTCCTTTGCAAATTTTCCAAGTACCCTTGCAGGAGCTGTTGCATCTGTTGCAGAAATTGCAATAGCGCTTGGTCCTTCTAAGTACTGCATCAACGCTTCACAGTCAGTTCCCTTAAATGCAAAGTTCATCATGGTGTTTTTGTAAACCTTGTAGGTTACTCCAGCTTCACGAAGCTGTCTACGAAGTCTTGTATCCTGCTCCACGGTAAGTCCGCGGTAATCCACTAATACAACAGACTGGGCTTCCTTGATATAACCGGAGATTTCCTCAACGATAGGTTGTTTCAATTCGACTTTAGCCATTTTCTTTCCTCCTTATAGATTTTGCTGCCGAAAGGAGTTAGCTTTATGAAAAAAGCCTTCCAAAAGACAGGAAGGCAAAAGTTTCTACTTAACAACTCTTTTCTCCTCGGTAGGCGATATACTTACGCGCCAGACTGCTATTTCAGTCCTTTGCACCTACTGTCTTCGGCATGGTCAAAATGACCGTAGATAGAATAGCACAGGTTTTAGGGGATTGTCAAGCTGCAAATTTCTAATCCCATATGTTCCCGGTAACAGTTCAGCCCACAGGCGCAGAGCAGGTTTTATGCAGAGCACATTTTCTAAAGGAGTCCTTATAAAAACGCCAGCGCTTAGCGAGGTATTTTCGAGCTTAGCACTGTTGCGTTTTTATAGAGCGAGAGCGTGACGACGTAGAAAATGTGCTCTGCATAAAACCTGCTCTGCGCCTGTGGGCTGAACTGTTACTGTTCCCGCATTTTATCCTTGATTCCAAATCTCATATCCTTGTCTTCTGGCTGAATCGTACACTGGCTGCATATTCTTCTGTAGGATATTAAAAAATTCGATTTCTGTATTTCCTTTTCTGTAAAGTTCCTGTCCTGCCCAAAGTGAATGTAAGTTATCTCTGTAGCATGCCTCGTATAATCTGCGAATCCCATCTTTTTCGTAAATCAGACCATACATAATAAATTGATTTCTGGCAAAGCGTTCAAAAAATGGAACCCACTTAGGTAATCTATTGCTCTTTGAGGAATTCAACGTAGAATCCATCGGCATCAAATTCCACAATTCGTCATTCATGACAAAAGACCATGGAATAAAATGATCCACATCATACTGTTTTGAAACTACTGGCTTATCTGTAAACACATCTCTCACTTCGCTTACTTCCAAAATTCCTTCCCATAGCTTTCGCACATTATTCAGTTTGCGCATCTTCTCATCCATTGGTGCCAGCTTATACACCAGTCCCGGCACCTCTGGATTATTATTCTGCAGCCACTTTACCTTTTCATATTGAATCCAGCCCAAAATCGGTACTGTCTGTTGCTGAATCATCTCCACCCATGCATCCTGAAAATAAATCTTTTTCTTTAGCTTACTTTCAGAGCCTAATGTATAAGGCAGTAAAACAACATCTCGATTGATTCTCTCTATGTAAGCAATCATTTTGCGAATACTTCCCCACTCGGCAGCTTCTTTGCTTTTATGAAAAAATCCGGCCAATGCTCTATAAGGAACCATATTGGTAAGCTGCTCCTTGAAAGCCTTTAACGCATCATTATGTTTTGCAATCGCATTCTTAATCTCAACTTTAGATGCATTTGCTGAAAGCTCCGAAAGTTCCGTCAGCCTTAATACCGCTCTCTCCAAGCCATCTCTCACCTGACTATCTGATGACATACCGCTTAAATGAATGTGAAATTCCCTTACAGAATACCATGCATTACAAATCATCTCATCAATAACAGTATCAAAGGTAGTCTCCCTGATGCCCTCTGAAATTAACTGTACAATTGCTTCTAACCAGTAAAATTTATAGCAGTAGGATGGATCCTTCATCATCTGAGAAAAGCCTTCAATGTCCAGCGTATTATAATATTTTCCGTCAATCGTTAATGAATATCCTGCTTTCGCAGAATCAAATTCAGCCATTTCTCTTCCCCTCTTCCCGGTCTCACATCACCAGTAATCCAGCCTTCCTCTATCCTTAGGTTTTCTATACTCTGCAAATAATCTGCAAATAATTTCATTGTAAAGTCCGTGAAATACCTGCCGTTACGTTCCCCCTCAAACTCTCCATGCTTAAAAGAGGCATATATGACTCCATCTTTCTTTAATGCTGCTGCCATTTTCTGTAAGATGAGCTTCAATTCATTTTTAGGCAGATGAAGTATTGAGGAACATGCCCAAATACCATCATACTTTTCTACAGCATCAAGTTCAGCAAACAGCATTTGCTTTACTTTTATCCCCGTATAATCACTAGCAATTTTACAGAGTTCTTCTGAACCATCTGTTGCATCCACGTTATATCCTTTTTCCATAAAATATTTTGTGTCGCGACCAGAACCACAGCCAAAATCCAAAATTTTCCCTTTAGGTGATAGAAAATTCAAAAATTTATCTTGTGTTTCCATAAAGCTGACACCTCTTGTAGCTTCCACAAAGTTCTCTGCATTTTTGTTATAATAATCTATTGTTATATTTTGAAGCATTTTAACACCTTATATTTATTCACTCTGCCTTTTGCCACACTTATACTGAACAGGATTTTTTATTCTTATTTATAACAATCATAATTACTTTCCAGATAAGCCAACCTATTGCAAGTTCAATAACATTATCTAAAATCGAAGTATCTGTCCATCCAAATTTTTTCGCAATAAAAAATAAAATTATAATAATAATCAAATAACATACCAATTCTAATAAAGGCAAGTATTTTTTCTTTTTTCATATCTTCTACCACCTTTGGACGAAACATTTTCTGTCTCTATTTTTAAGGTCGCAAATTGTGACCTCAAAAAAATTTTACATCAGTGCATTACTTCATGTCAATCAGTTTCACCTCAATCATCAAGCATCAATATTCTTACCTCTATATACAAATTATGATTGTCTTTACATACTCTGTGCTAAAATACTCCACAAGGGTGACCGTGTTGCAGGGTGGGCTGGCCGCTCTTTTTTTACAGAATGGGGTGATGCTTATGGAAAATCAGTTAACAAATACCTTATCTGCACCAAGCACAATCTGCTGGGAATCCATTTGAATGTTGGAATTTCCCACTTCCATAGAAATTACGTTTTCTGCTTTCATTTCAATCTTCTTTCCTGCCTTTAATGTGATACTGGCATCAGAAGTGATTTCAATATTTTTATCTGATGTGACTTCTATCCCTTTTTCGGTAGTTAGATTAATGAATATTTTTTCTTCATCGCAGATAATATGGATTCCATCATCTGTTAAAAGAATTTCCTTCCCTCCCGGAGCTTTCCATGATTTGTCCCTGGTATTGGACTGTGGATTTAAATTTACAGAACTTGCCACAAATGCATCCTTTTCATTATTGGAGGGCATAAATACCCTGACCTGATCTCCCACTTCCGGCATACAGTAAAATCCGCTTCCGTCACTGGAAGAATATGAGGTGGAATAAGGAAACCATTGAGTGCCTCCATCATCATAACTGCCATCTATTTCATGAAAGAATACCTGCACTTTATCTCCTTTTACTGCCTGTACCGTTCCCATAAACATTTTGCCGCCTGTGTTGCTGTTATTCACTTCCGCCCTCTCGAATCCTGATTCTTTTAGCAAGCTGTAA
Organism: Robinsoniella sp.; assembly: GCA_023664735.1. Classification (GTDB taxonomy): domain Bacteria; phylum Bacillota; class Clostridia; order Lachnospirales; family Lachnospiraceae; genus RGIG3040. Next base: position 305,580 of record JAMPFB010000001.1, on the reverse strand, counting down.
GAACATTTCAGAATTCCTTTTTGCATGTTGCAGCTTACGGAGGATATGACAGAACTGCCTCCGTTTACATTGATTTTCTCTCCTATATAGCAGTATTTTTCGCTTTGGATACTTTCTGCCCCAAAGCTTGTACTGTCTGCCAGAGCGTTGCTGTTTTGCGCAAGCTTACTGAATTTCTCCATATCAAGTCCCTGTTTAGACTCTACTGTATTGGGAAGGGTTACTGTGCCCATTGAAGGCACTCCCACTGAAATTTGCGGCTTTTGTGCGTGAACTGTTGTAAATACGGATGCAGACAGCTCGGATGCCATTCTCATAATAAACTGCCAGTCGGTTTCTTTATTCTGTAATTTCATATTTTTAATGGGGCGGTCTGTGACTGCAATATCCGTTATTGCCCTTCCTGCACAAACCTTATTTAAAATGTCTTCATAGGTACTTCCTGTATTTTGGAATGTCCTGCTGACTTTTTTTATGTCAAGCTTATGACTGGCTGATACTAATTTTATATTCAGGCAGGCATACTGGCTCATATAATTTAATCCTGCTGATATCACGCCTCCGCAAAATAATACGGGGTGTTGCCCTTCTGCCGATGTGGTAATGATGATGGTGGTATTCTCATTGGCGCAATCCACAAATCTCGCTGCCTCAGACGGTTCCACTTCCAGATTGAGTTCTGCGTAGCCGTGGTCGTTGACTTTGTGGGTGATTTTTAGTGACATTAATTTTATGTAGTTTACCCCTTGGATTTTTAGATTTAAATGATTTATGTTTTGCATGATTTTAATTCCTCCTTTCAATATGTTTTAAGTTTCTGTCATAGAGCTTTCTTTCCTGCCCGCCGTCCGGGTATGTTACTGCGGTTTTCCGGTTTAACAGGTCATACTGGTATTCTGTTACAGCGTAAGGCTGTGTTTCCTCACCACGGTAGTTTTCTTCCCTTGTTACATTATGGGCGGCATCATAGCTCAGACGGAGGGCACGGCAGATTTCTCCCTTCTTTTCCCTGTGGGTTTCTGCCACAAGGCGGTCAGCCCTGTCGTATTCCCGCAGGATTTCATTGCCGTTAGGGGTTATGATCTTTATCAGGTTTCCCGTTTTGTCATAGGTATATTTGGTAATGGCAAGTCTCTCTGCTTTTCCTTCCTTCGTTACGGAGTATTCCTCCATGCGGCTGATTCTTTCCGGCATCTCATAGACATACCGGATAAGCAGGAAGGTTTCCCCGCTGAGCTTTTTCTTTTCCCAGGTTTTCTGTCCCAGCTCATCATAGCCATAGGAGATTTCTCCGCCCATGCTGTCCCATACCCGCACCAGACGGCTGCTTTTGTCGTATTCCTTGTAAAGTACCAGTACCTTTCCCACGGCGCTTTCCCTAGTCTGGGGATTCTGATACTTCTTCTCCTGAACCACGTTTCCAAGGATATCATATTCATAAGCCGTAAGCTCATAGCATACTTCCCCGGTTTCTTCTTCATAGGTTATGGGAACCCGTTTTTCCAGAAGCCATCCGGCTTTGTTGTACAGGTAGAGTGTCCCGATACGCTCTGCATCATTATTTCCGGTTTCCATTCCTTTTGCGTCAATTTCTTTTACAACATTTCCCTTTAGGTCATACACATATCTTTTTTCCACGATTCCATAAGGGGTTGTAACGGAAACCAGACGGTTCATACAGTCATATTCATAAGTATACCCTGCCCCGTCATCTGTTTCTTTCTGGTATTCTTCCGGCTCCACTCTTTTGAGCAAATTGCCACAGGCATCATACCACATCCTTACAATGCCTCCATCCGGGTAAAGGATTCTGGTGCAGTTGCCATCCGAATCATATTCATATACAATTCCTTCCCCGTCTTTGGTATCCCTGCTGTATGTGTTAGGATGGACTTCCTTTTTGATATTTCCTGCCTTGTCCCTGCAGACTGCCTGAATGTTCCCCAAGGCATCTTCTTTTTTTATCAGACGGTCAAAAGCATCGTACTCATAGCTTATGGTTACCTGCTGGCTGTTCAAGGTGCAGTCATTTGATCCATAAAAACGAATCAGATTTCCAAGGTTATCATAGGAATATCTTTTTATGATGTTCCCATTCCATATTTCTTCCATGCACAGATCCATGCTGCTATAACCATAGGTTGTGGTTCCATAAATATTATGTAATTCCATGTTTCTGCCTGCCTTGTCATAGGCAAAACGGGTATATTCCCCTTCTGCTCCTATCATCTCCGAAGGCAGATTAAAATTGGTTTCATAAGTTCTTTTGGTGGTATTTCCCAGAGCATCGGTTGTTTCTAAAAGCCGCCCATGCCTGTCATGCTCATAACTGGTTTCCTGCCACTGGTTCTCCTTTATCTTTACTTTCTTTCTGCTTAGATTTCCGTATCCGTCATACTCATAGTAAATTTCTTTTCCATCATTGTCTTTTTCCCATAGAGGGTTTCCATGACTGTCATGCTGCCATTCTGTTATCAGACCATTTGGCTGAGTCTCCCGAATCAGATTCCCCTCTGCGGAATAGGTGTACCAGCTTTCCGCCCCTCTGCGGTCACGGCGGTAAACCACATGTTCTGAGGCATCATACCCGGTTTCCTCACATGTTCCGTCATTGTATGTTATTTTTACTGGAAGCCTGCCTCCATTATATTCATAAGTTGTGGAAGAATTATCAGAGCTTCTGAGAAAGATATTTTTTCGTTCCTTATCATTGTAAATCTGAATATATTCCTCACCGTTTATCAATGTCTGACGGATTACCCTTCCTTTTCTGTCATATTCATTAGTCACATAGGTGATTCCATTCTGATCTGTAATGGAGCTTATGTACCCTTCCGGCGTATAGGCATAGCGGATGCTGCCGCAGTCTGCAAAGGTCACCTGCGTTAACAGTTCCCCTTCATAACCATAGCGGATGATTTTTCCCAAAGTATCTGTTACCGTCTGCACCTTTCCATTTTCATAGCCAAACTTTAAATACTGTCCGCTGCTTAAGGAAATCCGCTCTAAATTTTCTCCCTGATAGGTAAGAATCACCTGATTTCCAAAACGGTCACTGCGTTCAGTCAGCTTCCCCTGTCTATTATAACGGTAAAGTCTTCTCTGTTTTGTGTCTTTTACCTCGTACCCTTCTTCTGTCTTCTTTAACAGGTAATTTATGTTTCCGGGTTTCTTATTTTCATAAACAGTTCCAGTTTCTCCTTTTTTCCCTGCAAATGTTTCCAAATGCATATCTTCCATCTGCAACACAATCTCTTCACCAAGATCCTCTATGCAGGTTTCCATGTTAAACATCCATCTGCTTCCCAGCATTTTGTCTTTATTGGTATAAACAGATTCATAAATCCTTTTTAAATCAAAGGGTTCCAGTATGTCATATAAACTGCTGTCTATATGGGTGACACTCATACTTCCGGTTACCACATCGATAGGATCCCCCTCACATTGCTTTGTTCCATTACCATCTCCTTCCGTATTATTATGATTTGATTTTGTCTCATTATCCGGTCCCTGAGATTTCTTCCCCGCCTGATTCTTTTTGTACCGTTTGTATGCAGAAGCCAGCTGAATCTTTCCCTGAATGGAGCTTAGCAGCAGGCTGGCATCCTCCGCATTATGGAAAGGATCAAATTCGCCGGAGATAATCCTTTTCATAATCTCATAATCCGCCTTGGCAGACCTGAGTACTCCTAACCCCAAAGTAACCAGCTCCACCGTTTTTATCACTTTTTTTCCGGTCTTGCATATTTTCTCAAAGTTTTTGATGCCTTTTATGGCTTTAGTTGCGGTTTTTGCCACCTTTTGGGCAGTCTTACCCATTTTTCCGGCAGTGGCGGCGCTTCCTACAAGCGGTATCATTCCCACCAAGGACAATCCAAAGCCCACATAGTCCCCTCTTGCAAGGGAAATCACACCGCTGGCTAAATCCGCCACCTGACTTACAATAGGGATTTCTGTCATTCCAATAATATCAAGTCCCATCTGCAGGATATCGGCTCCCACCTCAAACCAGTCCTGATACTCGTCTTCTATATGCTCATAACCACTTTCCTTCGCAAAGCCTTCCCACACGTACATAGGTGTTTTCACATTTATTTCCTCGTTGTCAATGGAAATACTGCTTTCCCCTGTTTCCAGAGCAATTTCCTCCACCGCATATATGGAAAGGTTTCCTTCTGCCTGTGCTTTTCCTGCAGAAAGTATCAGGTCTTCTTTTCCGTCTATGGTAATATCCTTGTCACTGTGAATCTTGATTCCTTCTGTCAGATCGAAGGAAATCCGGGAATATTGACTTCCACCCTTGTCGGCTTCCTCCCTGCCTGCTACAAGCTCCATGTCTTCTTTTCCAAACCGTATCATTTCATCCTGACTGGTAAGACGTCTGACGCTATAATCGGAAAAATCGCTGTTGTCCGTATTTTCATGAATACTGCCAAGGCAGACGCTGCTTCCTTCACTGTCATAATAGCAAAATACCTTGTCTCCCTCATCCGGCATACAGTAAAAGTAGTTATTCATGGTATTTTCATAGGGCATCCACATTGCCTGTGCTTCCGCCTGACTTTCATCCACCTGAAAATGCACTTTTACATTGGTTCCTTCCACTGCCAGCACCGTTCCTGTCAATATGGCAGAAAAGTTTCCTCTGCCTGTGCTTCGCAGCTTATAAGGCACCTTCTCCGCTTCCTTCCGCCTGATGGTAAGCAGGTTCAGGAGCAGTCCGCTTCTGTTGATAATGCGGCTTTCCTGTACGATTAAGTTACCCACCAAATACCCTGCACTGATAGTAAGCTCAGGCACTGCAACGGTTTCTTTTACAAACTCATAGCTTCCGCTGAATTCTTCCGGATGGTTCTGTTCCGTTTTCTGATATTCTTCTATGTTTTTTTCCACAGAAACGGGAACAGCCTCCAAAAGAGACGGGCAATTGCCTGTTCCAAGACTGCCCATAACAAGAAGGGACTTAGGCGCAGTGATGTTATCATATAGGTTCATTCCTTCTTTGTTGGCAAGCCTTTGCAAAAATGCCCAGTCCGTTTCCGAATCCTGCGTTTCTATTTGAGGCAATGACACATTCTTTTCCACTTGAACCACAGCGCCATATTCGCTTCCAACAGTATCTGCAATGGTCTGCAGGTCTTTTGCCGGGTCCTGAAAGGTTCTGCGTTTCTTTTTCTTATCCAGAAGATAGCCTTTGGAATAAGCCTTGATCTCCAGCTCCATATAGCCGCTTGTGCTTGCAGCGCTGGTGGATGCACAAATGCCGGAAAACAGCAGGCTGCCGTCCTCCAGATAAAGGGTCATTTCCTGATTATTTAATGCTCCCATCCGGGACATGCTAAGAGGAGAATCCAGCATGAACCTCACCTTTGCAACAGCATAACTGTTCCTTTTGGAATGAATGGAGATATCCAGTATATGTCCTGTAATTCCGGCAAGAGAAAGGCGCACTCTGCCAATGTCCTGATAATTTCCTGTATTGTTCACCTTTTCACTTCCCTTCTTACGGTTCTTCTATTATTTCTATACTTTCTAATATCTCATAAGCCAGTTTCTTTTTCTTTTCCGCTTCTTTTGCAGGCATACTGATATTAAGCAGCAACAGCCTGTCCTCCATGGAAGCGTAAACAAACAGATTAAAAACCCCACCGTCCATCCCTCTGCTTACCGCCTCCAAAACTGCAAGTTTTTTATCTCCCAAAGAAATGATTTTCTTTCCAAAAACAGTAACGCCTGCTCCATTTTTCTCCAGAAATTTTCCTGCAAACCCAGCGGCTCCAGCCACTCCTGTTTCTTTCAGTGGTGTTATAGTATGATGGAAGCTTATGGAAACTCCCGCATTTAAGGAAACATAGGAATGCTGTGGCGGATTGCCATGGGGGTGAGTTGCTCGGATTCCTTCTTCTGTTAATGCTTCTGCATCTTCCGGAAGTTTTATTTTCAGCTTTCCTTCATACAATTCCGTTTCTTTCAACAGCACTTCCCCTTGAGGTTTTATTTCCTCTTCAGAATTTTCCTCCCCTTTCATTTCCGCTGTTTTTCTTCCAATCCTCTGCTTTAATATTTCTTCATCTGTATAACTCATTCTGTTTCTCCTTTCTCAATTACAATGGATATGATTCCTCCATTTGCACATACCAGCTTGCTTTTTTCTGTAAGTACTCCTTTGCCCTCTAAAATATTGTCATCTTTCACTTCTATCCATTCTGTCAGTATCTTGGGCGTACATTTGCATTTTCCGTCTTTCATAAAAAAATTTTTTATATTTCCCCAAATTTTTTTCTGTAACCCCTGTTTCTCATAATCCATGTTGGTTGGGGATTTGCACATGCCAAACTGAGGAATATTATCTCCCACAATATAATCCGCCCCATTCATAACAGGATAAGATTCTCCTTCTGCCGTAACCTTATATACCCCATGGTCGGTTCCCACATTCAGGTAATTTTCCATACAGCCCATATCGCATGTTAATTTTGCATACATTGTTATATATTGGTCGCCCATGCTTTTACCTCCACTTTTTCCAATCCAATGCCATAAAAAGGTCTTCTAAGAAGGCTTTCCGCTACCTCCAGTGATACAATGATTCTGTTTTCCATTAATCCCTGAATACGGAATATGGAAGCCTCCGGTGTTTTTGATTTATCCAGAACTACCTCATTTACTGTCCCGTTAGGATTTACTGCCACTTCTTTATGCAAACATGGATATTCCTGAAACTTTGGAACGTAATATAAGGGTTTTAATTCTTCTTTCTGATAAAAGCCAAACATCTGTATGGCTTTAAATTTTATATCTGGGTCAAACAACTGTAATAATTGTTTCACCTGTCCCGACACCATAAAAATGGGACTGGTGAGAATATCTGTCAGTTCCACTTCTCCTTTATCTTCTATGTATGCCACCGACAGCTCCTTTAAACTTTCATAGGTTACAATAGGAGAATCTGTATCTGCATAATATGCCCGCAGCCTGATAGGATTTTTGACTTTTGGACTTAACTTCAATAGAAAATATTCCATTTATTTCCCCTCCAATCCGGTACATTCCACATATTCCACAGGTTTATACAAACTCTTTAGTTCCTCCGGCGTGACGTTTTCCTGTATTTCTTTCACTTCAAAAAAGTCAGTTTCTCGAAAGGAACATTGTAAAAATGTAGCTCCGTAAAATTCACATTGTTTCCAATTTACCTTCTCAAATTTACAATTTTGAAATACAGCATCATGAATCCATATGTTTTCCATTTCACAGTTTTCAAACTTACAGTTTAAAAACACACATCCAGTAAAATCCATATGGAAAAACTTTTTATTTTTATACACGCTTTCCGTAAAAGAACGGTACTGCAGGGATTCTTCTTCCTTATGCTGGAAAATATCAATTTCCTCCCGTTCTATGACAATTCTCTGCTGCCAGTCCATATATTCTCCAAAAGTCACTAACATATCTTTTGCTTTTACTATGTTTTTATAGGCTACCAGTTCTCTTATGTCCCTTAACAGATATTTCATATTACAGCTTATAAATTTCATATAAACCCTTAACATCTTTCGCTTTAGGACTTCCGTCTCTTCTTCTTTCATGCTTTTTTCCTGTCCATATGTTTTTAAAGCTTTTTCATATTCCTGCCAGCCCTTTAACATCCATTCACATTCCATATCGTGAATCAGCAATGGTTCTTCCCATATTTTGTCTTTTCCATAGAACCATACCCTTAGCGAAGATTCTCCAAAATATACTGCTGTGTTTAAAAAGGTAACTGCTATCATCTGCAGCGGAACTGGAGCTATTTCTTTTTGGCGCTTGTAATATTCCTCTAGGCATTTTTCCATATGAATCATCAATTCTTTTTGGATTTCCTCATAATGTTCTGCTATATACTGGGTTGTATTTTGCAATAAATCCCCAGTGACTTCCGTTAGTTTCATTCTTTCTATCCTTTCTGTGTTTCGTTTTTGTAGAAGTATTATATTTCTAATCCACCATTATCCTTCGTCCACTTCCCTGTCTTCTTACCGGGCTCGTTATTTCCCCTTTCGCTTTCTCTAACACCTTCGTCAGCCTTTCATAAATCGCCATATTGCTGCACTCATTCATATCGCCCCCAAGCCTTTGACTTAAATACATCTGAATCGCCTTTCGTTCCAAAGGCTCTCCGTGGTTATTGAATATCTGCTGCACAAATACCATATCCCAAGGATTCACTATCTCTGATTTCATCAACTCCTCTGCATAGTTTCTTAAGATCTCTGGCGAAAAAGTTGTTTCCTTATAAGCCGCCCATTCGGAATAAATTTGATTTATGATGTCAAATTCTGTATTGCAGTCTTTAAATTCTCTATATTCCGTCCGCAGCTTTGCCCCTTTCTGAAGCCGGAAACGGCAAAGTTCAATGGCATTTTCTTTCGTTTCCAAATCCTCTGTCAGAGTAAGATTCATATTGCGGATGCTAAAAGAGCTGCTTTCATATTCTTTATCCACTTCCAGTTTCAAAGCAGTCCACCTGTTTACCGGATAATACGGAATCGCTGCTGGCATTGTAATTAGTATCGGTTCCTGAAAACAAATTACTATTCCCGGATGAAGCGTTATATGACTGTCTGTAGTCGTCAGGTTACAGCCCTTTAAAATACCTTTTCCATATTCCGCATAAGATAATTTTGCAAAACCAACCGCATACTCTTTCATTTCTTCTAACATTTCCCCAGTCAGAATATTTCCTTCTGTAAATATTGGAATCAGCCTTCCCTTTAAATTCATACTTTACCTCCCATATTTAAAAAAGCTCTATAAAACCTAATTCCATGGTATTTGTTTTTCCAATGACCCCAAAGTGCTCCTGCCAGAAAATTCTTAAAGTATAATGGAAAGGCAGAAACAAATACTCAATGAATGAAATAATCTGCTTTAAGCTTCCATGTTCCTCTTTTCCTGTGTAAAACAGCAATTTTTCAGGCATTACTTTATTTTTATATACAACTCCCATGCCACTGATATGAACTAAAGCTTGGGCAAATAATTCTATCGATGCTCCTACTTTCTCCTGTGTCAGCAAGTATCTTCCCGTCTGATATTTCTGTTCTTCTGTAAGCAGCAGGTATGCTTTCATTGCTTCCTGCCCATATTCTCCATAACCCAGCTGCTGCATCTTTCTTCTTATATGGTATTCTTCCTTTGTCATTCCCGACTTTAAATCCATTTCCATAAGATAATGCATAAAAATATCAAATATAGTCTCTTTTACCTCATCTTCCATTTCGTCTGCGTTTTCAAAAAGCGGGGCAAATATGGTTTCATAACGATAAAATCCATTCACTTCCATTTCTATTGTATTTTTCAACGGATTCTCTGAACATGCCAGTATCTGCTCACAATAAGGACTGAATATTTCTGCCTGATGAAATCGGATATTTTCTTTACTTTTAAGATACATTTCCCACATATTGTCCATTTTCTTATCCTCATACCAGTCTTCCAAAACAGGAAAACTCCCTATATTCCCTTGCTAATGCGGACACCGCATAGCTCATAACGTCCCGGTTTAAATACCACTCCTTTTCCTTTGGCTCAAATTCTAAAACCATATAGTTTTCCTTGTTTTCCAGAGTAATTTCATCCTCTATAAAGTTATCCATGGAATAAGTCTCTTGAATCCGTGGTTTCTCCTTGGTAAATACAATATTTTTTAAAATAAGCATCTCATCCACTCCAAGGGATTGTATAAATCTACAGATTCCTCCCCGGGTTCTAATCGGAATATGTCCCATTTCTTCTTTTTTATTATCCATTACAGGCTCTTCAAGACGTATACTGCTTTCTTGTCCTATTTTATAGAGCTTCCACTTTTTTCCTTTCTCTGCATTACAGGTAATACATAAGCTGCCCTGTTTATTCCTTATTCCGGTAAAATCTAAATTCTCTTCTGCCACCAGATATTCACAATTTTTCTCCAGCTGGTTTTGGTAAATTTCATGTTCATAATGAATTTTATCAATGCATAACCTTGGAAAGCTGTCTGTTTTTGCATAAATTGTATCAACATTCCAAAGAGGAATATAATCATAACAAACAGCTTCCTTATATTCCTGAAAATCTATGGAAACTTCTGTCACTTCTTCTTCCAAAAAGCCATCCCCCGCCATCATATAAACATCAAAAAACTTATGTAAATATGGAATACATAAAGTCTGCCATTGTATTTTATTCTGTATAAAAGTCCGGTACATTTGTCCCGCCCGCTCAATATAAGCAGTGCTTTTTTTCAACTGAAAAGCAGCATTATATTCTCCCTTTGCGGTTTTCACTGTTCCATGAAATTTTCTCTTGCTCTCTTCTATTCTTTCCAGCTCCAAATAGTCGAGCTTTAAAAAAATTTTAAACAGGAAATACTCTTTTCCCATTGCCACATCCTCTGCCAACTTGCTCAAATCAATTTGGGGAGGCTGGCAATCCTCTAAAATCATTGGACGAAAAACTCCCTCTGTGATGTCATATTTTCCTCTGCTTATTACTGCGGTTTTAATTTCTAACTGCTTTTCTGCTAGATTCTCTTCTTTCAGATGCTGTTCCAGACCTTGATAAGATTCTTCCATATATTCATACATAGGTAGAAATACCTTACCTAAAACCTCTCTTAATCTATTTGCGTTATGAAGACTTTCCACTTCTAAAAGTCTTTTTTGAATATAATCTTCCATGGAACATTTGTCTTTGAATATTTCTTCTCTCATGTCAACCTCTGTCTGCTATATTAAAGATAGTGCAAAATTTTTTTACAGTCTCAAGGGTAATCTTCCCCATTTGCCTTTGCAGTCTTTCTTTTCCTATATATAATCTGCTGATGAGTTTATGCAGTTTGTCGTATGTTTTTTATTCATTATACTTCGTACAGTCGTTATTTTCAATATTTTTTTGAATTATTTCTATATATGTTTCTTTATCATCCTCTATCCTATCCATTTTAATTGATTGCTCCATTCCTATTCTCCTCCATAATCACTTTTAATGCCTGAAGTGTGCTGGTACGATGATGATGTATGGTACTTCTGAAAAGAAGCTGAATAAAAAAATTACAAAGTAACATTTCCATACAACATTCCATAAAACAACAAAAGAGGCACAAACCCAGGATATATAAGGGTTTGTGCCTCTGATTTTTTTATTAAGTGTCGAAGATGGGTTCTTAATATAACGTACTTCAAATACCTTTACCATTAGATTCCGCCCATGCTGGGCGAACCATAAAAACACTGTTTATTACAATTCATTTATTGTTTCCGTTATCGCCATTCTCCGAATACGTTTTGAAGGAGCATAAACCGCAACAACAGCAGAAACAATATCAAATACAACAATAATACAAAGCAATTTTAATGGAAGGCTCCATGCAGTTCCAAAATATCGTGTAAGCAGCTTAATATGCAGAAAACGGCTAAGAAAGAGTCCGATTCCGCATCCAGCTACAAGACCGGAAATTGCATAAGTAAAGGCTTCCGCAGCAACCATCCGTGTAAGCTGCCCACCATCCATGCCAACAGCCCTCATGGCACCATATTGTTTTATTCTTGCAGTCACACTCATCGAAATACTATTTATAATGTTAAATATTGTAATCATAGCAATAAGCGCCAAAAAACTGAATAAAACAACCTGTACCGCCAAATATGTGTTGGCATTGCTTTGATTCTCTTTGCGCATATCATCAAAAATGACATCACGTTCAACAAGACTGCTAATTTGTTGTACAGTTGTATCATCCGCATTATCATCTAACTGTATGCCAATCATAGTATAATTTTTTTCACCTGTCAGCCATTCAAAGGTTTCCTGTGAACAAATTATACTATATTCACTAGGCCATAAACCACTGGATACGGCACATGTGATTTTAACATCTTTTCCTTCAATTTGGACAATATCTCCAACTTTTAATGGATTATCCTTATTGTTGATTGTCATAACCTCTCCTGTATTTCCATAAATTGCCGTTATATCCCCCTCAACCACACTATCTGCTGAACTATCCAGTAAAAATTCACTGTAAGATGCCAAATTAACGTGGTCAATCCTCTCTTTTGAGGAAATCACAGGAATATTATCCATGTATGAGGTTCCATAAATATTTTCCACTCCTGAAATTGCACTGATTTCGTTAAATATTTTCTGATCCAGCACAAGCGCATTCGCATAGCCATTGAGTACAACATCCGGATTCCATGACCGCAAAGCCGGCAACAATTCATGTACAAAATCCAGTCCCACCGAAAAACATAAAAGAAGAATAATGCTAAATGAAAAGCTGGCAGTCATCAAAAACCAATTTTTCTTAGATGCTATCGCATGATGAATTCCCAATGTCTGTTCAACCTTACCTAGACGCAACTTTGAAGTTCGTTTTATAGAAGTATTTTTCATCATATTAGAAGAAACGGCAGCCATCGGTGGAACTTTAGCAGCACGGTTGGCAGGAGATACGGCCGCTAACAAAACAGTTGCAATTCCAACTACCGCACCACAAATAAGTCCAACAGGACTAAGTGCAAATACCGGTGTGGCGGTAAATTCACCACCAATACCATAACGCAGCAATGCACAAACACCCCAGCTAATTATCGTTCCTAAAATCATTCCAACCGGAACTGCCGTTTTGCACCAGTTAAGCGCTTCCAGCCGCACAAACCGAATAATCTGCCTGCGGCTTGCACCAATGCAGCGCATCATGCCAAAGAATTTTGTGCGCTGCTCCACATTACTGTTCATACTGCCAGAAATCATCAGCACCCCGGCTAAAAGAACTAAAACAAATAAAATGCCTACTATTTCATAAATACCATGCATGGATTTGTTGCTGCTTTTACCTACAATACCCATAACAGCAGTATTTTCAGAAATATCCTCCTTTGACAGATTATATTGCTCCTGAATTTCGGATATTGCCTTAAATGCCTTTGCCGCATTTTGAAACTGAACATGACAAACCGGGCTGGTTACAATTCCATTTCTTTCCATAATCGCAGCAAAAGCTGGTTGTGTCATATATACTGCAATTATATAAGTCTGCCCCTGATAATATTCCTTGTCATCTGATCCAAAACCAGACACAGTAAAGTCAGTATTTCCGGCAGGTGTATATAAGGTTACACTATCGCCAAGCTGAACATGTAAAGCAAGTTTTGCGTTTGAGCTAAGCACTATTTCATTATCACTTTGAGGATAACTCCCTTCCTCAATACCGTGCGCAAGTCTGGTAAAATATATTTCATCTGTTCCATACAAGGTAGCGTCTCTTTCGTTAATATAGTATTGCTGATCCGCATCAAAGTTAAAACTTTCCGACCAACCAACAGCAGCAATATCTGACCGTTCACTTATTTCTTCCGCAACATTAGAAGAAATATTTTCTAATTGGATATGCCAGCTTCCATGTCTATCCTGCATATAGGAATTTTCTGCCCGAATCACCATATCAGTCACACTGAAAATTGTTGTCACAAGGAACACAGAAATGATAATACATAATATTATCATATGATTCTGCCGTTTCCTCACTCTTGCAGAAATTGGAATAAGACTAAGATAGCTTTTCATTCCCGGCACCTCCCCAAATCAGTCAGCACACCATCTGATACATTCAGAACCCTGTCCGCCGTCTGTGCAATACTGCGGTTATGGGTAATCATGATAATCGTCTGCTCATACTTTTTGGACGCTTCTTTCAAAAGGGCAATTACCTCACTGCTGTTCTGCGTGTCAAGATTTCCGGTTGGTTCGTCGGCAAGAATCAGTGACGGACGTGTAAACAGCGCACGCCCGATTGCCACTCTCTGCTGCTGTCCGCCGGATAGCTGGTTAGGCAGATGGTTGCGCCGTTCTTTCAAATTCAGTACCGCAAGCAGCTCTTCCAAATATTTTTTGTCAGGCTTCTGATAATCTAGCAGCACCGGAAAAATAATATTCTGCTCTACCGTAAGTTCTGGGATAAGGTTAAATGCCTGAAAAATAAAACCTATGTTTCTTCGTCTGAAAACAGTAAGTTTACGGTCATTCATGGAAAAAATGTCCTTGCCGCTAATCATTACTTTACCGGACGTAGGTGTATCAAGTGCGCCTATCATGTTAAGGAGCGTACTCTTACCCGAACCGGATTCCCCGACAATAGCCACATACTCCCCCTTTGGAACCGAAAAGCTAACACTTTTCAATGCCTGTACAGCAGCTTCACCATTCCCATAAGTCTTACAGATATTGTTGACTTCTAATAAGTCCATTGTGTAAACACCTCTTTCTGTTTTGATACTCCCAAATATAACAGAGAAATCCTACACCAATATTACAATTACCCTACAATTTTGTAGGAATCAGAAAATTCATTGTAAAAGAAGTTCCACTGCCTAACGTGCTGTCTGCTTCAATCGTTCCGTTATGGGCTTCTACAATCGCCTTTGCCAGTGGCAATCCAAGACCAATGCCCTGCGTGTCTTTAGAATAACGGCTCCGGTAAAACCGCTTAAAAATATGGTTTAAATCCTCTGGATAGATGCCGCTGCCATTATCCTTTACAGTAATTTGGACAATAGAAGCAAACTCCCGCCATTCCATGCGGATACAGCCGCCCTTTTCAGTATGGTCAAGGGCATTCTTCACAAGATTGCTGATTGCTTCAATAATCCAGTTGCGGTCACATAAAAGAGTGGTTTCCCCACTTCCCAACAGACAGATTTCTTTTCCTTCCTGCTGCGCCCGAAACAGAAAATGCTTTTTAACGCTTTCCACAATCTCCGACACATTTTCCAAAGACTTTTCTAACACAATTGTACCTGCATCCAGTTTTGTGATTTTCAAAAGGTTCTGTACCAGTCCTTCAATCCGGTCAAGTTCCTGCTCGGAAAGTCTGGAAAACTCCCAAACCGCCCCCTGTTCTTCCGCCTCGTCCTGTATCAGCCCGATATAGATATTCAGGGCGGCAAGCGGTGTCTTTAGCTGATGTGAAATATCAGATATTGTATTCCGCAGAAATTTTTTTGCGCTTTTTTCGTTCTCTGCGTGGGCATTTAGAATAGCAACCAAAGAATTTACCTCATGGAACAATCTATATAATTCACCCTCATCATTGCATTCAATCATAACATCTTTGTTGCCAGATATATATTCTGTAATCTGCAATATGGCATTTTCCATAATTTTATGCTGCTCCCTAAAATACCCAAATAAAAGCGCCAATACCCCGGCACTCATCAGCAAAAAGCAAATCATCGTAAAAGCTGCCGCATTTTTAACTTCAAAACCCATAAGCAACACCGCAGTCAACGTAAAAAAACAAGTACATAACAAAATACTTCCAAAGAGCAGTTTGATTTTCCGGTTTGCAAATATTTTCATCCTGCACCTCAATCCACAGTGTTCCATTTATATCCCATGCCACGGACAGTGACAATCCGTTTCGGTTCTCCCGGATTATCCTCAATTTTTGTGCGGAGCCTGCGGATATACACTGTAAGGGAATTGTTATCTATATAGCTTTCGTTACAGTCCCACAATCTGCCTAAAATCTGTTCTGAAGAAAGTATCCGGTCAGGATTTTCCATAAACAGGCATAGCAGCTTATACTCACTTGCTGTCAGTTCAATCAATTCTCCCCTTTTATATACTTCACCTTTTAAGAGCTGGATATTGATACCGCCTGAATTTAATTCTGTAACAGCAGTGTTGAAATTTTCACTCCTGCGGATCAGAGCGTTGATTCTTGAAAGGAATACCGCCAGCTTGAACGGTTTCGTAATATAATCGTCACCCCCAATGTCAAGTCCCATGATAATATCCGTTTCTTCATCCGCAGCAGTTAGAAACATGATAGGCACTTTTGATGTCTGCCGTATCTTTTTGCAGAAATCAAAGCCAGAGCCATCAGGGAGCGACACATCCAAAATAACCAAATCATATTTTCCATCTGCCCATAATGTATCCGCTTCCAGTGTGGTACGGGCAATCACTATCTCATATCCCTGCTTTTTTACAGCAAAGGAAAGCCCGTTTATCAGGCTCAAATCATCTTCCAGCAAAAACAGCCGTTTCATTTGCTTTCTCCTTTCTTCCCTTTATCCTTCCGTCAATGGGTTTTTGGGCATACTCAAACATTTTACCCACTCCTTCCCAAACTTTATCAGTCACAATTATATGCGTCCAGCCAAATAGTTTCAAGCATTTAAAGCAAGCATTGTGGAAATATACCATCTCGGAGAAATCAGTGTTTTCCCATTCAGAATAAGCCTTTTTTCTTGCCCTGAACAGACGCTCTAACTTGGAATCGGATATTTGCTTATCCTCATCGGCAAAGCGCACACGCAAAAAGGGCAACTATAAACCTTTATGGTCTATAACTGCCCTGACACTGTTGTAAAAATTATTTTTTTATTTTCTCTTTTTCACAAATAAAATTATGAATTTGATCAATCAGACTCTTAACTTCTTCAAAAAAAACTTTTATATCTTTTATAGAATATTTTTTTCCCGAATCATGTGATAACTCATTTGCGGTAATAATAAGGCTTTGGGGAATATCAATGTTAATTTTTTCTTTAATTTTTTTTCTTAATTCTCCCAAGTCTATATATCCATACTTCTGTTCAATATCCATTGGAATACCTAATATGACACAAAAATGTTTTAATGCATACTCCATGATATTTCTGATTGTATTCCCTTTAGAAAATAACTCATCTCTATCTAAATTACCCAATTGTAAAACTTTCCAAACCTTTTTAAGTCTTACATTGATTTCTTGTAATGTACAAATTAACAACAATTTTTTTGAAAAACCTGTACTAGGTATACTTTCCTTAGGTTGGATGACACACACATAATATGGCAAATTATTAGCTATACACTCAATTTTAATTAAATCTTCCTTATTTCCTTCCCAAAATATATATCTGGCATATAACTCATCTGTACAATTTTCTATTTCAATTATTTCATTTTTCCCAACTATCTTTTTTCTTAATTCCTTTTCAGTAATCATATTAGACTGCACTAAAATAAAAATATGACTTCCCCTTTTAACAAATTTTATTTTATTTATATCAACTACCAGATATTCATAAGTACAATAACCGCTTGTCCACCAAATCATTGATTCCATTTCAGATAACTCATGCTTTAAATTAGCTATTCTATACTTATCATTATCCAACCAATACAATTTAAAAATACTATTTTCTTTGTCATATTCAACTTTAATAATCTCATCAAAGTTAATATGAGAATAATGATCCAAAACAATTTTATGTTTACTAGCTGTGATTAAATCATCAAAAATTTTATAAATAGTGTCTGCATCATCTACTTCATCTGGAGAACCATATTTTTCCCAAATATCAATAAAAAGCTGTTCACTGGTTTCATAATCATACATTCTTTTTCATCCTCTCAATACATTGCAATTTGCAGATGCCAGAATTCTTCTTTTTCCTAATTAAAGAGCAGCCATATTCTGACTGCTCTAACCTTTAGACTTTTCGTCCAAAAGTTAATTCCCTGTTGCAATTTTTGCTATCTCCAACGGAATACTGAAGATTTTCACAATCAGAAAAATTTCTCCTACAATACAGTTCAATGCAAGTACTCCTATGCTTCCTCCAATGTCAAAGTTTATCGGCACAAGCCACATGCACATTCTCCGGATGCCAAATGGACGCCCTGCCATTATCCAGAACAAAAATCAGTCAAATCCTTCTGCTTTCTTACGTACCGGGTAACATACAGTCAGCCACAGTGCAATCAGTATTGCGGGAAAAACTATTTTAAATAACACCCTTTTCAATCCATCCACCTCCATACATGTCATGCCGAACCTCCTGCTGGTAATAGTAGTTCATAGTATTGGGTGCATTGTACAGTGCTGTTACCATGTATACTCGGATATTGCCGATTTTTATCATTGTGTTTTGCATGGGGCCTATGACATACTGAAGGTGTGAGCTGTTCAATTTTAAAAACTTTGATTTTACCGACTCATAAGGGTAATCTTCCCCTTTTACCTTGACTGTCTTTCTTTTCACGCATACAATCTCGCAGATAAGCTCATACAGTTCATCTTACAATGTCTTGTCCTGCCATTTATTATACTTCATATGGTATTTGTAATCAATGTTTTTCCGGATAATTTGTATGTATGCTGCCGTGTTATCTGTCTCATCCATCTCCCTGCTTTATGTTTCTCTTTCCTCTACCGGAACCGCATCAACAAAAGCCTCCACAGCTCTTTGAGCAAACTTAAATTTTGGTCGTGCTA
Source organism: Robinsoniella sp. (assembly GCA_023664735.1). Lineage (GTDB taxonomy): Bacteria > Bacillota > Clostridia > Lachnospirales > Lachnospiraceae > RGIG3040. The sequence goes on along the minus strand of JAMPFB010000001.1, from coordinate 287,285 downwards.
ATACTTCCCTGTACTCTGCAACTATTTCATCACACAACAAAGGAATTAAATCACCCAAAAGAGCTTCATTTGCAATCTGTTCTGGAACAGACTGAAACTTTAACATGGCGGATACCAATACATTTGTATCTATTACTGCATAATAATGCATTGCATCGCCTCCTATTTTGCTTTTCTTACCGCTTCAATTTCAGCATTTATCTCTTCCAAAGTCATTTCTGAAGTTCCATTTTCCATAGCGGCATTACTTAATTCCTGAAGAGCTCTTGCCGCTCTTTCAACCTTATAATCGCTCTTTGGTAATGTCATATTAAAAGGAACACCATTAACCATTACCGCTCTTTTTGACACACGTTTCTATACACCAAGAATATTTAATATAATTTATGCATTATTCATTACTTATACGTTATGTTTTTTATTTATGCTTTAAATTCCAATATGCCTTACAAGTTATATCTTCACTAATATCCGTTTTAGAGTTTATAACTCTAAAACGGTGTAAAGCAATTTCTCTAAGATACAATAATTCAGAGGTGAAATTATGCACTATAGGGAACGTATTCGTGCTTTACGTGAAGACAATGATTATACTCAAATGCAGATAGCGAATATTTTAAATATTAGCCAAAGAACTTATGCTGATTATGAGCTTGGAAATACTCGAATTCCAGTAGATTCATTGATAATACTAGCCAAATTTTATAATGTAAGTATGGATTACATTTCAGGCACAAGTAGCAGAAAAGATATTTTTCCAACCATATAGTCTGAAGACTTATCATTCATCAATAAATATATTGCTTTTCCAATATTCACTGTATTTTTTTGCAATCATATATTGTTGATATAAATGTATTGCATCGTGTCTTAAGTTTACTGATTTTGATAATTCTTGTATTGTATCTGGTAAAAGTAGAACTTTATATTTCTTTGATTTGTCATGCCCAACTAATCGAAATACAACTCTAATGAAATTTTGTTTAGTATTTCTCTTAATCTTTAATACAATACTTCCATCAATAAGGATTGCCATACATCGTTTTACCTCCTCATCACTCATATCTGTTGACATTTCTTTAAACATTATAATCCTCCTATTTTATCATAGTATTTCTTTTATTATATTCGCAATGTCGAAGATATTCAAGTATCAGAATATGTTCTATCTTTAAATAAGAGGGGTGCTAATATGATTGACTATTCACCATTTTGGAAAACACTTGAAGAATCTAATGAAAACTGGTATACATTAACAACTAAGCACCATTTATCACATAGCACTTTACATAGGTTAAAGCATGGATATGATGTAAGTATGAAAACAGTAAATGACTTGTGTCGGATATTAAATTGTCAAATTCAAGATATATGCCAATATATACCATGTGAAAATGACCAAAAGTTATAAAATTCAAAAAATGATAAATAACAGATAATAAAAAGCAAGTTCGGTAATATGTTCGGTAGCAAAAATGAGCCGAGTTCGGTAAATTACTTTATTTTCAATACTTTTAGCCACTTTTATTATGGAATTGCCAAATGCAAAATTTTTTAAAAGCCTTATTTTTATAGGCTTTTTTCAATTTCAGCATATTTAATCATAGTTCGATAATTATTACTGAAAAGGCTCATGAAAGAATTATATATATGTTTCGGTGTTCCTGCTCTTCTCCTAGTGCATGAATACATCAGATATACCCTTTCCACAGAATACTGCTGCCACCGCAAATGTAAACCCTCCCGACACATAAAAAGACACCACTGCCTATATCACTATAAGTAATGATGTCTTATATTTTTACTATATCAAGGCTCACCATTTGTCGTAACTCTGTCGTAAAACACAAATATAAACCTCTTAAAACGCTTGTAAATGCCTTATTTAAGCCTTTTTACTTATCAAGGCTCTTCATGGTCGGGAACAACAAAACATCCCGAATCGCCGGCTGGTTCGTAAGCAGCATCACCAGCCTGTCAATGCCATACCCAATACCGCCTGTAGGGGGCATACCAATCTCCAACGCATTCAGGAAATCCTCATCCGTATGGTTTGCTTCCTCATCTCCTGCTGCAAAAGCTTCCTCCTGTGCCGCAAAACGCTCCCTTTGGTCAATCGGGTCATTCAATTCCGAATAAGCATTGCACATTTCCCTGCAGGTAATAAACAACTCAAACCGCTCCACATAACCGGGCTTGTCCGGTTTCTTCTTGGTTAACGGCGAAATTTCAATGGGGTGATCCATCACAAAGGTAGGCTGCACTAATTTTTCCTCTACAAATTCTTCAAAAAATAAGTTGAGAATATCGCCCTTTTTATGCCTTTCTTCATAGTGGACACCTTTTTCATCCGCTAGCTTCTTGGCTGCTTCCGTATCGGGAACAGCATCAAAATCAACGCCTGCATATTTCTTGACTGCATCCACCATGGTAATTCTTTCAAAGGGCTTGCCCATGTCAATTTCCACGTCTCCATAGGTAATTTTCGTAGTGCCGCATACTTCCTGTGCCACATGGCGGAACATATCCTCTGTCAAATCCATCATGCCATTGTAATCCGTATATGCCTGATACAATTCCATTAAGGTAAATTCCGGATTGTGCCTTGTATCAAGACCTTCATTACGGAATACACGTCCAATTTCATACACTCTCTCAAGGCCGCCTACAATCAGCCTCTTTAAATACAGCTCCAAGGAAATACGAAGCTTAACGTCCTCATCCAAAGCATTATAATGGGTTTCAAAGGGTCTTGCTGCTGCACCGCCTGCATTGGAGACAAGCATAGGTGTTTCCACCTCCATAAAATCCCTGTCATCTAGGAAACGGCGAATAGCGCTGATAATCTTGCTGCGCATGATAAATGTTTTTTTCACATCTTCGTTCATAATCAAATCTGTATATCTTTGTCTGTAACGAATATCCGTATTGGTAAGCCCATGCCATTTTTCCGGCAAAATCTGCAGGCTCTTTGACAACAAAATCACTTCTGAAGCATGAATGGAAATCTCCCCTGTTTTTGTTTCAAAGACCTCACCTTTGATTCCCACAATATCGCCTACATCATATTTCTTAAACAAAGCATAGGATTCTTCCCCTATGCTGTCCCTTGCCACATAGGACTGGATATTTCCCTGTAAATCCTGCACATTGCAGAAGGAAGCCTTGCCCATGACACGTTTACTCATAATACGCCCGGCAACAGAAACTTCCTGTCCCTTCATTTCCTCATAATTATTTTTAATGTCCATGCTATGGGCTGTCACATCATACTTTGTAATTTCAAATGGATTCTTTCCAGCTTCCATGAGATTTGCCAGCTTCTCCCGGCGAACCTTTAAAAGCTGGTTCAAATCCTGTTCCTGTACATTTTGGTTTTTCTCTGCCATGCCTGCCACTCTTTCTATCGTATTTTAATTAGAGCGCTGGATTTCCAACACTTTATATTTAATAATGCCCACTGGCGTCTCTGCTTTTACGGTATCCCCTTCTTTTGCTCCAATTAACGCTTTTCCAAGGGGGGATTCGTTGGATATCTTTCCTTTTAAGCTGTTTGCCTCAGTAGAGCCTACAATCTTAAAGGTCATTTCTTCCTTTAACTCCATATCCTTGATGCGAACCTTACAGCCAATGTTGATTTTATCAAGATCAACTTCATCTTCTACTACGACTTCCGCATTTTTCAGGATTTTTTCCAGTTCTTCAATTCTTGCTTCAATGTCCCTCTGCTCATCCTTAGCTGCATCGTATTCCGCATTTTCAGATAAGTCTCCCTGCTCTCTTGCTTCCTTTATTTTCTGAGCCACTTCTTTTCGTTTGTACACCTTCAAATCATGCAGCTCATCTTCATATTTTTTCAGACCTTCATAGGTTAATATATTTTTCTTTTCTTCCATTTCCATTCACCTTTCTGCAATTTATGCGAAATACCCTTATAACCGCATTATTATACCGTACTTTTTAAGGCTCTGTCAAGGTATATCATGGGGGATATGTAAGTTATGCCCTTTCCTTCTCTTCTTAAGTATTGTTCCTTTGTCTTATCCGAAAAGGCGTCAAAGTAAATACAGCCCTCCGCCAGACAATCAGTTGGAATCTGAAGGTCATCTCTAACATCCATTACAATATGATACTTTTCCCCCATTTCCTTTGAAACCGTAAAGGTAACGGTAAGCCCGCTTTCCTCATACATTTCCTCTGCCAGATATTCATAAGCTTCGCTATCGTCCACTAAAAATTCCAGATAATTCAAACTGCTGCAATAAGGCATCAGCAATTCTTTAAAATCCACATAGCTTTTATCCGCTATCAACACCTTCGTAGCTTTGCGGAAAGCACATTCCTTTTTTAAAAATTCTGCCAGACATGCCTCCAAAACCTTTAACGGAAATTCTTCTGTAGTAACTGCCAGCAGCTTTTTCATTTTTCTATCCAGCAGCGCCCGGTAAAGCTTATTTTTCATTTTTCCCCATAATCCTTTAGGGGCTGTGGAAGCATTTTCTGAAGTAAATTCCGGAAGCTTTAAATAAGCCATTGGCTCTCCACAAACTATCACTTCTCCCGGTTGTATTTTCTCCCTTAAAAAAGAAAACAGCTCTTTCCCGGTTAGCTGCCTCTTTTCTCCTAGTATCAAAAAATATGACAAAGTTCTGTCCATAGCATTCCTGCTTTTTTATTTTTCCTAACAGTATATGCCCTTACTTCTCCGAAAACAACTGCTCTATGCTGTCTCTTAGCTGCTCCATCGTTTCCATTTCATTGACTCTTCTTCTCAGCTCTGCAGAATGGGGGAGCCCGGTAGTATACCATGCAACATGCTTTCGCATTTCCCTGACTGCCGTATATTCCCCCTTATAGGTTAGCTGCAATGCGGCATGGCGCAGAATGGTTTTTTTAATTTCCTCAAGAGATGGTTTTTCCGGTTCCCTACCCGTTTCCATATATTCTAAAACCTGCCGGAATAAAAAAGGATTCCCCCTTGCAGCCCTTCCTATCATAATGCCGTCACATCCGGTTTGCTTCATGATTTCCACAGCGCTTTTCCCATCTACAATATCCCCATTTCCAATAACCGGAATGGACACTGCTTCTTTTACCTGTCTGATAATATCCCAATCTGCTTTTCCCGAATAATACTGTTCCCTTGTCCTGCCATGAACCGCTATAGCGGCGGCTCCTGCCTGTTCCAGTCTTTTTGCCAGCTCTACTGCATTTACCTGTTCCTCATGAAAGCCTTTTCTTATTTTTACTGTCACTGGCTTTTTAATTGCCTTTGCGGTTTTTTCCACGATTTTTGCTGCCAGCTTCTCATCCTTCATAAGCGCTGAGCCTTCCCCGTTGTTCACCACCTTGGGCACAGGACATCCCATGTTGATATCCAATATGGAAAAAGGCCGTTCCTCAATCCTTTTTGCCATCTCGCTCATAAGCTCTGGCTCCGAACCAAAAAGCTGCAAAGAAACCGGCAGCTCCTCCGGATGGATTTTCATTAATTCTTCCGTATTTTTGTTTTTATAATAAATGGCTTTTGCACTTACCATTTCCATACATAAAAGCCCGGCTCCCTGTTCCTTGCACAGCAGACGGAAGGGCAGGTCACATACCCCTGCCATGGGCGCTAATATAACCGGATTTTCCAAAGTAACATTGCCGATTGTAAGTGTCCTCATATGACTCTCCATAATTTTATCAAATTGTTATTGCTGCTTCCCTGCATTTTTTTCATAAATAATACGAAGCCCGTCCAACGTCAGCGTCTTATCATAAATGTCAATGGCAGCGGTCTCATCCGCAATGATTCTTCCAAGCCCTCCGGTAGCAATTATCTTTAAATCTGCCAAGCCGCTTTCCTTCTTTACCTGATTGATAATATATTCCGTTTGGCCAATCTGTCCATATACCAGCCCAGCCTGCATACTTGTAACGGTTTCCTTTGCAAGAATGCTGGCAGGCTTGCGGATTTCAATTTTAGGAAGCTTTGCTGTTTCTTCCCAAAGTGCCCTTGCTGAAATGCCAATGCCGGGAGCAGTGATTCCCACTCCAAAGCAGCCGTCAGCCGTAACTAAATCATAGGTCGTGGCAGTGCCAAAATCTATAACAAGCGCAGGCCCGCCGTACTTTACATAAGCGGCTACGATATCCACAATCCGGTCCGCTCCGATTTCCCTTGGGTTGTCTGTAGTGACCTTAATGCCTGTTTTTGTTCCGGGACCCACTACAATAGGATTGCTGCCGATATAACGGATACAGGAGCCCACCAGTGCATGCATCACATTGGGCACTACGCTGGCAATAATAGTTCCTTCCACCAGTCCGCCTGCAATGCCGTTCATCTGCAAAAGCTCCGTAAGCATCATTCCGTATTCATCAGAAGTTCTTGGAATTTTAGTAGTAATCCGAAAGGTGGTAATCAGCTTTTCTCCCTCATATGCTCCACATGTAATATTGGTATTCCCTACATCAATTACTAAAATCATGTTTTTTCCTCCTCGTTTCCATTCTCAATCCGGCTTTTTCTTTACTGTCTTTCCCTGTATCTGTGGCTGAACTGTTACATTTCTTTTCTATCTTACGCTATTCTTCCGATGCTTCGTCTTCTTTCAACAGGCTTCCAACATCTTCCTTTAAAATGAACACTTTATAGTATAAGCTTAATGATTCAAATAATTCCTGCCTTTTCCGCTTAATTTCGCCTATCAAAAGTCCACTGCTAATTTCATCATATAAAATATCCTCTTCAGCCGCATCGGTTTCTAAGGAAATGCTTCCGTCCTCTTCAAAAACGATGGTAAAAACACCGCCTACCTCCTCCGTGAACAGAACCGCAATAATGTGCAGCTCCTCTTTTATGGATTCCGGCAGGCTGTTAAAGGTTTCATTAAAATAATATTTTTTTTCGTAAGCATTTGCTCCGCAGAGCACCACTCTATTCTCTTCCACGTTTTACTCCTTATACATAGCCATAAAGTCCCCTGACAGAAACCTCTCCGGCATATACTTCTACAAGCTGTCCCTTTTCATCTTCTACTAAAAGCTCGCCCTTTTCATTGATTCCTCTTGCAGTCCCTTCCCATTCCTGCTTAGGGTCCAGCACCTTCACTTTTTTACCCCTGTTAATTAAAAGTCCGTTGTATTCCTCCAAAAACCCGCTTAAATTCCCACACTCCAGAAATTTTTCATAATCCTGTTCAAAATATTCCATTACGCAGGCGACCAGCCTCGCCCTTGTAAGCTTTTCCCCTTTTTCCAAAAAAAGAGAGGTGGCAGTTTCTCTGATTTCTTTCGGAAATTCCTGTTCATTCACATTGATTCCTGTACCAATCACTACTGAGTGGATATAATCAGGCTCCGCATTCATTTCCGTTAAAATACCGCAGACCTTTTTTTTGTTTACTACAACGTCATTAGGCCATTTGATAAAAGCTGCAAGCCCTGCCTGTTCCCGGATTCCCTTTGCTACTGCCAGCGCCATAATTAAGGTCACCATGGAAGCCTTATCCGGATTGTAGGATGGCTTCAGCCCAATGGACATATAAATGGATGTTCCTTTTGGCGAGCTCCATGAACGTCCCCTTCTTCCTTTTCCGCTGTTTTGTTTATCTGCAACAACCAGCGTGCCATCAGGTGCGCCCTCTTCAAGCAGCCTCTTTGCATCGGTATTGGTAGAGCCTGTCTCTTCCAGACAGTAAAGCTTCCTGCCTGCCCATTTGGTATTGAGCCTGCCTGCAATTTCATTGACTGATAAAATATCCGGCTGGTTCAACAGCTTGTAGCCCTTATTTTTTACTGCTTCTATTTCATAGCCTTCCTCCTTTAGCTGATTCATCACCTTCCATACGGCGGTTCGAGATACCCCGAAATGATTGCACAGCTCCTGTCCGGACACATAATTCTCCCGTTCCCTTAAAAGGCTTAATATTTCTGTTTTCATATTCCCGATTCCTTTTCTATGCCCCCAGAGTTGCAGCCATAACCGCCTTAATGGTATGCATCCTGTTTTCCGCCTCATCAAATACTACAGACTGAGCTGATTCAAATACCTCATCCGTCACTTCCATTTCCGTAATGCCGAATTTTTCTCCCATTTCCCTGCCGATTTTTGTATTCAAATCATGAAAGGCAGGAAGGCAGTGCATAAAAATAGCGTTTTCCTTTGCATTTTCCATAATCCTCTTATTGACCTGATAGGGCTTTAATTCTTTAATGCGGCTTTCCCATACTTCATCTGGCTCTCCCATGGACACCCATACATCTGTGCAGATTACGTCCGCATCCTTTGTTCCTGCCATGGCATCTTCCGTTAAAGTGATAGTTGCTCCTGTTTCCTTTGCAATTGCTTCACACTGTTCCACTAGCTCTTTATTGGGAAAATATTCCTTTGGTGCGCAGGCAACAAAATTCATGCCAAGCTTTGCGCATACAACCATATAGGAATTTCCCATATTATATCTGGCATCCCCCATATAAGCCAAGGTAATTCCCTTTAATGTTCCAAGATGCTCCCGGATAGTCAGCATATCTGCCAGCATCTGGGTTGGATGAAACTCGTTGGTAAGCCCATTCCATACAGGAACTCCTGCATTTTTCGCAAGCTCCTCCACGATTTCCTGTTCAAATCCACGATATTCAATGCCTTCATACATTCTTCCAAGCACTCTTGCGGTGTCCTCGATGCTTTCCTTTTTGCCTATCTGTGAACCGCTTGGCTCTAAATAGGTTGAGCCCATTCCCAAATCATGTGCCGCTACCTCGAAAGAACAGCGGGTTCTTGTACTTGTTTTCTCAAAAATCAGGGCAATATTTTTTCCTCTCAGTGTATCTACCGGAATGCCTTTTTTCTTTTTTTCCTTTAGCTCAGCTGCCAAATCCAATAAATATAATATTTCCTCTGGAGTATAATCCAGAAGCTTTAAAAAATGCCTTCCTTTTAAATTTATATCTGCCATGTAAATTCACATCTCCTTTATTTTCTATTTTGTGGTAACATTTGTTATATGTCATCCATCTTGCAGATTTATGAACCAGCCACAACAAAAAGAAAGGGCAATCCCTAAGAAGGAATCGCCCGATTATGCTTTTTATTTTTGTGCCATTACTTCTTTTATGCTGGTTGCAAGTCCTGCAAGAGACTGTATCTCGGAAGGAATAATAATCTTTGTAGCATTTCCGTTTGCCGCTTTTTCAAAGGACTCCAAACTCTTTAAGTGAAGAACGGCTTCGTCTGCACCTGCTTCTTTCAGCATACGGATACCATCTGCGCTTGCCTGCTGTACTTTCAGGATTGCTTCCGCCTGACCTTCTGCTTCACGAATCATCTTTTCCTTTTGGGCTTCTGCACGCAGGATTGCAGATTGCTTTTCAGCTTCTGCTTCCAAAATTGCGGATTCCTTATTACCTTCAGCTACAAGGATGGTAGATTTCTTTTCACCTTCTGCACGCAGGATTGCTTCACGGCGTTCACGTTCTGCCTTCATCTGCTTCTCCATGGCATCCTGAATAGCTGCCGGAGGAATGATATTCTTTAACTCTACACGGTTTACTTTGATACCCCATGGGTCAGTTGCAATATCCAAAGTGCTGCTCATCTTGGAGTTAATCATTTCTCTGGATGTCAATGTTTGATCCAGTTCAATCTCACCGATAATATTACGAAGCGTGGTAGCTGTCAGATTTTCAATTGCCATGATTGGATTTTCCACACCGTAAGCATACAGCTTAGGGTCTGTAATCTGATAGAATACTACCGTGTCAATTCTCATGGTTACGTTATCCTTTGTAATGACCGGCTGTGGCGCAAAATCCACTACCTGCTCTTTTAATATAACCTTTTTTGCCACTGTGTCAATAAAAGGTATTTTAAAATGCAGACCTACCGACCATGTTCCCTGATAAGCTCCCAGACGTTCTACTACATAAGCATGTGCCTGAGGTACGACCTTGATACAAGACACTACGATACAGATGATAATGATTAACAGTATAACTGCTGCTACTAATGATCCCATTTTTCTAATCCTCTTTTCTTTCTTCTACAATAAGCTTTGCACCATCAATTGCTCTGATGATAACTACTGTACCAACCGGTATGATCTTGGATTTGTCTACGTTTCTTCCCATCCATTCAACACCATTAACAGTTACTCTTCCGGCTCCCTGCAGATTATCAATTTCACTGATGACAATTGCCTGCATTCCTACAAGACTTTCTGCATTTGTCTTTATTCTGTCTTTATTAAAATACTTAACCGCAATTGGTCTTGTAAAAACCAGCAATAAGCCTGACACAAGAACAAACAGTACAATCTGGACAAATATCGGCGCTCCCAGCATAGCTGCCAAAGCTGCAATCAGCGCACCGCCCGCAAACCAAATCGTCGTTAGCCCCAATGTAGCCAGCTCCACTACGATAAAGACGACAAGCAGTATAAGCCATATAAGTACGGGCTGTCCCATAGATGCTGCATTTGATAAAATCATCATATGCTTCTCCCCTTTTCTTTTGTTATCACTTATCATACTATATATTATTTTATTATTCAAGGAATTTTGAAGGGAATTTTTTATTGTGGAAACAATTCAGTCTTTTTCTAGTACAGCCTGCCGCAAAACAGCAACAGAGGGATGAGAGGGGATTGGCTTCCTTGTTTTTGATGGCGCTTTTCCTTAACAGCCTTTTCGATATCTAGGGGAAAATTGCCATGGACGGCAATTTTAGTCATATTGCGCCATGGACGGCGCTATATGACGACCCGTCCGGCATCCACAACTTCCCAAGGCTGTTTAGGAAAAGCGCCATCAAAAACACGGAAAGCCAATCCCCTCTCATCCCTCTGTTGCGTCCGTTTAGCCAATACCTTCCCACCAAAAAAGGGCTCCCCACCCGGCAAGTTACACTTACCGTTTAAGAAGCCCTTTCCACTATAATCTATTTTTTACCAAAACACATGAGATCCAATCACGATTCCCGGATGAGAACCTACCCGGTTGAAATGAGTAGCTCCGCCAACATTGGTCGCTCCGTCCACTGCTGCCTGTGCTGCCTGCATACAGGAAGCTTTTGGACCACTTGCTGCAATTGCTGCAACCTTACCGTTAGTTGCCGGCGGGAATTGTCCCGGTGCAGTAATGACTCCGATAATGCTTCCCGGATAGCCGCCGCTTCTTACACGGTTCATAACTACCGCCCCTACTGCAAGCTGTCCTTCATAGGACTGGGAACCTGCTTCACACTGAATCAATGCAGCAAGCACTGCCACATCCGATACGCTGGTAGGAACTGCGCCCCGGTTCTTGGAAAGCTTTTCCAATTCCTTGGCACGTTCTTCATCTGCAATTTCTTTTGTAGTCTTTCCTGTATCTATAGTAAACTCTACCGTGGCAAATTCTGCTGAAATATATCCTACCGTGTCTTCATCATACTGAACAGCTATCCATTCATCTGACTGCTCCACTGCCACCAATGTTTCACCATTTTTTACAAGTCCATACACTCCTGCATCCTCTGATGCTTCTTTTCTGACCCTGAGGGCATCTGTGGTAATGGTGGCTTTTAAAGTGCCTGCCTCTTCTCTAAGGGCTGCTGCCTCTTCACCGAAAAGCAGGTATTCATTTTTTGCCCAGCCTGTCAGGTTTCCGCTTTGAAGCTTTGTCCATGCGCCATCCTGTTCTAAAATAATGCCGCCACAGTTTTTATAAAGCTTGCCCACTACTGCCGATTCTTCATCTGCTTCTTCCCTGACATTGACAGAATCGGATACATTTGCCATAACCAACAAATCAATATCTGTCTGCTCATCTTCCTCCGCCTCAGATTCAGCCAATGCTTCTGCCTCTCCTGCCACAAAAGAAATCTCTTGTTCCTCCTGTGGATTGCCTGAGTAAGCGATTACTTCCTCATCATCGCCTTCCAAATAAGAGGCAACACCTGCCGTCAGTGTGTCCAAATGTTCATTTTCATCTGCAAGGACCATTATGCTGTCCCGACTTACCAGTAAGAAGCTGGCTAATGTACATGCCATTATCTTTCTGGACATAGTTGTTTTTGTTTTCATAATATCCTCCATCCGGTTTATTTAGACTCTGTTACATCTTGTTTCAATTTTGTTTCAATTATTACAAAATTGTTAAATATCCGGTTCGAGGGTTATCATATCAGAAATATTTATTTTTGTCAAATATCTTCTTAATTTTTTCTTAATACAAAGTAACAGTTCAGCCTACAGGCTCCTTGATTTTTTTACACATGCGCTCTGTGCTTCTATAATTGCAGACCGTAATCCCTTTTCTTCCAGTACTTTTACTGCCTCAATCGTAGTGCCTCCGGGTGAACAGACCATATCCTTTAATTCTCCCGGATGCATTCCCGTTTCCAGCACCATTTTAGCGCTTCCCAACACTGCCTGAGCAGCAAATTCATACGCCTGTTTTCTGGGCATGCCGTCTGCCACTGCTGAATCCGCCATAGCTTCGATAAACATAAAAACATATGCGGGAGAGCTGCCGCTGATGCCTACCACCACGTCCATTAAATTTTCCGCCACCTCAATTGCCTTGCTAAAGCTTTCCAGCAGCTTAAGTGTATTCTTTTTTTCTTCCTGTGATACCAGTTCATGGAAGCATACACCTGTACAACCTTCTCCTACCAGTGCCGGAGTGTTTGGCATACATCTTACAAGCTTTCTTTTCCTTCCAAACTGTTTTTCCAGCCATTCCATTGTTTTTCCCGGCGCAATGCTTACAATAACTGTATCTTCCCGGATGCTGTCTCTGATTTCTCCAATGACTCCTTCGTACATCTGAGGCTTTATGGAAAGAATAAGCACATCGCTTTCAAAAGCGGTCTCTGTATTTTTTCCCATGCCGGTAATTCCAAATTTCTCTACAGCCCTTTCAACTGACTCCTGCCTTGCATCGGATCCAAGTATATCCTCCGCCTTGACAAGCTCCTTTTGAATCATTCCTCCAATCATTGCCGATGCCATATTTCCAAGCCCGATAAATCCTATTTTCATATATTTTTCTCCTTCTTTATTTAATTTTAGGCAATTGACTTCTTTGCCTCTTAGCCTCATACATCAAAACTGCTGCTGCAACACCTGCATTTAATGATTCTACCTTTCCGTCCATGGGAATCTTTAAATAAGCATTAGCTAACTCAGCTGTTTCCTCCTTCAGCCCATTTCCCTCATTTCCTATTAAAAAGGCAGTTTTTTCTCTAAAATCAATATAGTCATAAAAGTTTCTCCCATCTAAATGGGCTGCATAGATTTTGATTCCCAATTCCTTCATGTAAGCTATTGCTAACTGAAGCTTTTCTACATATATAAAAGGAACTCTGTAAATGGATCCCATAGTCGCCCGAATGGTTTTGGAATTATAAATATCCACCGTATTTTGTGTCATAATCACTCCATGGATTCCGGCGCCTTCCCCGGTTCGTAAAATAGTTCCCAAATTTCCCGGATCCTGTATTTCCTCTAACACCATCCACAATCCATTAGCAGGCGCTAATATTTCAGGAAGCGTATAAGAAAACTGCTCCACCACGCACAAAATGCCCTGCGGCGTCTTCGTATCGCTCATTTTGCCAAACACATCATCCGCCACTACTTCATATTTCAGTTCCTGCAGCTTTTCAAATAATTTTCCTTTGTCTGACAGACTTCTTTTTAACAGGCTTTCTGACACATATATTTCTTTTACCCTTTCAGAAGGAGCCTCCAGAAACATCTTAATGCCTTCTACTACAAAGGAGTGCTGTTCTTTTCTTGTTTTCGACCTTCCTATGAGATTTATCACATTTTTTATTTTACTGTTTGAGATTGATGTAATCATAGCTTTCGCACCTGTTTCATTTTCTTTTTATGGTGTATCATAGCAGATGGAAGGTTGGATGTAAAGACAAAGAAGTTGTTACATGCAAAAATCAATTTTCAGTCAGGGACGCTTGCCATAGGCACTCAGACCGGTTTCGTGCAGAGCATGTTTTCTACGTCGCCACGCTTTCGCTCTATAAAAACGCAACAGTGCTAAGCTCGAAAATACCTCGCTAAGCGCTGGCGTTTTTATAAGGGCTCCTTTAGAAAACATGCTCTGCACGAAACCGGTCTGAGTGCCTATGGCAAGCGCCCCTGATTAAAAATTGATTTTCGCAATTGTTACAAAATACAACAACAGGCAGCCAGAAATCTTTCCTGCCTTAAAAAAAGCATTTAAAAGACTTTTGCTGCCTGTTCTTAAAGGTGCATACTGCCTACATAGACAAAATCCTGCTGACCTCATACTGGTATTCTGAAATATCCTTCTTCATGGCAAGTGCTTCATCAATATCAAAGTCCAAAAACTCCCCATGCTGATAGCCCACTACCCGGTTGGTCTTGCCCTCGCATAAAATATCCGCCGCATAAGCTCCCATAATAGAAGCATAAAACCGATCCTTACAGGTAGGATTGCCGCCTCTTTGCATATAGCCTAAAATAGTAGCCCTCGTTTCAATTCCAGTAGCAGCTTCAATTCTTCTTGCCATGGAGGTGGAATGTCCGATACCTTCCGCATTGATAATAATATGATGGGTCTTTCCTCTTTTTCGGTTATTGATAATATTGTTAATAATATTCTGCTCATTATAATCATATTTTTCCGGAAGGAGAATATCCTCGGCGCCGTTGGCAACACCGCACCATAATGCAATATAGCCTGCATCCCTTCCCATTACTTCAATAATGCTGCACCTTTCATGGGAAGAAGAAGTATCCCTTACCTTATCAATGGCATCCATTGCCGTATTGATTGCCGTATCAAAGCCAATGGTATATTCCGTACAGGCAATATCCAAATCGATGGTTCCCGGTACGCCGATAGTATTGATGCCCTGCTTGGAAAGAGCCTGAGCGCCTTTATAGGAGCCATCCCCTCCAATTACAACAACACCGTCAATCCCATGCTTTCTGCAGACTTCTGCACCTGCCTGCTGCCCTTCCAGCGTACGGAACTCCGAACAACGTGCCGTTCCAAGGATGGTGCCGCCTCTTTGAATGATATCCGATACATCCTTTTTTTCCAAATCTATGATTTCTTCATTTAACAAACCCTGATAGCCTTTTTTTATGCCTTTTACCTTTACACCGTTTGCAATGCCTTTTCTTACTACCGCACGTATTGCCGCATTCATTCCCGGTGCATCGCCGCCGCTTGTTAAAACGCCAATTGTTTTCATTTCTTTTGCCATGGGTTCTCCTCCTCTTTTTTCTACCTCATTTTAATTCATTTTCCATGGGTTTTCAATGTTTTCTATGCAAAATATTGGAAAAGTTCAGCCTGTGAAAAAATCAGACTAAACTATCCCAAAATCGCCTATCTATTTCAAACTAACACCACATTCTCCTTCCCAAATCGTTCCATCAACCTACCAAGCAAAACCCTGTCAGCATGTACGTTCTGATTTTTAGGAAGCTCCTTTCTTCCTCTCTCTTTTTCCACGTAAATAATGATTCCATCCCTGCCTTCCGATTCTGAAAGCATTCCATAAAGCTCTTCTTCTGCAGCCTCAAAAGCCTCCTTGTCCGGAAACTTAATCCACAGCTTTCTTCCGATTTCATCAAATCCCACAATCTTTCTGCAAATAAGCTTTCCGTCCTTATCTTCCTCCAGACTTACCTTTCCGGTAAGGAATACCTTTTTATCCTCTATAAGAAGTCCGCTGTATTGTTCATAAGTGTTCGGAAAAACAATCACCTCAATGCTGCCAATCAAATCCTCCAAAGTTAAAAATGCCATAATCTTGTCATTTTTCGTATACTTGATTTTCTTATCTGAAATCAGCCCTCCTACTGTTACTTCTTTTCCGTCCTCCAGCTTTACAAGCCCGGTTTCTTCCTCTAATAAAAATTCCCCTGTGGTAGCCGTAATATGTTTCCTCCAAAAGCTTTCATATTCTTCCAAAGGATGTCCGCTTACATAAACACCAATCACTTCCTTTTCAAAAGCAAGCATTGTTTCTTTTTCATATTCTCCCACGTCCGGCAGCTTTATGGAAAAGGTTTCCTTTTCTTCCTCACTTGCCAGATCAAACAATGTCATCTGCCCCGCCATAGTGTTTTTCTTATCCTTAATAATATGGTCGTAAATCTGGTTGTATACAGCCATAAGCTGTTTTCTCGTACCCTCAAAGCAGTCAAAGGCTCCTGCCTTAATGAAATTTTCCAATACCCTTTTGTTTAACTGAGAATCCGACATCCGGGTAATGAAATCATTTAAATCCGAAAACCTGCCTCTTGCTTTCCTTTCCGCCACAATGGATTCGATGATAGGGCGCCCTACGCCTTTTATTGCTGTAAGGGCAAAACAAATAGCGCCATCCTTTACGGAAAAATTCTTCTCCCCTTCATTTACATCCGGCGGCAGTATACGGATGCCCATGCTTCTGCTTGTGAGAATATATTCCGCCACCTTTCCCGCATTATCAATCACGGAGGTTAAAAGAGCCGCCATGAACTCCACCGGATAATAGTATTTTAACCATGCAGTCTGATAAGAAACAACCGCATAGGCTGCCGCATGGGATTTGTTAAAAGCATATTTGGCAAAATCCATCATATCATCATAAATCTGCCCTGCCACTTTTTCAGAAATGCCATTTTGAATACAGCCGGGAACTCCTTCTTCTTTGTTTCCAAAAATAAAGTTCGCCCGCTCCTTTTCCATGACGGCCTGCTTTTTCTTGCTCATGGCACGACGCACAAGGTCGCTTCTTCCTAAAGTATACCCACCTAAATCCCTTACAATCTGCATAACCTGTTCCTGATATACGATACAGCCATAAGTAGGCTTTAAAATAGGCTCTAGCTGGGGGCAGGAATAGACAACCTGATCCGGATGGTTCTTCCCATGAATATATTTCGGAATGAAATCCATAGGCCCCGGCCGGTATAAGGAAATTCCTGCAATAATATCTTCCAAAGACTGAGGCTTTAACTCCTTCATAAATACCTTCATGCCGGCGCTTTCAATCTGGAACACTCCTTCCGTCCTTCCTGTTCCGATATAATCAAGTACTTTTTTATCATTATAATCAATCTTACTCATATCAATGGAAAGTCCGCTGCTCTTTTCAACCAGCTTCAGGGCATTCTGAATTACAGTTAATGTACGAAGCCCTAAAAAATCCATCTTTAGAAGTCCCAGCTCCTCCAAGGTAGTCATGGTAAACTGTGTGGTTATGGAGCCGTCAGACCCTCTTGACAGGGGGACAAATTCGTCCGCCGCCTTCGGGCAGATAACAACGCCTGCCGCATGCATGGAGGTATGCCTTGGAAGCCCCTCCAGCCTTTTGCACATATCAATTAAATAATGTACCTGTTCATCGCTTTCATAAAGGGAACGGAACTCCGGATTCATTTCCAGCGCTTTGGCAATGGTAATGTTTAACTCATTCGGTATCATTTTAGCAATAGAATCCACATAACTGTAAGGCAAATCCATTACCCTTCCCACATCACGGATGACTCCCTTTGCCGCCATAGTACCAAAGGTAACAATCTGCACTACCTTTTCATGTCCATATTTTTCTCCCACATAATCAATGACCTCCTGCCTTCTTTCAAAGCAGAAATCAATATCAATATCCGGCATGGACACACGCTCCGGATTTAGGAACCTTTCAAATAACAGTTGATATTTAATCGGGTCTATGTCAGTAATTTTCAAACAGTAAGAAACAATGCTTCCTGCTGCCGAGCCACGCCCCGGTCCTACAATAATATCATGCTCCTTGGAATAATTGATAAAGTCCCAGACAATCAGGAAATAGTCCACATAGCCCATTTTTTCAATGGTTGACAATTCATATTCCAGCCTCTCCTCCAGTTCCCCCAAAGTTGAATCTTCTTTTAACTTTTCTTTGTTTTTTGGGTTGCTCCAGTCAATTTCCCCTTCATTCTGAGCAGGAGAAAAAATAAATTCCTTCGAGTTTTTTATTTCTTTAGAGCCATAGCGGAACAAAAGTCCGTCATAGCAAAGCTTTTCCAAATAAGTATAAGACGTATAGCCTTTTGGCACTTCATAATGAGGCAGCTTGGTCTTCCCAAATTCAATTTCCACCTGACAGCGCTCTGCTATCTTATGGGTATTTTCCAAAGCTTCCAGCGCATAGGGGAAAAGTTTTTTCATTTCCTCTTCGCTTTTTATGTAATATTGTCCTCCCTCATAACGCATCCGGTCTTCATCTGCCAGCTTTTTTCCAGTTTGGATGCACAGAAGGATGTCATGGGGCTTTTCGTCCTCCGCATAAGTATAATGCACATCATTCGTAACCACTAAAGGGATTTGAAGCTCCCTGCTCATCTGCAAAAGCGCCATATTCACCGTTCGCTGTTCCGGTATGCCATGGTCCTGAAGCTCCAGAAAATAATTTCCTTTGCCAAAGCATTTCTCATATTTCAGGGCGGACTTTTTTGCCTCCTCAATGAGCCCTTTGGAAATATATCTCTGCACCTCCCCGGCAAGACATGCCGAAAGAGCAATAATCCCCTCATGATATTGATTTAGCACTTCCATGTCCACACGGGGCTTATAATAATATCCTTCCGTAAATCCCCTGCTGACAATCCGCATCAGATTAGCATAACCAGTGTTATTTTCCGCTAGCAGCACCAGATGATAGTACCTATCCTCCCCGCCTGTCAGCTCCTTATCAAACCGGGAATTTGGCGCAACATACACTTCACAGCCAATAATAGGACGAATCCCCTGTTCCTTTGCCGCCCTGTAAAAGTCAATGACGCCAAACATGACACCATGGTCAGTAATTGCCACACTATCCATGCCAAGCTCCTTTACACGCTTCACACATTCCTTTATTTTATTGGAGCCATCCAACAGAGAATATTCCGTATGGACATGAAGATGAGTAAATGCCATGTTTTTTCTTCCTTTCTAAGTATTTTCCTGATTTATTCTGAAAAAATATATGTTTGAAGCAGTTTCTTCTATATATAATACCTTTTCTATCAAATATCTTCTCTCTATATGCCGGCCTATGCAGACCACACATCTCTTCCAACAACCTATATCTCTCTATGCCTTATACTTATTTCTATGCCATAAGCTAGTATATCACAAAAAAAAGAAGCGTCCAAGACGGAACACTCCTTTTTATACAAGGACTACACCAGTTCTTCCAATACCTTTCGATAAATAACGCCCGCTTTTTAAATTCCCCAAAAGACATCTCTCTGTTGCGTCCGCTTAGACTAACCTCTTACAAAATATTACAAATACTTCTTCAAATCCTCCACCTTATCCAGCTTCTCCCAAGGAAGATCCAAATCATTTCTTCCAAAGTGCCCATAAGCTGCCGTCTGCTTATAAATAGGACGGCGAAGATCCAACATTTTAATAATACCAGCCGGACGAAGGTCAAAATTCTCTCTGATAATATTTACAAGCTCCTCATCAGAAACCTTACCGGTTCCAAAAGTATCTATCATAATAGACATGGGATGTGCCACACCAATGGCATATGCTAACTGAATCTCGCATTTTTCTGCAAGATTTGCAGCCACAATATTTTTTGCCACATATCTTGCTGCGTATGCTGCACTTCTGTCCACTTTTGTGCAGTCCTTTCCTGAAAAGGCGCCGCCGCCATGACGGGCATATCCACCATAAGTATCTACAATAATCTTACGTCCTGTTAAACCACTATCCCCATTTGGACCGCCAATTACAAAACGTCCTGTGGGATTGATGAAATACTTTGTTTCATCATCAAGCAGTTCCTTTGGAAGAATCGGCTCAAACACATATTTTTTAATATCCTCATGAATCTTTTCCTGTGTCACATCCGGGTCATGCTGCGTGGATAGTACCACTGCTTCTAAACGCTTTGGCTTTCCTGCTTCATCATATTCCACGGAAACCTGACTTTTCCCGTCCGGTCTTAAATAGGGAAGCGTCCCGTCTTTCCTTACCTTTGTCAGCTGCAATGCCAGCTTATGGGCAAGGCTGATGGGGTATGGCATATATTCTTCCGTCTCATTGGTAGCATAACCAAACATCATCCCTTGGTCACCGGCGCCGATTGCATCGATTTCTGAATCGGACATTTGATTTTCCTTTGCTTCAAGCGCTTTATCCACACCCATTGCAATATCTGCTGATTGCTCGTCAAGCGCCACCATAACGCCGCAGGTATTTCCGTCAAAACCATATTCGGACTTGGTGTAGCCGATTTCCTTTACCGTATCTCTTACTATTTTTTGGATGTCTACATATGCCTTAGTCGTAATTTCACCCATTACCATTACGATTCCGGTTGTTGTACAGGTTTCACAAGCCACACGGCTCATTGGATCCTGTTCCATTAAAGCATCCAGTATTGCATCCGAAATGGCATCGCACATTTTATCCGGATGTCCTTCTGTTACTGACTCTGAAGTAAATAATAACTTCTCCATTTCATTTTCCTCCTTTTTGTATCTTTTCCTGCCCGTCAGAAGCTTTCTTCCCCGCTTCATTTTATGGACAAAAGCTTTTATTTCATTGGAATCTATCATGAAACTTCCTATGAAATAAATAAAATCCGCTTAAAATAAGCGGATCTGATATTTTAGTCAGAAGATCCTCTTATTGTTCGATGACTCGCTCAGGCTGGCACCTTCCTTAATTTTCCTATATTCCCGAAAATTATCCTTCAGGGGTTGCCGTGGCTTCACAGATCCTTTGTATCTCCACCACTCCGAATAAGAGACTTTGCAATATGGAATTTTCTCACCTAATGGTACTATACCCTTTTTCTACCGATACGTCAATATATTTTGCAATTTTAATACAGTTCAAAGGTAACAGTTCAGCCCACAGGCACAGAGCGGAGTTCCCACAGAGCATGTTTTCTACGTCGCCACGCTTTCGCTCTATAAAAACGGACGTGGGAGATGGCAAAACAGCAGGAACAGCTATAAAAGCCCATTCCTGCCATTCTGTTTATCTCCTGCTTACCATGACTGCTTTTTATTTATTGTGTGCAGCGTGGTTGTCCATGTATTAATTTCTTTTGTCTTTTTATTTTGATAAGTTACTCTAATATATGTGGCAGGGAACAATTGATCATAGGCATATTTTACCCCTCCATTAGTATATTTATATTCCCGGCTATATACAGTCTTTTTTGCCAGTGATATCTTTTTATTATTCTTTACTTTTTTATAAACAGTCTGACCTGTCTTATCTGTGCTTCCAACTTCAATGGATAAAAGCTTGTATGCCTTTTGCATAGTTACTTTTAATTTACCGGATGTTTTTGTGGCATATGGATAATAGCTATATAAATCTTTCCCTGCATACTTAATGTTTTTTATGGGGCTTTCATAACTGCCGGCTCCTGCCTTGACCGCAATAGTCTTTGTACATCTCACACTTCCGTCTGCTTTTACTACATCGAATGTCACACTATAATTTCCCTTTTTCTTGGCAAAAAAGCTTAAACACGCATACCTATAGTTTGCTTTTGTAGTCTTTTGATTCGTATCCCAGTCTGTTTCAGTAGTGTAATTGTAGGATTCTCTTGTCTTCTTTACCAGAAGATTGCTGCTATTTGATTTTATATTTGCAATTCGGTCTCCGTCGTTACTTAAATAAATTGATTGATAAGCGCCTCCACCATAAGCATAGTCCGCCGCATAACCTACACTCATCTCCATAGTGTCCTGATACTGCACTCCGTTCACAGTGTCATCTACACTTTTTGCTTCTGCCTGCAGCTCTATGTTCAGGGAAAACAAAAGCGACAATGCAAACAGAAAAAATCCCTGTAATACCGTCAGTAAATATTTTTTCATTCCATTTCCTCCCTACTATTTATCTTTATAAAACAAATCATATGTTGTACTCTGTACGATTCCAAGCTTTGTATCCTTATAAGTAATCCTTATAAAAGTAACCGGATATAAGTAGTCATAATTAGTTCCCAACTGGTAGGAATAATAATCGCTTGTATAAGAATAAGCATTTGCTGTATACTTCGTACTTGTTGCCAAAGCAATATTCTGTTTATTCTTAATCTTAACATAGACAGGTTCCGGACTATATTCGTTATAAGCCGCCTTATATGTTCCCATTTCTATTTTCTGAAGTTTAAAGCCTTTGTTCATCGTAACCTGAATCTTGCCACTTTTTTTATTAACAAGATTACCGCCATATGTATCACATGCCTTTCCTGCATATTTTAAAGTTTTGACAGGTATTGCATATTCTTCTGCATAAACCTTGATTTTCTTTTTACAGGTGGTTTTCTTCTTAGCATTTTTAATTGTAACCGTCAGCGTATAAGTCCCCTTCTTTTTCGCATGATAACTAATTCCACCAACAGATTTAAAATTTAGCCGTTTGTCACCTTCCAGCCATATGCTTGTATAATTATCTCCTGTGTAATTTCTTTTTTCCGTAACCTTTGCAATCAGGTTTGAGCTATTGCTCTTTACCGAAGCAACATACTCCCCTTCATTTACCATGTAAATATAAGAATCATTATATAACTCGTTGATTCCTGCTCTTACTTTTGTTGGATAATAAACACCTTTCTTACTGTCCAACACATAAGTAGTCGTCTTAGGAGCAGCCTGTACTTCCATGGTTGCCGCACTAAGGCAGTTGAAGGTTACCGCTAACAGCAATAATGCCGCAGCAATTTTTTTGCCTAGTTTCATATTTTTTCCTCCTGAATAAAATTTATGTATATTTAAATTAAATATACTGATTCATTGTACCACATTTGGCTGATAAAGTACATAATAATATGTAATAGCTTCAGTCCAATAAAATTAAAATAAAAATTGAATTCAAACAGCCCTTGAATTTGTGCATTTTTACCGAAAGCTTTACTTCCCCACCACTATTTTATTGACTTTTTCTCATAAAAATTTTATAATTTTATTAAGATAATTCAACAGTTTAACCATGATAATTTCTTTGCTCTATCAGCATTTTAGGAGGGGAAGCACTATGAAGAAGATAAATGTAGCAAATTTGATACCCGGTATGATAACTGCTGAAGACGTTTACACATACAACAATCAGTTGATTGTTCAAAAAGGCACAGAGCTTACCGATAAGACCATTACCCGGTTGGAGTTTTATTCCATCATCAACGTCCGGATAGAGGATGAACAGCCTGTTTCCAAAGCTTCATTGCAAAAAATTGCCGATGATGAGGAATGGCCTTATTCCAGACTGATTCAGGCGACCCCGGAATTCAAAGAATATAAAGCAAATTTTGATGAATTAGTAGATGAATTTTCTCAATACTTAAATGACATTGTAGACAAGAGCATCCCTATCAACTCCAATGAGATTTTAAAAAGGACTGTAGGGCTTTTAGATACTAGCAGCGGGCACGTAAGCTTTTTCCATATGCTCCACAATATGCGTGAATATGACGACACTACCTTTGCACACAGCATCAATGTTGCGCTTTTATGCAATATTCTTGCCAATTGGCTTGATTTTTCCCAAGAGGAAATCGACCTTGCCACTTTATGCGGATTGTTCCACGATATCGGAAAGCTTGCCATTCCCAATGACATTATCAAGAAACCGGATAAGCTTACGGAAGCCGAATACAAAATCGTCAAAACCCATACGTTGGAAGGCTATAACATGCTGAAAGATCAGGATTTAAATGAACATATTAAAAATGCCGCACTTATGCATCACGAGCGGTTTGATGGCAGCGGCTATCCTGACGGTTCTACAGAAGAGAATATTGACATTTATGCCCAGTTGGTTGCTATTGCCGATGTTTACGAGGCAATGACAGCCGCAAGAGTATACCGTGGCCCCCTTTGTCCCTTCAAAGTCATTGAAATTTTTGAGAAAGAAGGCTACCAGAAGTACAATCCTCTTTTTGTGCTGACCTTCCTTGAAAATGTAGTCCTTACTTATATGAATAACCGGGTTCGCTTAAGCAATGGCGTAGAAGGCGATGTAATCTTCATCAACAAGTATCATTTATCCAAGCCTCTAGTTCGCTTCCGGGACAACTTCATTGATTTATCCCAGCATCCGGATTTATTTATCGAAGAAATACTATAAAAATATGCTCTGCTAAGCATACTGCAAAAGCGCCTACAGAATCAAAAAAATTCCTGTAGGCGCTTTTCTTATATAAAGGGCACTATTCCCAAAATCAACCAACCTTTAATTTAAACTTCTGAACCTCTTTCTCACTGGAAACCTTTTCAATATTGGCGCCAAGTCCCCGAAGCTTTATCTCAAAATCTTCATATCCTCTTTGAATATATAATATATCATCAATAGTAGTAAAGCCTTCTGCTGCAAGCCCTGCTATTACAAGCGCCGCTCCTGCCCTCAGGTCTGGTGCGCTAATATGGGCGCCTGTATATTTACGAACGCCATCAATAATAGCAGTGTTGCCTTCTACTTTAATAGAAGCTCCCATTCTTGTAAGTTCATCTACGTATTTAAACCTGTTTTCAAATATGCTTTCCGTTACAATGCTAGTACCCTCAGACAAAGCCAGCGTCACTGCAATCTGAGGCTGCATATCTGTAGGAAAGCCCGGATAAGGCAATGTCTTTACATGGGTATGGGTAAGGGGCTTTGAAGAAACCACCCGAACTGCATCATCCGATTCTTCTATTTCACAGCCAATTTCCATCAGCTTGGCGCTAATGGACTCTAAATGCTTGGGAATCACATTTTTTACGGTAATATCTCCTTTTGTTGCAGCCGCTGCAAACATAAAGGTTCCTGCTTCGATTTGGTCAGGAATAACGGAATACTCGGTCCTATGCAGCTTTTCCACTCCTCTGATACGAATTACATCCGTACCTGCGCCTTTAATATTGGCGCCCATGCTGTTTAAAAAGTTAGCAAGGTCTACTACATGGGGCTCCTTTGCTGCATTTTCGATAATCGTTTGTCCCTCTGCCATAGTTGCAGCCATCATAATGTTAATGGTAGCTCCTACCGAAACTACATCCAGATAAATATGGCTGCCCCTCAGTTTTTCTGCCTCGGTAATAATCAAGCCATGGGCAATTCTCACATCTGCCCCTAAAGCCTTAAAGCCTTTGATATGCTGGTCGATGGGACGGCTTCCGATGTTGCAGCCTCCCGGAAGTGCCACCTCGCCCTTCTTATATTTACCTAATAATGCACCTAATAAATAATAGGATGCGCGAATCTTCTTTATATAATCATCTTCAATGGTCAGGTCATGAATCGTAGAGCCATTCACCTTTACCGTATGCCTGTCTATGCGCTCCACCATGGCGCCTACGCTCTGCATTGCCTGTATTAAAACATTGATATCTCTTACATCCGGTAAATTCTCTATCACTACTGTCTCGTCTGTCATAATAGAAGCAGCTAAAATAGCAAGTGCCGCATTTTTTGCGCCGCCAATTTCCACTTCGCCAACTAAAGGGTTGCCTCCCTTAATGATATATTGCTCCATAAGACACCTCAAAGTTTATTCTCGCTATTGATAGTATATAACACAAATATGGAACTTGTAAATAAAAAATAAATATGGTCTGATATAGCTCTTTTATTTACCCACTTCCTAATTCATATATTCCAATGGATTTACTTGGCTTCCGCCAATTAAAATCTCAAAATGCACATGGGGTCCTGTGCTTCTTCCCGTGTTGCCGCTCAAAGCAATCTTTTGCCCCTGCTTTACATAATCTCCCGGTTTTACCAGCACCTTGCTCAAATGTCCGTATCTTGTCTGTCTTCCGTCTGCATGATTGATATATACAACATATCCATAACCGCTTCCCCAGCCGGCCTTTGCCACCGTTCCGCCGGAGGATGCCATGACTGCCGTTCCTACAGGGGTTGCCCAGTCCACGCCTTTATGCCATCTTCCCCATCTTCTTTTAAATCCTGAGGTAAATCGTCCTCCGGAAATAGGCTTGATATAAGTAGGTGGAACCTTCGTGCCAATTTCCACAATCTTAGGAACTGCTGCAATGCTAACTTCTTCCTTTAAAATTTCCGTATCCGTTATATCTTCATTCCGATAGGAAACAATGGAAACTACCTTTCTATGCCCTGCTGACGGCTGCTGCAGAACCTGAGATTCTGTTGTATACCAGTTGTCATTATACACATATTCTATTTCCGCCTCATAATCCTCTTCGTAGTATACCTCTTCCTTATGCTCTACGGAAAGCTCAGGCTCCGGTACGGTAATCACCAGCTCATCCCCCACCCGGATAGTAGAATTTTCATCCTCCAGATTTTCATTCATTTCTATAATAGCTTCCATGGGCAGATTGGTCTTTAAAGCAATTTCAGAAAGCGTATCGCCCGATACAACCTCATAGATAGCCTGAGTTTCCTGATTTTTGGTAACCAAATCAATGGCCTCATTTAATGGAGTCAATTCCTTATCCGTCAAGTAAGTTTCCACAATTTCCACTTCATCTCCATAAGAAATGTCCATAAGCCCTAAATCAAAGTCTGAAAAATCTTTTTCCGTTTCTGTTTCAATGTCCGCAAGCATTTCAGAAAGAGCCAGTCCTACGCCTGCCTCGCATTCTATAGCTTCTTCTTTTTCTGCCTCTTCCAACTCATGGCTTGTCCTTATTGATGTAGTAAGTACATTCAGTTCTCTTGTAGGGTCTAATACTAATTCCACCTGATATTTGTTTTCCACATCATATTGCAAAAGCGCAGCCTGCAGAAGCTGCCTTACCTCCTCCGAGGATGCCAGATTTACCGTAAATTCATTTACCTTCAATGTATAAGAACGTTTTCTAGCCGCCTTGACGCTTTCCTTTAATATAAGAAGCATCTGCTCCTTAATAACGGATTTGGAATCCGTCACTCCAAAGTACTTTTCTTCTCCTATTACCTGCAGGTTTGTGTCCACAAATACCATATCCTCTGATTCTTCCGCCAGCTCTCTTCTTGCATCCACCAGATACTCCTCCAGCTTAGACGCATCCGATACGGTTCCAACCTGCCTATCATTTAAAAATACGGTAAAAATAGTATTGCCATCCTGTGTTACTTTTATATAATTAGGCAACAGAAAAAAACTGACAATCATTACCAGAAGGGCAGTCTTTAAGTATGAAATTGAAATTTGCCGATGAAATTTTGTAATCTTTTTCATTTTATCTTTATTACTCTATAGAAATCTGTTTATATTCGTATGCTAACAATTAGTATATTTTATCAGTATTTCAAAAGATTGTAAATCTATTTTTTTCTGACGCTGAACCCGAAAGTACCCAGCAAATCTCCCAAAGAATAATAGGAACCATGGGAATAGGTTATTAAATCCGCCTGCTCCAGATGGAATTTATTGGTTTCGTCCATATATTTATCATCTACGTTTACGGCAACTACTTCTGCTAGAAACATATGATGGGAGCCTAATTCCTTTATTTCCGTGACCTTACATTCCAGATTGACGGGACTTTCCACAATCAGCGGCGCTTTTACCACCTGTGCCTTTCCCTTAGTCAATTTCATTTCCCGGAATTTGTCTACATCCCGGCCGCTTTTCACCCCACAATAATCTGTGGCAGACACCAGATCCCTTGTAGTCAGATTGATTATAAATTCTCCGGTTTCCTTTATCATTTCATAGGAATGTCTTTCCTTCCGAACCGATATAGATACCATCGGCGGGTCACTGCAAATTGTGCCTGCCCACGCTACGGTAATAATATTATCCTCTCCGTTTTTTCCCCTGACGCTAATCATTACGGCTGGTACAGGGTATAACATATTTCCCGGTTTAAAGCTTTGCTTTGCCATACTTTCCTCCTATTTCCTTTCTTCCGATTATCAGAACATTCCCATAAGCTGTATAATTAGTGCAGCGGCAGCAGCTAGAAATGTAAGCACTGTCAAAGGCATCAGGCTGTTGTTTTTCTTTGCATTTCTTTCCAATGCATCCAGCCGGTCCCCCATTTCCCTTGCCTTTTGGGTGCTCTGATCCATTACTACAGCCTGAACATTTCGATATACCTTTACATTCTCTTTATGCACATGCTCTTCCAAAGCCTTTATTGCCTCTAATAGCTGCTCCTTCATATCAGAAGCTGTATCAACAGCAGCAGCGGTTCCATCTGCAGCTCCATCTGCTGTCTCAGCATTTATGTTTTCAATATTTATAGTTTCACCATCTGTGTTTCCAACATTTATATTTTCAGCATTTGTGTTCTCAGCAGCAGCTTCGTCCATGATTTTCTCCACTGTCTCGCCAATATTTTTCACTTCTATCATTTCAATGGAAATCTTTTCCATATAAGCTTCTATTTTCGCAAAGAGTTCTCTGACCTCCACTGCATATTCTTCAAAAGAAACCTTCGTCTTATCGGCTGCCTTGTCATATTCCTCAAACTGCTCGATTCCACATTGAATCAATTGCCCTGCCTGCTCTGTAAGCTCTACATTTTTCAGATTCAGCCGGCGGATTTCCTGAAGCAGCTCTTCATTTTCAGCCGCCCGCTCTCTCGCCTGTTCCAATTCTCTTTCTTCTGCCTCTCCATTTGCCTTAATCATTTCCCCAGCGCTGAACCGTTTTGTCAGCTCGTCCATAAAATTATCCATACATGCCCTCCAAAGCCTGCTCTGCCGCTTTTGCATTATTGCCCTACTGTTTCCAACTACACAATCCTTTTTTGCATTGTTAACAGTTATTTTACCATTAAATACAAACATTTACAACATTATCCGTTTTCTTACTGTGTAAGTCGGTAACAATTCAGCCACAGGCACAGAAAAAGGGGCAGAAGGAGCTGTCACCAAAAATCAATTTGTACAATTTGTATACATTTCCCGCTTATTGTTTTTTTGTTTTGTTTGAATTAACTTATTTTTTACTACTTGTTCATAGTTTATTCATATTCCATTGTTATACTAAGTACAAATAAAGGAAGCAAAGTAATGTTTCATATGACAAATTAGATAAATTTTTTCATAATAGCCTCGGTGGGAAACTGCCGGGGCACTCCTCATTTTACGGAAGTTATGGAAGGGAATCAGAAATTCCGGACAACACATAAAAATCCAAACAAAAAACAAAAGGCGCCAAACTACAACATCATCTGTTAAAGTTTGGCGCCTCATGCTTGATTTTCCATTATGCATTTCTATTGGATTGTTCCTACACTTAACCGTTGGATGCTCTTCTCATTTCCATCGGTTTTTCTAACGATTCGGGA
The DNA here is from genome assembly GCA_023664735.1 of Robinsoniella sp. Taxonomy (GTDB): domain Bacteria; phylum Bacillota; class Clostridia; order Lachnospirales; family Lachnospiraceae; genus RGIG3040. The sequence continues at coordinate 258,081 of JAMPFB010000001.1, read as the reverse complement.
TACGTATCCTTGTGGAATTGATGCTGCACCTCTTCATTTAGAGAAAGCATCCTCATATCCAGATCTGAGACCATGCTCGCACATTCCACCAGTTCTTTTTTAATATGTTCTGGAACATTTCCTTCAAATTTGTAATGTATTTTATGTTCCAGACTTGCCCAGAAGTCCATGGCAACTGTCCTGATCTGAATCTCCACTTTTGCATCTACGATCCGGTCTGATAAGAAAACCGGCACTGTTACAATTAAATGATAGCTTTTGTATCCGCTGGGCTTTGGCTTTTGAATATAATCCTTTATGGATATTACCTTTAAGTCGCTTTGCTTAATCAGCATTTCCGCTATCCGGTATATATCAGAGGTAAAGGAACAAATAACACGAATCCCTGCAATATCATTTACATACTTTACCATATTGGCTATAGTAGATTCATAGCCGTTTTTCCGAAGCTTCTTTACAATGCTCTCCGGTGTCTTTATCCTTGATTTAATATGTTCTATTGGGTTATATTGATGTACATGCTGGAACTCATCATTTAATATTTCAAGTTTTGTACTGATTTCCTTTAATGCCGAGTTATAAACTAAATTTACTTCCTTCCAACTGTCTACACCATTCCCCATTTCTGGTCTAAATTCCATAACATCCCACCTTTTGCCTTCCAAAAACACATAGCTGTTTTTGGGCTGATTCTATTTCCTGTGATTACTTTTATTTTCTCCCCTGTATTTTGACCCGGCATAAATTAGTTAGTAAAGTATTTACTACGATTATACCATATCTTTTTTCCAAAATGTGTATTTTGTACAATTATTTCATAATATTTTAAGATTTTATGTTCATTTTTAACTTATCCTACTACTCCTTTCCTCTTAAATATTCTTTGTTGCAGCCTAGTCGCTTACTACAGAAATCTATTTTCAGCCAGCGGCTCTCTTCTCACATGCGCCAGAACGAACCTTGGACAGAAAATTTTCTTCGTCGCCACGCTTTCGCTCTATAAAAACGCAACAGTGCTAAGCTCGAAAATACCTCGCTAAGCGCTGGCGTTTTTATAAGGGCTCCTTAAGAAAATATTTCTGTCCAAGGCTCGTTCCGGCGCATGTGAGAGAGAGCTACTGACTAAAAATGGATTTCTGTGGCCACTTATGAAACAGGATTGTATATCTTTTTTTCTAATGTTATAATATTCCCAAGGTCAAGCAATGCGGAAAGCGAACACATAACTGTAAAAAAAAGAAAGGATGCAACAGGAAATTATATGCGGATTTGGTTCAAAATATTCAAAGATAATCGTTTACAAAAAGATATGGTAATAGAAGATTTTCAGACAGACACCCGCACTCATAAGGTTTTCAGGGCATTGGACGAAATCTGCTACGAATTTGATTTAGGCAAGCCTATCTGGTTAGATAAGACCATTGCAGATTTCAAACGGCATAGCAAGGCAAGATTTTATAAAGACAATTTTATTGAAAAAGTTGATTTTGATTATTTGGAGATACATGTTATAGAGGAGGATTGATGGCCTTCTCTTTTTTATATTTAATAAGAGGACGTTGGAGACGGCAGCGCATAGGGATAGTCTTCCGGACACGCTCTTCACCCTTAATTTTTTTTGCATATTTTTATTGACATTGCATATCATAAGGTGTAGTATTTAATTGTTCTTAACATAGTTTTTATTACTACATCAAAGATTATTGAATACTTTCGACAAAAAAACAGATAATAACCATATCAAAGGAGGAATTATTATGACATTATCCATCCGTGAGCCCGGAAGCGCTATTACACATTTTATTGGAATGGTGCTCGCTTTGTTAGCAGGTTTTCCGCTGCTTTCAAAAGCTTCATATTATAGCAGTGATTGTGTAGCAGCCATGCTTATTTTCATTCTCAGCATGATTTTATTGTATGCCGCAAGCACTATTTATCATTCCATTAACCTGTCTGACAAAATCATCAAGGTTTTTCGTAAAATTGACCACATGATGATTTTTGTATTGATTGCAGGCTCCTACACACCGGTATGCATTTTAGTATTGGGTGGAAAAACAGGGTATTCACTGCTTGCGGCAGTTTGGACGCTTGCCATTGTGGGAATTGTGGTAAAGGGGCTTTGGATTACTTGTCCAAAATGGTTTTCTTCTATTATATATATTGCAATGGGCTGGCTTTGTGTCTTTGTATTTGGGCCTATTGTAAACAATATTCCAAAAGCAGCCTTTTACTGGCTTCTTGCAGGAGGCATCATTTACACAATAGGAGGCGTCATCTATGCATTAAAGCTTCCAATTTTCAACGCAAAGCACAGTGCATTTGGCTCACATGAAATATTCCACTTATTTGTAATGGGCGGAAGCTTCTGCCATTTCGTATTTATGTATCAGTATGTAATTGGTCTGTAGGCTTAGGAAAGCACAAAAGACCCGGTGAAGCAATTTTCACCGGGTCTTATTTTTATTCCCAAAGCTTATCAGGGTAAATGCCTGCATCCTTTAGCTTTTGAATGGATTCCATAACAAAGGGCTTATCTTCCTTATAGGTAACGCCAAACCATTTATCCTTGGAAGAAAGAACCTTAACTGTGGCTTTCTTATCCTTTAACAGCTTATCCACTTCGATAGGAAGAAAACATTCCGCTTTTAAAGGATTGCTTTTTACACCTTCCTGAAAGAATCTGTTTACCGCTTTCTCCAGCTCTCCCATAATGCTGGGAGTAAAGCCCCACATATTCATGGATACAGGAGTATCTAATGGAATATCCGTATAGGTTTTTCCGCCATCCTCCGAATAAGCAGCTCCTTGAGGTCTTTTTTCTATTTGGGTTCGTTCTGCAATAGTTACCAAATACCCCTCCTCATTTGTTACACAACAGCCTCTTGCCACAGAGCCGTTTTCCGTCAGAGTATTGCCCAGCTCATAGCCTACCATGGCATAGCGGTATAATTCATCATCCTCATGAGTAGTAAGATAATCATATAATGTTTGAAATGCGCTTCTTCCGTAAAAATCATCTGCATTGATGACTGCAAAAGGCTCCTTTACAGCTTCTTTACAGCATAGAATAGCGTGGGCAGTTCCCCATGGCTTTACCCTGCCTTCCGGTATTTCAAATCCTTCCGGGACTTTTTCCATATCTTGGAACACATATTCCACTTCCATATATCGGCTGACTGCATCACCTATACAGCTTCTAAAGTCCTGCTCATTTTCCTTTTTGATGATAAATACTACCTTTTCAAATCCAGCCTTCCTAGCATCATATATGGAAAAATCAATAATTTTATTTCCTTTATCATCTACCGGATCAATCTGTTTCAATCCACCATAACGACTTCCCATTCCTGCTGCCAGAATTACTAAAACAGGTTTCTTCATAAATTAACCTCCCTTTCACACTATTCCTTCTCTTCACCAGTATTGTTATTATATTGATTCACTCTTTGTATAAACAGCTTTTTCATAAATGTCTGATAAAGCTTTTGAAAAATGCCTCTATGCTTATTAGAAAGGGACATTTCCTCCTTCAGCATAAGCCATATGTTCACATTTATCTTCATCTGGCTGGCATCTAAAAATTCCATGCGCTTTACATCTGATAAAAGAGAAATCAAAACATTGGGTTCTTTAATGTTGATTTCATTAATGAGAAAATCCTCATCTGTCTGCAGCTCTTCTAATGCAAAGCCGCCTGCTATATTTAGGTTTTCCTGATAACTTCTTACATATTCCTTTAAAAGCAAAAGCTGTGCATTTGTTTCTGTAAGTAAACAGACACTTTTCCTGTTTCTCGCAAGCTTTTTTAAAAACTCTTCCATAAACTCATTTCCAGCCACTTCTCTGATGCGATTTCTGCTGGCAGCATCCGCTGCACGCAAAATATCCGTATCCGCAGCAATCGTCATATCCATTTTTTCAAGAAATGCCCTGACTGTTTCATTTTCGTTGGCAGTCATTATACCTTTAATGGTCATATAAGTGATTACTTTTGTTTTTCTTTCTTTTAAATAGTCGTCCACTTTTCTCATGGATTCTTTTAAAGAATAATCAACAAGAGTAATACCTAATACCTGTATTTTTCTCATAGCCCTTCACCCGCTAACCGGCCATATGTGTCATAACTTCATTCAAAATCATATAAGCCATACAAAGCCCCATTGCTATCCATAACGGAACCGAAAACAGTTTTTCTTTCTTTTTAATCTTACATGTCTCTCCCAACGCCACCATATGCGCCGCCCTGCTTTCATTCCGGGCAATCACATAAATGAGGCATCCCGCCAGCGCTGTAGCAATCAGAGCAATCACCATATAGACAGAAATCCCTATACAAAGTGTCTCCCTGTAGGTCAAATTACTCATTGCTTCTGTAGCATTTTGAATATCCGCACTGTTTTTTCCTATCGTACCTTCCGCAAAAGCCGCAATTGTACTAGTAGTATTGATAGTAGCATGAAAGATCATGCTTGCAAAAATACTGCCGGTACATTCAACCAACAACACACCTATGATGCCCACAACAATAGCATAAGCCATCTGGTTGAAATTTAAATGCATCATGCCAAAAAGGATAGAGGAAAGAACAGCCGCTCCTATAATCCTTCCACTTTGGCGATAGCCGTGATACAGAACTCCGCGAAAAACAAATTCTTCATTCATAGGGCCTAATATACCCACTATAAGCACCAGCAAAATCGGTGAAATCCCTTCAAAGCCTGCCATCAGATTATTTGCTTCATTTTCCACAAAGAGCATGGAAATCAAGTTTACCACTGAAATAAGCGGCATACACAAGTAGGTAACTGCAATAATCAAAAGTGCAGAAGTGAATTTCATTTTTTTGCATGGAATAAAGCCCTTTAACCTTGTCCTTGTAAAAAGCAAGGACAACAGCACAGGAGCAAGTACAATCCCCTGTGACACTAAAAGGGCTGGAATCATTGACAAATTTATCTTACCTGCAAATACAGCAAGCACTACCATAGCAACTGCGTTAAATAATATAACAGCAAGAAATGTCCAATTTGCTTTTTTTGCGTTCATATTGTTCCTTAGTTATTCATCATAAAGTTTACAAGCTTTGTAATATCCTCTGGTTCATAAGCCAGAATCTCAAGCTCGGAAATAGAGCCGTCGGAAAAAATATTTGCCATGGATACATATTGGGAAAGCTTTGATTTTAAATTCAGCCTGTCCCCTTCTCCTGTTACAAGCTCTACCTTTCCTGTGCAGCTATCAATTACCTCAAAAAACTTGTCAATATTTGTAATATTCTGTACTTTCATTTTACTCCTCCTGCTATAAACACCAAATCAATGCATTGGTTTTATATTATCATTAAGAAGGATGCAATCCTCCCCAATCGTAATATACCTTTCTTTTAATAAATGTCCTACCGCACGCTTGAATTCATTTTTGCTCATATTCATTCTTTCTCGAATTAAATCTGGCGATGCTTTATCATTAAAATCCAAGACGCCGTGATTTTCATGCAATTTCTCTAATAAGATTTCGGAATCCGTACCTATTTGAATGTATGCTTTTTCCCGAAGGCTCAAATCAAGCTTGCCATCTTCCCTCACGCTGACGACTCTGGCAACCACATGGTCGCCTACACGTATATTGCCATACATCTCCTTTTGAGAAATCAATGCGGAATACATTTTGTCAACCGCAACAAAGGCTCCGTACTGCTCACTTACCTCATATACCTGCCCTGCCACTCTTTCTTCCTTTTGGTACGGGCTGTCTGTCCTTAAATAAGGATATACCTTCATGGTTGCACATAATCGGTTGCTCTTGTCAATATACAGCGCAACTAGCACTTTCTGTCCCTTCCGGAGCTTTCGCGTCTGCTCCTTAAAGGGCAAAAGCAAATCCTTTTCAAGTCCCCAATCTAAAAAGGCTCCTATGCTCCCGACCTCTACTACTTCCAGCTCTGCAATTTCTCCCAGCATAATCCTTGGCGCTTTTGTAGTAGCAATCAGCCGGTCCTTAGAATCCCTGTAAATAAAAACTTCCAAAGAATCTCCTACCTTTTTATCAGCCGGTATTTGTTTCTTTGGCAGTAATACTTTTTCCTCATGATTATTTATATCTAAAGCTAAATATGCTCCGAAATCCACCACTTTGACAATAATCAATTTCTGCTTTTTACCCAATTCCATATGATAATTCCTTTCACTGCATCAGTTGATTGTTTATCAAATATAGTAGAAACTGGGCTACAAGGATTCGAACCTTGAAATGACGGAGTCAGAGTCCGTTGCCTTACCGTTTGGCGATAGCCCATTACATTGATACAGTATACTAAATAAATATAAAAATTTCAACCTTTTTTTTAATTTTTTTTATTTTTTTATTTTTTAGTAACAGTTCACCTTTTCTAGTAAAGATGGACAAACGGATATGGCATAGGGGCTTTGGAATAGGGACGTGGGAGACGGCAGGGCATAGGATAGTCTTCCGGACACGCTCTCGCTCTGC
>JAMPFB010000001.1:227295-251489 GCA_023664735.1 Robinsoniella sp. | reverse complement strand
TCCAAGGCTGTTTAGGAAAAGCGCCATCAAAAACACGAAAAGCCAATCCACTCTCATCCCTCTGTTGCGTCCGCTTAGCCACTACCTTCAATCGCTTCTACTTCATCTGGCTCTGGAACCACTTCAGAAATAAATTTAACAATTACTTTATATAATACATCAATATCTTTTTCCGGCACTAACTCCATCAGATTATACTTCCACCTTGGGAAGCAGGCTGATAGATTTTTCCAAATCCTCATCTGTAGGAATATAGTCACTCATTTCCCCATCATTGTATTTCTGATAAGCCACCATATCAAAATATCCTGTACCTGTCAGACCAAATACAATATTCTTTTCTTCTCCTGTTTCCTTGCATTTCATTGCCTCATCAATAGCTACCTTAATAGCATGGCTGCTTTCCGGCGCCGGAAGGATGCCTTCCACTCTTGCAAATGTCTCTGCTGCCTTGAATACTTCTGTCTGCTCTACGCTTCTTGCCTCTAACAGTCCCTGATCATACAATTCGGAAACAACGGAGCTCATGCCATGGTAACGGAGTCCTCCTGCATGGTTGGCAGATGGAATAAAGCCGCTGCCAAGAGTATACATTTTGGCAAGAGGACAAACCTTTCCTGTATCACAGAAATCATATGCATAGGTTCCTCTTGTAAGGCTTGGACAGGATGCAGGCTCAACTGCAATCATCTTATAATCTGCCTCTCCTCTTAAAACTTCCCCTGCAAAGGGAGAAATCAGTCCACCAAGATTGGAGCCGCCTCCGGCACAGCCAATAATGGTATCTGCTTTTATATTATATTTCTTTAATGCCGCCTGCGTTTCCAAACCGATAATGGACTGGTGCAGCAATACCTGAGCAAGCACCGAACCTAATACATAGCGATAGCCTTCCTGACTTGTCGCTGCCTCAACAGCCTCAGAAATAGCGCATCCAAGGCTTCCGGTGGTTCCCGGAAACTCTTCATTAATCTTACGTCCCACATTGGTATTCATGGAAGGGGATGGAGTTACCTGTGCCCCATAGGTGCGCATTACCTCCCGGCGGAAGGGCTTTTGTTCATAGGAGCATTTTACCATATATACCTGACAATCCAAATCAAAATAGGAACATGCCATGGAAAGAGCCGTTCCCCACTGTCCTGCGCCGGTCTCTGTAGTAACACCCTTAAGCCCCTGCTTTTTTGCATAATATGCCTGTGCAATGGCAGAATTTAACTTATGGCTTCCTGATGTATTATTGCCTTCAAATTTGTAATAAATGTGAGCTGGGGTTTCCAGCTTTTTCTCCAGACAGTATGCTCTTACAAGAGGCGACGGGCGGTACATTTTATAGAAGTCACGGATTTCCTGTGGGATGTCAAAATAAGGTGTGGTATCATCCAGCTCCTGCTTTGCAAGTTCCCTGCAGAATATGCCGGCAAGCTCGTCCTCCGTAACCGGCTGCAGGGTGCCGGGATTTAAAATAGGGGCTGGCTTCTTTTTCATGTCCGCACGCACGTTGTACCACTGCTTTGGCATTTCCTGTTCTTCTAAATAAATTTTGTAAGGGATTTTTTGTTCCATTTTCGTTCCTCGCTTCCTTTTTTGTTTCTTGTATGATAATTATGTTTTTATACCTAATCGTAAATTATCCATTGGTTATTTTACCATAAATCTGCATTGGCGAACAGGTTTTGTTTTGGCTTCTTTTACCATTTTTATTCTTTCTCCACCACAAGCAGTTCATCTGGATAAATATTTCTGGCCCAGCCTATGTCTGAGAATTTTCTTCGCTCTGTCTTTCCAACCTTTAAGCGAATTACATCTCCTTCTTTCAAATCATCATATACGCCTGCTTTGAAAAAAATCCAATGAGTCTCCTCCATTTTTTCTATTCCATTGTCTTTCAAATCAAGATTGCCCATAATTTTATAACACCTGTACAATTCCGGCACCTTCCGTACTTTTTCCACCTTTGCTTCATAATAACCATCTAAATCAGGACAAATCAACCCTCTCCCCTCACTGCTGTATTTGACAATATCCTTCATAAATTCTTTTAACTTTTTATTGAATTGCATAGTATCCCTAAAAGTAATAATCTCCCGCTTTGACATTTCATCAAAAATGGCAAAAAAATCGTTCTCATTGCCAAGCTTTCTCATTTGAATGCTTTTCAAAGGTGTTTCCGCTAAATCTTTATAATCTACATTCCCTGCCAGAATGGGACATAAATAATCTGTCTGTACCCATGCAGCGCCTAACTCCATCATGCAAAATGCACTTTCTAAATATTCCCTAGTAATCAATGCGATTACCATTTCACATTCTCTCATATTTTCCTTAATGATTGATACAAAATCCCTGCCTGTAGGAAGAGCTCCATTTAAGGAAGTGCAAAAAATCCTCTCCCTTCCGATTCCCATTCCACTTTGGAGCAGTTCAACCACATGCTCCACTAAATCTCCATTTTGCGTGCTATGACTGATAAAAATCCCTTTCATCTGCATTCCTCCTCGTATCATATTACTGCAATTGTTCCAGTAGCTGCTTTCTTTGTTTTTCAAATCTGTTCTTTACTGCTCTTTCTCCCATCCGATAATCCTGATAAATTTGTTTCAGCTGCTCGCCTTTTTCTTTTACATTCCCATAAACCGGTACCGGCAGTTTTTTTAGGTTTGTATTGTTTAAAACCTTGATAGTAGTTCCTGATTGGATACTTTCCAGCGCTGCCCGTCCTTCTCTGGAATTTAAAAACTCATATAAAACATATGGGCTGTATTTTTCTTTCTTTACTCTTATCCGTGTGAGATTTCCACACAAAAACGCCCTTGGCATATCGGGTTCAACAATACATATTTTTAAGACCGAGCCCTTTGAAGTCAATATAATATCCTCTTCTAAAATTCCAAATTTTTCTTCCCAATCCAAGGCTTTCGCACTTATCATAGAATTGTTATCAAAGAAAATCCCATTATCTCTAAGGTTGCGGATATTCAGCCAGTAATGGGTTGCCTGTCCGGATAAATCCAATTCTTCTTCCTTTGAAATCTGAACTCCCCGCATAATATCTGCAATCTTTTCCAGCTCTACTGTTTCATGCTTTTCTTTATCATTTTCCTGTAATTGAAGGTATAAAAAGGGATTCCATGAAAATTCTTTTTCTTCAATTTTATGTAAGGAAACAACTGTTGAGAAAAGTGGATGTTCTTCTAAGTTTTCGTATGCTTTTTTTAGGTATTTGATAACTTCCTGCGATATTTCATTCAAACCATTGCCATACTGTCCCTCTCTGCTAATATCTGCAAAAAAAACCTTTTCCTTGTATAATTCAGGTTTTTGTTTATTCAATATAAGTAATTCAAACCCCAAATGAGTTGCTGCATACATATTGGCCGGCAAAGTTATGACTGCTTCAAGCCAATCCCTTTCTGTCAAAATCTTTCGGATATCCTCCTCTCGCTGCCTTACCAATGCACCTTTTGTAACAATAATCATTGCCTTTCCATCGTCATTTACTTGATTTAAGACTCTCTGAATTGCCACCCATTCAGCAAATATCCTATTTTTACTTCCCAAAAATTTCTCCTTTTCTTCTATGTAAATGCTTCCGTTATTTCCTTTTGGCAGGTCTGCAATTACTAAATCATAAGTATTTTTCTCATCTGTCTTCAGGATATCTTCCTGAATCATCTCTAATCGCTCAACTCCACTACAAAACAATCGAAGTTGGGAAATGTCACAATATAGCTTTCGTTGTTCCTTTCCCGTCAAATGTACATACTTATTTTCTTTGGCAAATTTTTTAAAGATTGCAAGCCCTGTTCCTGAAAGCCCGCAAAACAAATCCGCCACCGAGTCCGTCCCTTCATTTACAGGCATTTCTGCAATTAAATTATTTATGCTTTTGGGTGTAAATTTTAATCCGTCCAGTTCCGAAACAAGCTCCTCTAGCTCTATAATTACTTCCTCTAAATCCTTGTAAGTTCTAATGGAACATTCCAGATATGTTTGTAAAGCTTCTATAATATGATTGCAGGACGCCTCATTCATAAACATTTCCCATGCAATGCTCTCTTCAAAATCATTGGCAGCTCTTTTTAACTCGTATCCCGATATTCCTTTAAATATCTCCCGAAGCTGCTTGAAATCACTGATGTTTCCAATTGACTCACACTTTTTTGTAGCGCCAATCCCCATCTTTTTTAAATATACCGTAAAACTCATATAAAGAAATAGCAAAAAGCTTTGATCCTTTGAAATGTAAGTTGTTAATTCATTCCATATTCTTTTCATCCACATCACCTGATATGATATTATCACATCTTATCATCTCTGTCAATCATGTATAATTATACATATGTCAATTTTTGTAACAGTTTATCCCACATGCTCTGTAGGAACCCTGCTCTGCGCCTGTGGGATGAACTGTTACTGGTCGCTTGCAGCTTTCTTATATGATAAAAAGAATCCATTTCGTCAGTATGAAAACTAACCAAATGGATTCTTCCCAAATAGTGCTCATTTTTATATATGCTTCATTTTTAACAAATCGCTCTGCATATATCAGTTCTTTTTCCCGCTCTTTCCTTCATCTTTCTTAGGCAGCGCCACCTTATCCAGATGCCAGATATCATCTACATACTCCTGAATGGTCCTGTCTGCAGTGAACTTTCCGGAACATGCTACATTTAAAATAGCCATCTTTGCCCAGCGCTTTTCATCCTTATAGGCTTTTTCCACCTTCTTCTGCGCCTCTGCATAGGGCTTGAAATCCTTTAAGATAAAATAGGTATCCGCTTTTGCCGTACACTGGGTATTTAACAGGGAATTATACAAATCCCTAAACAGCTCCGGATCATTGGGGGAATAAAATCCATTGATTAACTGCATCAATACCTTCCGTATATCCGGATCGTTGTTAAAGATTTCCATGGGGTCATAGCCGCCATGATTCTCATAGTTTATAACTTCATCTGAAGACAAGCCGAAGATAAATGCATTTTCCTCTCCCACTTCTTCTACGATTTCCACGTTTGCTCCATCCATGGTGCCAAGAGTAGGCGCACCGTTCAACATAAATTTCATATTTCCAGTACCGGAGGCTTCCTTACTTGCAGTAGAAATCTGCTCGGAAACATCTGCTGCCGCAAAAATTATCTCTGCATTGGAAACCCGGTAGTTTTCAATAAATACTACCTTTATTTTTCCTTTAATGGACTCATCATGGTTGATAACATCCGCCACACTATTTATCAGCTTAATGGTCAGCTTTGCATTCCGATAGCCTGCTGCCGCCTTTGCACCGAAAATAAAGGTTCTTGGATAAAATTCCCTATCCGGATGCTCTTTCAATTCATTGTATAAATACATCACATGAAGAATATTCAAAAGCTGACGCTTGTATTCATGGAGCCTCTTTACCTGCACATCAAAAATGGAGCGGGGGTCTACCTGAATTCCATTATGCTCTAAAATGTAGTGAGCAAGGCGGACTTTATTCTGATACTTGATGTTCATAAACTCCTGCTGTGCCTTTTCATCATCTGCATATATTTTCAGCTTGCTAATTCTGGAAAGGTCTGTAACCCATTCCGGTCCAATATGGTCTGTAACCCAGTCTGCCAGCAAAGGATTTCCATGCAATAAGAAACGACGCTGGGTAATTCCATTTGTCTTATTGTTGAACTTCTCAGGCATCATCTCATAAAAGTCCTTTAATTCCTGATGCTTTAAGATTTCCGTATGAAGCTTGGCAACTCCGTTGACGGAATATCCTGCTACAATGGCAAGGTGCGCCATTTTTACCTGTCCATCATATATGATTGCCATGCTGCGGATTTTATCCTGATTGTCCGGGTATTTCTTTTGGATTTCCAAGATAAACCGGCGGTTGATTTCTTCCACAATCTGGTAAATTCTAGGAAGCAAACGGGAAAACAGCTCAATGGGCCATTTTTCCAGCGCTTCTGCCATAATGGTATGGTTGGTATAGGCACAGGTCTTTGTGGTGATATCCCATGCTTCCTCCCATGTGAGGAAATATTCATCCAGTAAAATACGCATAAGCTCCGCAATAGCAACCGTAGGATGGGTGTCATTTAACTGGAATGTAACCTTTTCGTGAAGCTTGTGTATATCCTTGTGGCTTCTCATATATTTGGCAACGGCTTCCTGTACGGAGGCAGAAATAAAGAAATACTGTTGTTTTAACCGAAGCTCTTTGCCGGCATAATGATTATCATTAGGATATAATACTTCTACAATATTTCTTGCCAGATTTTCCTGTTCCACTGCTTTATGATAATCACCCTTATCAAAAGAATCCAGCTTGAAGCACTCTACCGGCTGGGCATCCCAGATACGAAGGGTATTTACGATTCCGTTCCCATAGCCCACGATGGGCACGTCATAGGGAATTGCCATAACGGATTGATAATTTTCAGTGCAGTAAAAGTTTCTGCCGTTTTCATTCTGACGTACGGAAACATAGCCTCCGAACTTTACCTCCTTGGCATATTCCAGACGACGCAGCTCAAAGGGATTGCCGTCCTGAAGCCATACATCCGGCACTTCTACCTGATATCCGTCCCGGATTTCCTGCTTGAACATACCATAGCGATACCGGATACCGCATCCATAAGCAGCATAACCCAATGTAGCAAGGGAATCCAGAAAACATGCTGCAAGCCTTCCAAGCCCTCCATTTCCAAGAGCAGCATCCGGCTCTTGGTCTTCTATCACATTGATATCTACTCCCAGTTCCTCCAAAGCTTCTTTTACCATCTTATATGCCTGAAGATTGATGATATTATTTCCAAGTGCACGTCCCATTAAAAATTCCATGGAAAGATAATATACTGTTTTGGGGTCTTTTTTTTCATACTCCTTCTGGGTTGCCAGCCAGTTATCTATAATGGCATCCTTCACTGCATAGGAAACAGCCTGAAATATCTGCTGGGGAGTTGCCTCCTCCATAGTCTTTCTATATAAGGTTTTTACATTATACAATACACTTCTTTTAAAAAGCTCCTTATCGTATGCTGTCTGTTTTGTTACTACGTCTTCTACCATAATTGCCTCCTGTTTTATATTTTTTCCAAAGAAATGTTCACTGCTTCTCCGTTCACATTCCAGTCCTTTGCAATTGCAAGGGTTGTATTTTCTTTAATTTCATCTGCCAGTACCTTTGCTGCAATGACAGCTTCATTTTTCTTTACGATTTCCGCAATCCTGTCATTTCCTGAAACTGCCACCTTAATATGATCCATTACTTCAAAATCCGCTTCTTTTCTCATAGTCTGGATTTTGCTGATAACTTCAAATACAAAGCCTTCCTCAATCAATTCTTCTGTCAGGTTCGTATCAAGCACTACCGTAATGTTATTGTCGGCTTCTGTTGCATAGCCTTCTTTTTGTATCATTTCAATCAATAAATCTTCTTCCGCAAGAGAAACCTCTGCGCCATCTACTACAAACTTCAGTGCGCCCTCTGCCTTTAGCTGATCCATTGCTGCATTACCGTCAATATCCGCAAGCTTTTTCTGGATTCCGCCTAGCTGCTTTCCATATTTAGGTCCTACCGTCTTTAGCTGAGGCTTGAACTTATAAGTGGTAAATTCCCTTACATCCTCCGTAAAGATTACGTCCTTTACATTTAACTCTTCTTCTATGATTTCTTTATAGAAGTCGCTTAATGCAAAGTCTGCCTTTATGAACATGGAAGCTATAGGCTGACGGTTTTTGATATTTGCCCCGTTTCTGCAGGCACGTCCAAGCACTACTGTTTTTAATACAGCATCCATATCCGCTTCTAACTGTTGATCCACAAAGGCTGCATCTGCTACCGGGAAGTCACACAAATGCACGCTTTCCAGTGCGTTTTTATCAATCGAGCACACAAGGTTTCTGTAAATATCCTCTGTCATAAAAGGAATCATAGGCGCTGCCAGCTTGGATACGGTAACAAGCGCTGTATATAAGGTCATGTAAGCATTGATTTTATCCTGTTCCATTCCCTTTGCCCAGAAACGCTCACGGCTTCTTCTTACATACCAATTGCTCATGTCATCTACAAATTCCTGCAATGCCCTTGCAGTTTCCGGAATCCGGTAATTGTCCAGATTGGTATCCACCTGAGTAATCAAGGTGTTTAATTTGGATAACAGCCATTTATCCATCACAGAAAGCTTGTCGTATTCTAATGTGTATTTGGTTGCATCAAAGTTATCAATGTTAGCATACAGCACAAAGAATGCATAAGTATTCCACAGGGTACCCATGAACTTCCGCTGACCCTCCAGAACCGCCTTTCCATGGAAGCGGTTTGGCAGCCATGGCGCCGAGTTAATATAAAAATACCAGCGAATGGCATCTGCGCCGTAGGTTTCTAATGCATCAAAGGGATCCACTGCATTTCCCTTGGACTTGGACATTTTCTGTCCGTTCTCATCCTGTACCAGTCCTAATACGATTACGTTCTCATAAGGCGACTTGTTAAACAATAAGGTGGATTCCGCCATAAGGGAATAGAACCATCCACGGGTCTGATCCACTGCCTCAGAAATAAACTGTGCCGGGAACTGGGACTCAAACAATTCCTTATTTTCAAATGGATAGTGGTGCTGCGCAAAAGGCATTGCCCCGGAATCAAACCAGCAGTCGATTACTTCTGGAACTCTCTTCATAGTCTTGCCGCATTCCGGACAGGGAATGGTGATTTCATCAATATAAGGTCTGTGGAGTTCTACAGTAAGAGCCTTTTCATTGCCGCTCATTTCCTTTAACTGCTCTCTGCTTCCGATGGATTCCATATGTCCACAGCCTTCACATTCCCAAATATTCAACGGTGTGCCCCAGTAGCGGTTACGGGAAACTCCCCAGTCCTGAATATTTTCCAGCCAGTTTCCAAAACGTCCTTCACCGATAGATTCCGGAATCCAGTTCACGGTCTTATTATTTCTAACCAGATCGTCCCTTACCGCTGTCATCTTGATAAACCATGATTCTCTTGCATAATAGATTAATGGTGTATCACATCTCCAGCAGAAGGGATAATCATGCTCAAACTTGGGAGCATCAAATAATTTCCCTTCTTTCTCTAAATCCACTAAAATCTTTGGATCCGCATCCTTTACAAACAATCCTTCGTATGGGGTTTCCTTTGTCATTTCGCCCTTTTCATTTACAAACTGGACAAAGGGCAGGTCATATTTGCGTCCCACCTGAGCATCATCCTCACCAAAGGCAGGTGCAATATGCACGATTCCGGTACCGTCTGTCAAGGTAACATATCCATCACAGGTTACAAAATGAGCTTTTTTGTGCTGTTTTTCCGACGCAATGGCAGCGCCTTCAAATAAAGGCTCGTATTCCTTATACTCCAAGTCTTTTCCCACATAGGTTTCTATGATTTCATATGCAGGCTTTCCTTCCTCTGCAAGCTTTCCAAGAACAGTATCTAAAAGGGCTTCTGCCATAATATACGTATATCCATCCGCCGCCTTTACCCGGCAATAGGAGTCCTCCGGATTTACACAAAGCCCCACATTGCTGGGCAGAGTCCATGGGGTAGTGGTCCATGCAAGAAAATATGCATCCTCTCCTTTTATTTTAAAACGAACAGTTGCAGAGCGTTCCTTTACGGACTTGTAGCCCTGCGCCACCTCATGGGAGGAAAGAGGGGTTCCGCATCTTGGGCAATAGGGGACGATTTTAAAGCCCTTGTACAAAAGCTCTTTATCCCATATTTCCTTTAAAGCCCACCATTCCGATTCAATGAAGTTGTCATGATACGTTACATAAGGATCATCCATATCCGCCCAAAAGCCCACGGTTCCAGAAAAATCCTCCCACATTCCTTTATATTTCCATACGCTTTCCTTGCATTTTGAAATAAAGGGATCCAGACCATATTCTTCAATCTGCTCCTTGCCATCCAAGCCTAACAGCTTTTCTACCTCCAGCTCCACAGGAAGCCCATGGGTATCCCAGCCTGCTTTTCTTGGCACCATATAACCCTTCATAGTGCGGTATCTTGGTATCATATCCTTTATAACACGGGTCAGCACATGTCCAATATGCGGCTTCCCGTTTGCCGTAGGCGGTCCGTCATAAAAGGTATAGGTCTTCTCTCCTTTTCTGTTATCCATGCTCTTTTGGAAAATATGATTTTCCCGCCAGAATTTTTCCGTTTCCTTTTCCCGTTCCACAAAGTTAAGGTTGGTCGATACTTTCTGATACATTGCTTTCTTCCTTTCTTTTTCTATTAAAAAAGCCCCATCCCTGTAAAAGGACGAGGCTAAAATTCCCGTGTTACCACCTGTTACAGCATACTATCATATGCGTTCCCTTTAACGGCGGAATACCGTCAGTTCTTACTTATCTGCCTGCGCCTCTGGCACAAGCGGCTTTCGGTCTGAAACTCAGAAGTGATCTTCCGCAAAGCGCTACTCATACCGGGCTTCCACCTTCTCCGGCTCGCTTTGATTTTCAAGCATTGCGTACTGTCTTCGTCATGGTTTTTTCTGTATGGTTCTTTTTATAACTATTTATAATTTAGCACTTGGAAATGGGGGATGTCAAGAGGTTTTAGTGGTTTTAATGGATTGTAAAAAATTTATTGTCACAAAAAATCCAAGAAATGTTATTACGTCATATAAAGTTTAGTTAACATTGTATGTCGCATTATTGTAACACTGCAGCAATTCGTGACCGTTCACAGGTCGCTTTTTAAAGTCATTTGATAATGCTTTAATTAGAAGTTTCTTGATTTGTGGTGTTGTATTCATATCATCTGCATCAGAAAGTACTCCTCCAGGATAATTTTTAGTAAGCACAAAAACAAATACCGAACAAATTTGAAAAACATCTGAATACGTGCTAATTAGATCCCTTCCAAAGTAAAAACTAGTTATTGCTTCCGGACTCATCCAAAAAGCCGGTCCAACTTTTTCATTCGCACGTGTCAATTCTTGATGTTCATCAGGATTAAGAAATTCACAAAGTCCGAAATCACTTAAAACCCAAGTTTCGCCTTTAATTAATATATTTTCTGGTTTTATATCTCGATGTACAGCAAAACGATGTAGTTCTTCTAATGCCCCGCATAATCCCCGAAACTGTGCAGCGTATATTTCGTAATTAACTTTGTCTGTTTCTTTCAAAAAATCAACGAGATTTCTATCAGCCTTTTCCATTATAACAAAAGGTATTTCTATACCATTACCATATTTATCTGTTACTTCAACCGTACCATTATCAATATATTTAATTATATGTGGATGATTTACTTTTTGCATTAATGCAATTTCCTGTTTAAATCTTAAACTATTCTTCTTTGAAGGTCGTAAAAGAAATTTTATCGCATAAATATTTCCACCTGTATCTATACACTCATAAACCGCACCATTCCCACCTGCACCAATTCTATCTTGGACTTCATAACTTTTTCCTGCACTTGTAAAAACCTCATCACTAACATAAAAAACCTGTGAATTATTAAGGAAAATCTCTATACTTATTCCTTCCTTTTGTATCCTATCTCTAAGCGCTCTTTAATAAAATCTACACGCCATTTTCTATTTGCAATAGAATTAGCATCACTTAAACAACAAGTCGCATATTTGCGATAAATATCATCTTCACTTTGTGGCCCCACTTTATCACATATCTCTTGTAATTCTCTTCTGACCTGAGACAAATTATCAAACTCAATTACTGCTATTTTCTTTAAAGCAAATATACATGCAAATAATGAATAAAAATCCGACTTTTGTTTAAACCTAGTTGCATGTATCGGCATAATTTCCGGGTCAAAAATGGCTACAATATCATCAATTATTCCCAAAAAGTCCGATACAACATCCGCTTTATTTTCCATGCAAATAAATTCTTCACATACAGAATCTAAATAATCTCTTTTATCTTGAATCCCTTTTAATAGAATTGTTAATAATTCTTCCACATACTCCACATCAAGCATGCGCCGACGCTGTTTGACCGAAAATATCTTTGCTTGTTCAAAAAACTTATTTTCTGCTAATTCTTCTGCTAATGAAATAAAATCACCCGGGAAGTCAGCACGACGTAGCTCTTGCTTATTAAGTTGTACCGTATACTTATTTACACGGGAATACAAATCTCTTATTTCTTCATCAGTAGGATTGAATATTTCATCTATATCAATTTTATATCGCAATATTTCATTTTGAACATCATCAGGCAATTCATTAAATTTCTTATTTTGATATTCACCAGCATAAGGCTTTTTTAGTGGAAACTCATTTTGTACAAATTTAAGAATAGCAGTTAGCCTTTGCTGTCCATCAATAACGATTCTATAAGTTTTTCCATCATTCATAACAGATTTAATATAAACCTTAGGAATAGGTATTCCCTGAATAATCGTATCAATAAGCATAATTTGAGCTGCTCTGCTCCAAACCTCATTACGCTGAAAATCCGGACGCAATTCCAATCTATTGTTACTGTTCCAATCTCGTATATCTGATATTGGATGTGAATAAGATTCCCACTTCATAGTTTTAATTCCTCTCATATGTGCACTAAATATTTCAGCTATTTTTTATTCAATATCTGAAATCAATGGATTATTAATTAATCTCTATATCATCCATACTGGTTTCTAACACATCTCCTAACTTATTTATTACAACAGCCTTTTCCATATTATTTAAATTCAAAACTTTAATAAAATCCTTTTCTTTCGTATACGCATAACCATTAACTATCATATCTGCATTATCAGCCACTTTCATTACATCAATCATAAGAAATCCTCACTTTCTCAATTGGTTTCAAGAAATCGTTTACATCATAATATAGATTCTCTAATATAGGAATCAAATCAATATATTCTTCTTCCGGCTTCTCATTATGGCAATATTTTGCCATGACTACCAAATATCCCCTGTCCCACTCTTTTATTTGTGTATATTTTTCCAACGAATAGGGAGATTTAAATCGAATGGTGTATTTTCCATACTTAAAAATAGTATATTGTTTATCATTTGTTAAAATAGCTTCATTCCCCATAAAATAATAACCTCCAAAAAGCTTCTTCCATCTGACTAACACTTTCTCTGCGCCTGTGGCTGAACTGTTACCTCAGAATATCCCTTTGTAAAATCAGGGGAGTCATTTTCTCCATAAGAGTTTCAGCAAGGCGCTCTCCCTTATCATTCAATATTTTTTTCTGCTGCTCCCTCCCCCACTCAACTGCCTTTTTCAAGTCTTCCGGTCTTTCACTTAAAATAATATGGTCTTCACCCATAAAGCACACCTCCTAACGATTGTCATAATTCATCCCTATATTGTAGCTATTTTTCAAAAAATAGTCAGCCGCATTCTGTAAATCCTTTAAATTATCTGCTGTGTTATTTTTATCAACAGCCTCATTGAAAAGGGTAATAGCCTTTCCAAAATCATAGTTTTCATTCTTTACAAGATAAGATACGAATTTCTTTGCATATTTTCTCAAGATAATTATACTGCAAATCATCTAAAAAGCCAAATTGTTATTGTATTTCATCAGAAACACAACAATCAAAATCCTATAGCTAATTTCCCCACCAAATGTTATAATCAACCTATGCAAACACTTCCTAAATCTGCATATACTAATAGCATATGCACAATGTACAATACAATTATATACCATCAAAAAATAAACCCGGAAGCCCTGCTTCCCGAAAGGAATCGCCAATATGACCGATACGAATACAAAGAAATTTACAAAAGCTGAAAAAAGCTGGATTTTATATGATGTTGCAAATTCAGCATTTATTTTAATTCTAACTGCTACCATTCCTATTTATTTCAGAGGGCTTACGGAAAGCGCCGGTATCAGTGCGGAGCACTCCACTTCCATCTGGGGCACCTCTACTTCTATAGCCCTTTTGATTTTAGCCATTCTTTCTCCAATTTTAGGCGCTTTAGCGGACTATAAGGCAATGAAAAAGAAAATCTTCGGCGGCTTCCTTGCCATGGGAATCCTTGGAGCTATTGCATTCACGTTTGCTCCGGGGTGGGGCAGCTTCTTGTTCTTTTTTATCCTGTCAAGGCTTGGATATTCCGCCTGCAACATCTTTTATGATGCTATGCTGGTAGATGTTTCTTCCAATGAAAGAATGGACAAGGTTTCTTCCTTCGGCTATGCCTTTGGATATATCGGAAGCTGCATTCCTTTTATTATTGGCATTTTGCTTATATTAACTACTCCCTTTGGGCTTTCCACCATTCTTGCCACCCGGATTTCCTTTTTGATTACGATTGTCTGGTGGATTCTTTTGTCAATCCCCTTATTTAAAAATGTAAAGCAGACACATTTCCTAAAACCAAAGAAAAATGTCGTAAAGCACAGCTTCCGTCGTCTTGGCATTACCTTTGCGAAGCTGAAACGAGACAAAAAGATTTTGTACTTTATTATTGGGTACTTTTTCTATATAGATGGTGTTTATACCATTATTTCCATGGCAACCACCTACGGAAGCGAAGTAGGCATAGACAGCACCCAAATGATTCTGGCGCTGCTTCTTACCCAGTTCGTGGCATTTCCCTTTGCCATTTTAAGCAGCTCCATAGCGGAAAAATTCGGCTCCATGAAGGTAATTAAAGTGCTTATCCTGCTTTACTGCTGTATCTGCGGCTTTGGATATGGGCTTGACACAGAACTGGAATTTTGGATTCTTGCAGTAGCAGTAGGCATCTGTCAGGGAGGTATTCAGGCACTTTCCCGCTCCCAGTTCGGCAAGATGGTTCCAAAAAAGGAATCCAGCGAATATTTCGGTTTTTTTGATATCTTCGGAAAATTTGCAGACTTTTTCGGTCCTCTGATTATATCCCTGTGCGCCCTCCTATTAGGAAGCTCCAAATACGGTGTGCTATCTCTGATTGTCCTATTTGCCCTTGGCTTTTTCTTCCTGTGCAAATCGGAGAAATGCTAATATTTCACCCTTTCATTAACTGGACTATATCTTATTATTAAACACTGATAAATACCGCACTTCTAAAGTGTAACCTGATTTCCATGAAGGCCAATTTCAGAAATCAATTATTAAGTCAATTTAGAAAATCAGTATCGGATAGTCAATTTAGAAAACAATTTTCAGCCATAGGCTTTCCCAATAGCAGAGGCCGGGTTCCGGACAGGAAATGTTTTCTAAGGCGCCCTTATAAAAACGCCAGCGCTTAGCGAGGTATTTTCGAGCTTAGCACTGCTGCGTTTTTATAGAGCGAAAGCGTGGCAACGTGAAAACATTCCCTGCCCGGAACCCGTCCGCTGCTATTGGGAAAGCCTATGGCTGAAAATTGTTTTCGCCCCAGCCACTGACTTGTCATTTGTCTTGACAGCTCTTATAACTGGTACTATATTAAAACAAGATACGAAACCAAACAAACGGAGGAAAAACAATGGACAGACAAAATCTAACCCTCATGACGGATTTATATGAATTGACAATGATGCAGGGTTATTTTAAAAACAACGATCACAACGAAACCGTAATTTTCGATGCCTTTTTCCGGAACAATCCCATGGGCGGCGGCTATGCCATTTCTGCCGGGCTGGAACAGGTAATCGATTACATCAAAAATCTTCGTTTTGAAAAAGAGGACATTGATTATTTAGGAAGCCTCGGCATTTTTGAAGAGGATTTTCTGGAATATTTAAATAATTTTCGCTTTACCGGAGATGTATATGCCATTCCGGAAGGAAGCATTATGTTTCCAAGAGAGCCCATGATTAAAGTTATTGCACCGATTATGCAGGCTCAGCTTGTGGAAACTGCCATTCTGAACATTGTTAACCACCAAAGCCTGATTGCCACTAAAGCATCCCGTGTCTGCTTTGCTGCAAGAGGGGACGGAATCATGGAATTTGGCCTGCGCCGGGCTCAGGGACCGGATGCAGGAACTTATGGGGCAAGGGCAGCTATGATTGGCGGCTGTATTGGCACCTCCAATGTGCTTGCAGGACAGCTTTTTGACGTGCCGGTAAAGGGCACTCATGCCCATAGCTGGATTATGAGCTTTCCTGATGAATATACTGCTTTTAAAACCTATGCGGACTTATATCCCAATGCCTGCCTTTTACTGGTAGACACTTATGATACATTGAAATCCGGCATTCCCAATGCCATCCGGGTATTTACGGAAATGAGAGAGACCGGAATCCCTCTTGCCAATTACGGAATCCGCTTAGACAGCGGCGACCTTGCTTATTTATCTAAGAAAGCAAGAAAGATGCTGGATGCCGCCGGATTCCCCGATGCGGTTATTTCCGCTTCCAATGATTTGGATGAGTATTTAATTGACAGCTTAAAAGTGCAGGGAGCGCAAATCACCTCTTGGGGCGTAGGCACTCATTTGATTACATCCAAGGACTGCCCTTCCTTTGGAGGGGTATACAAGCTGGCAGCAGTTATGAAACCAGACGGCACCTTTCTTCCCAAAATCAAGCTTTCCGAAAATTCGGAAAAAGTTACCAACCCCGGCAACAAAACCATTTACCGTGTTTATGAAAAAGAATCCGGCAAAGTAAAAGCAGATTTGATTTGTCTGGTAGAGGAAACCTTTGACGAGAATCAGCCCCTGCTTCTATTTGACCCATTGGAGCCATGGAAAAAAACAAAGTTAGCGGCAGGTACTTATACCCTTCGTGAAATGATGGTACCTGTTTTCAAAAACGGCAAATGCGTCTACCAGTCTCCAAAGGTAATGGACATCCGGGAATACTGCCAGCAGGAATTAGAAACCCTCTGGCCGGAAACAAGACGTCTGGTAAATCCTCATAAAGTATATGTAGATTTATCCAAAAAACTGTATGATACAAAAATCGAGCTGCTAGACCGTATGAGCGAAGTCTAAACAAAGCGAAGGCGTTCCCCTAAGATTATTATATGCTATGCCGGCACCCACCTTTGCTTGTCAACCCTCTAATATAACAAGCCATCAGTTTACCCCCAAGCAAACTGATGGCTTATTCTTTTTTACATCATAGCACTTTACTGCTCCATCTGTCTCCCTAAAAAAGCAGCCGCAGAAAGCACCAGCTTTTTCTCCACATCCCCCATTTTATTTTTACCTTCATTATCCAAAAGCACTACTGCTCCTATTACATCTCCTTCACATATAATGGGGCTGATTACCTGCTGGGAAGGCTCTTCTCCCTGTTCCTTGGCAATTTCGATAAAGCCCTTTTCTCCTTTGGAAGAAACGCTTGTTTCCCGGTTGGTTAATTTTTCTTCCAAGTCCTTGCTGATGGATTTGCCAAGCAGCCCCTTACTGCCGCCCGCTACCGCAATAAATTGATCTCTGTCGGCAATTAGCGCAGTCTTTCCTGAAACCTGTGAAAGACTTTCCGCATATTGCTTCGCAAAGGTAGTCATTTCTCCAATGGGAGAATATTTTTTCAGGATAATTTCTCCTTCTCTGTCCGTAAATATTTCCAAAGGATCGCTCTCCCGAATCCGCAGGGTTCTTCTGATTTCTTTTGGTATTACAATACGTCCTAAATCGTCTATTCTTCTTACAATTCCTGTAGCTTTCATAAATAAATTTCCTCCATTTGCAAATCTTAGGTTTTCTATATTTACCGTGATACTAGTATCTGTAAATGGTGGCATTTTATACCTTGGAAATTTTCAATCCTATGTAAAAAGGCACTCCAATTATTTCCACATTTTTTTAATATATTTTTTATTGTACCCCTATTCCGTCCCTGTATTGATCCGCAAGGGCCTCAAACTTCTCCCTTGCATTTTGAAAGCATTCCAGAAGCTTTGGCGAGAAATTACCGCACTCTCCTGTCATAATCATATGAAATGCCTGCTCCTTTGAATATGCGCTTTTATACACTCTTTCATTGACAAGGGCATCATAGGCATCTGCTATGGATACCAGTTGGGCGGAAATGGGAATTTCCTCCCCTGTTAGTCCGTCCGGATATCCTTTTCCGTCATATCGCTCATGATGATATCTGCATATTTCATAGCTTAACCCGTGATATTCCGCATCCCATACTCCTTTTATCTGATTAAGGATTTCACAGCCTCTGGTAGTATGGGATTTCATATATTCATATTCATCCTCTGTCAGCTTTGCCGGCTTTAAAAGAATTCCATCAGGTATAGCTATTTTTCCAATATCATGAAGGGCACTGGCATTGGCAATCATATCCGCCTGCTCCAACGTCATCTGATATTCCGGATAATCCTCCATAAGCTGTTTTGCCAGTATTCTTGTAAAGCCTTTTATCCGTTTGATGTGCTCGCCGCTTTCCATATTCCTGCCTTCAATGACGCTTCCTAAAATATCGATGATATTTTCATTACTCTTTTGAAGGCGCTCTGCCTGCTGCCGCAAAAGACAGGTCTGTTTTTCTACCTTCTCTTCCAGTTTGTTCCGAAGCAAATGCAAGTCCACGATGTTTTTCAACCGCAGCTTTACCAAAGTATTGTCAAAGGGCTTTCTAATATAATCAGAAACACCATAATCAAAACAACGTTTTTCCACCTGAGTGGAGCACTCACAACTGATTACAAGTACCGGTATCTTATCAATCCATGCCCGTTCCCTCATGATTTCCAGCACTTGAAAGCCATCTATTCCCGGCAAAAGCAAATCCAGCAAAAGAACCATGATTTCATCCTGCTGCTCCTTCAAAATCTCTACAGCGCTTTCCCCATCCTCCGCCGTAATGACCGTATATTCATCCTGCAGTATTTCTGTCAGCACTTCCCTGTTTACTTCCATGTCATCTACAACAAGTACCTTATTGCGCATATGATTCCCTCCTGAAATATCTTTCCAAATTCTTAGCTAATTTTCCTTTAAACGTTCTCTCAATTCTTCAAATATTTCATTATATTTTTTTGAAATAACCGACGGGTTACGCCCAAATAATGTTTTCAGCTTCCGCACGTTTGTATGGCCTTTTATCCTATCTTTATAAATAAGCTGCTTTTCTTTTAATTGAGCCAATTCCTCTTTTAACTGCTCTATCTGCTCCCTGCGTTCTTCTCTCTTCTGCTCCTTTTGCTCCCTGCGTTCCTCCAACGCCTGTTCAATGTGTTCCAAACGCTGCTTTCCTTCATCATTCAGCACCGCCTCAATTACTTCAAGCCTTTTTTGCATAATCCGCAGCTCTTCCTTCAAGCCCTGTAGCTTTGCAAGCACTTCCCGAAACTCAAAGGCTGCCTTAAAGCTTACTGCACAATCTGCTGCCATAGCTACGGAAACGATAAGCACTATTAAATTTAATGTATTGGGCTTAAACGAAAAAATCAATCCCTCAACAGGCTTATGAAATCCAAATACCATTGCCAGACTTAAAAAGCCCCATGCTATAGTAGAGCTTAGGCAGATATGCCCCTGAAAATTAAATTTCTGGCTGCTGTAATCCCAGTAGCGCACTTTAAAAACAGCCTCCATCACCACGCCCGTTACATATTCTAACAGGGTTGCCGTCAATGCGCCTACCACATAGACCCACACAGGATTTTCCCGAAAGGGCAAGGCGGCAAATAATACAGAAATTGCTCCAGATCCATAAAGAGGCAGATATGGCCCGTTTAAAAATCCCCTATTTACCAGCTTTCTCTTTTTCAGTGATACATAAGTGGATTCAAAGCACCAGCCGAAAAAGCAGTAGGTATAGAAAAACATAAGCCATTGTATAAGATTATATGTGTACATTCCATCACCTCATTTTATCTCAGGTCCCTAAAAGCAGTTCCTTTTCCATATCCTCAAGCAGCTCTTCCGCTGCCTGTAAAAGCGCCTCTTCATCCTTTTTCAAAAATCCGGTAGGGTACAGCTTATAGGTAAACACTGGGACGCCCTTAGGGGAAAACAACAGCCTGCCTTCATGCTTTTTCAAAATCTTAGGAATGTTTTCCACCAATAAAGGAGCATGTTCATGTACTGTCAACACAAGCCTGTCTTTTTTCCCCTTTAACTCGGTTCCGTAAATCTGGTGAGCCTTGACCCGTATCAGAGAAATCCTTAAAAGATTTTCCACACTTTCCGGAACTGCGCCAAAACGGTCTAAAAGCTCTTCCTTCATTTCATCGCTTTCTTCCTGATTTTCAATGGCGGCAATGCGCTTATAAATATCCAGCTTCTGAAATTCATTTACGATATATTCCTGTGGAATATACGCATCCACATCCATATCAATTGTAGTGGTAAAGTCCACTGCTTCCTTTTGTCCTTTTAATGATTTTACCGCTTCGTTAAGCATTTTGCAATAAAGATCATAGCCTACTGCTTCCATATGTCCATGCTGCTTTGCACCAAGCAGGTTGCCCGCTCCCCGGATTTCCAAATCCTTCATGGCGATTTTAAAGCCGCTGCCCAAATCCGTAAATTCTTTAATTGCCTGAAGGCGTTTTTCTGCCACTTCCTTTAGCATCTTATCCCTTCTGTACATTAAAAAGGCATAAGCATTCCGGTTAGAACGCCCTACCCGTCCCCGCAATTGATAAAGCTGGGAAAGTCCCAGATTATCCGAATCATGGATAATCATTGTATTTACATTGGGAATATCCAGACCTGTCTCGATAATGGTAGTGGAAACAAGCACGTCAATTTCACCATTGATAAACTCATACATGATTTCCTCCAGCTCCCGCTCCTTCATCTGCCCATGGGCAAATGCCACGTTTGCCTCCGGCACAAGCGCCTGCAATTTCATTGCCACTTCATCTATCTGATTTACCCGGTTGTATACATAATAAACCTGCCCCTGTCTTGCAAGCTCCCGGACAATTGCCTCCCTTACCATTTCTTCATTGTACTCCATTACATATGTCTGGATGGGCATTCTGTCATTAGGAGGTTCTTCCAGCACGCTCATATCCCGAATGCCTACAAGACTCATATGCAGTGTCCTTGGAATAGGAGTTGCCGTTAAGGTAAGCACATCAATGCTGTCCTTCATCTGTTTGATTTTTTCTTTATGAGTCACTCCAAATCGCTGTTCCTCATCAATAATCAAAAGCCCCAGATCTTTATAGCTTACATCCTTGGAAAGTACTCTATGAGTTCCAATTACAATATCCACCATGCCCTTTTTCAAGCCTTCAATGGTCTTTTTTTGCTGGGCGCTGGTGCGGAATCTGGACAGCAGCTCGATGGTAATGGGATAATTTTTCATCCTTTGTACAAAGGTATCATAATGCTGCTGCGCCAAAATGGTAGTAGGCACCAGATATACCACCTGCTTCCCTTCCTGAACCGCCTTAAATGCTGCCCGGATAGCAATTTCCGTTTTGCCATAGCCCACATCCCCGCAAATGAGACGATCCATAATCTTTCTGCTCTCCATATCCTTTTTGGTTTCCTCAATTGCTATAAGCTGGTCTTCCGTCTCTTCATAAGGAAACAGCTCTTCAAATTCCTTCTGCCACAAAGTATCCTTGCCAAATACATAGCCTTCCTTTTCCTGTCTGGCTGCATAAAGCTGTACCAAATCCTTTGCTACTTCCATAGCGGCTGTCTTTGCCTTGGTCTTTGTTTTATCCCATTCCTTTGTGCCAAGCTTATTCAGCTTGGGCTTCCTTGCATCTGCAGAAGCATATTTCTGAATTGCATGAAAGCCGGTGGCAAGCACGTAAAGATTGCCGCCATCCCGGTATTCAATCTTCATATAATCCTTTACTACCTTATCCACTTCCACCTTTTCAATTCCCTTATAAACACCAAGACCGTGGTTTTCATGGACTACATAATCACCCACCTTCAGCTCGGTAAAATCGTGGATTTTTTCCCCTTCGTATTTCTTTTTCTTTTTCTTCTTCTTTTTCTTTTCTCCAAATATGTCGCTTTCCGATAAGACCGCAAACTGTATCAGCGGATATTCAAAGCCTCTTTTCAGGTTTCCGTAAAATACCATGACCTGCCCGGCTTCCAGCTTTCTATCCATATCCTCACTGTAAAAGGCCCAAAGCCCTTCTTCCATCAGGTCCTCTGCCAGCCGCCTTGCCCTTGTGCGGGATGCCGAAGCAAGCAAGATGCGGTACCCCTTTTTCTTAAGCCTCTGCAGCTCCTTTACCAATGCTTCAAAGCTGCTTTGAAAGGAATTGATGGATTTTCCAAGCATATGATAGCTGTTATCCACATCCAGCAGCCCTCCCCTGCTTTCCAGAAGCGAAAAAGAGCCTATGGGAAATTTATCCATTTTACTCAATATTTCCCCATGGGTAAAAAGCAGCTCTCCCTGTCCGGAAAGGGCATAGCCTTTTTCAATCCGATGCATCATGCTTTCCCGAAATTCCAGTTCCACAGCCTCTTCATGCTCTTTAATACGTGCAGGCTCATCTAAAAACAGTACCGTCTTTCTTGTAGCAAACAAGTCTAAAAAGCTCACTACTTCCTGATAAAAATACCGGATATAGCTTTCCAGATTTGCCATGGCTCCAAGCTCCAAAAGCTGCTCCTTAAGGCTTTGTGCCGTCCTCATGACCCTTGCCGCTTCTTCGGTTTTAAATTGTTTTCTTAAAACCTCTGCCGTTTTTTCCGCCTCTTTTTGTATCCTTATAAGCCCCTGCTGCTTTTCCTGCTCTGACAGAATAAACTCCGTAGCGGGATAAATCACCACCTGCTCCAGCTCTTCAATAGAGCGCTGGCTTAATACATCAAAGCTTCTTAAAGATTCCACTTCATCGCCCCAAAGCTCGATGCGGTATGGATTTTCTTCCGTAAAATCAAATACGTCAATAATGCCTCCCCGGATGCTGAACTGTCCGCCGGACTCTACCTGTCCGCACTTCTCATATCCCATTTTTACAAGCTGCGCTGCCAGCGCACTTTCCTCTACATGGGATGTTCCGTCCACAAAAACCCTGTTTTCCTCCAAGACATGTAAAGGAATACAAGGCGTCATTATGCTGTCAAATGTAGTTACTATGGTGACAGGTAATCCCTCCAGTATTCTCCTGTAAGCACAGATCCTTTCTCTAGTCAGCTTGTTTCCATGTATGTCTGCCTGAAAAAATATCAAATCCTTTCCCGGAAAATAAATGGTCTCCTTATCATAAAAGCTATATTCCTCGCTGATTTCCTTTGCCCGCAGGTCACTGTGTGTTATAATAATCCGCACAGGATATTCCTTGGAAAGCCCATACATCATATGAAGCTTTTGGGAATCCACCAGTCCGTTTATGGCAACAGTCTTTCCCTTTGCCAGCTCTCTTTGTATGCTTTCATATTCCGAAAGCTCCTCTAAGCAGTCTGTTAATACTTTCACTGTTTTTTCCTCTTATATTTTCTTTTCTAATACTTTTATACTTTCTTTCTCAAATAATTTTACTATTTTTCCCATACCGTCATCCTTCCACTTCATTATCTATCTTCACAAAAATGACAGGAAAAAATTGTTCACTAGTTAAAACGGTTCATTGCTGCATCCGCATCTTCCGTAATGATACAGCTTACCGCCTGCACCACCCTTTCCAGAGCCTCCTCCATAATCTGCTGCTCTTCTTTCTTAAAGTGCCCTAACACATAATCCACCAAGTCATATCCCTCTGGCTTTTCTCCCACTCCTATTTTAATCCTTTGAAATTCATTATGCCCCAAGTGGGCAATAATGTTTTTTATGCCATTATGCCCCCCTGCGCTTCCCTTCTTCCGAATCCGAAGCTTCCCCGGCTCTAAACTGATATCATCATAAAGCACAATCAATTCTGTCTTTTCATCCACCTTATAATAATCCACAAGCGCCCTGACACTTTCGCCGCTTAGATTCATAAAAGTCTGGGGTTTGGCAAGTATTACCTTTTGCCCTTCCACATAGCCCTTTCCAATAATCGCCTTATGCTTTTTCTCCACCACAGAAATTTGATTAGCTTCCGCTAACTTATCTATGGCAGCAAAGCCTATGTTATGTCTGGTATTATTATATTCCCGTGTGGGATTTCCAAGTCCTACAATTATATACATATGCGCCTCCTGTATTTTTCCATTCTACTTTATTTTTTCTTTTAAGTAAAGAGTGCGTTGGACAAAACAAGGAGACATGTAACAGTTCAGCCTGTTTTTTGAAGGTAGTGGCTAGACCGGACGCAGCAGAGGGATGAGAGTGGATTGGCTTTCCTGTTTTTGATGGCGATTTTCCTAAACAGCCTTGAAAAGTTACTGATACCGAACGGGTCGTCATATAGCGCCCTCCATGGCGCAATATGACTAAA
>JAMPFB010000001.1:213323-227195 GCA_023664735.1 Robinsoniella sp. | reverse complement strand
AAACAGGAAAGCCAATTCACTCTCCTCCCGCTGTTGCGTCCGGCTTAACCGTTACTTTCAAAAAAACAGGCTGAACTGTTACCACAATTGTGGTAGTTAACGTTAAAAATACTTGAAATCTGGAAAAATCAATGCTATTATATACCTATAAAAAGGGAAAGCACCCATTCCAAAGTGGATGCTCCTAAATTGGGTTAAATGTCCTTACGGACTCTGCCTCTCTCGTGGACCAGACGAGGGAGGCTTATTTTTTATGCTTGTTTCTTTTATCGAGAAAGGCAGGCAACGCAATAACAAAGCTACCAAAGGCAATCAGCAAAGCTAATATACCGATGAAAATCGAAATGATTTCAAAAGCTGTCATAAACGCCACCTCCTTCCTATGTACTCCGGCAAGCCGGGATAAGCTAGGAGGCTACCACCCTGTCATGGGTACTTTCCGTAAATGAATTGTATCATATCCTTGATAATATGTATACGAAAATATGATTTATGATTGAAATTTTTATGACAGTTCAGCCCATAGGCATAAAGCCTGCTTTGCGCCTATGGGCTGAACTGTTACAAATTTTTTAACAAAAAACCTCCAAAGCAACTGCATCTTTACGCATCTGCTTTGGAGGTAAGCCCGTAAATATTGAGCACTGTTCCCATATTCACTCTTATGCTTCTACACCCTTACTTTTAATATATTCAATAACAGCCCCAACTGTTGTAATCTGCTCTAAGTCCTCAGAAGGAATCTCAATTCCGTATTCTTCCTCAAAAGCCATGACTAATTCAAATAAGTCTAAAGAATCTGCCCCTAAATCATCTTTGAAAGAAGATTCCTCTGTAATTTCTACTCCGTCCAAGTTTAATTGCTCCTGAATAATTTCTTTTACTTTTTCTAACATATTTGCTTCTCCTTTTCCTTTCCTTTCTTTTCCGGGATAATTTGACAATCAGAGTATAGTATCTATATATGCTTTTGTCAACCATTTTTCTCAATAAGATATTGATATACGTCCCGTTTGGAAATGCCCCTGTCCTTTGCCACCTGTTTCATGGCGCTTTTATGGTCCATTCCCTTCTGCTCATAATGGGACATATGCTCTGAAATTGACATCTGCTGCCAGACTTCCCTTTTTTCTTCTTCTATTTCTAAAAGGCTTTTGCCTTCCAGTACTAATACATATTCGCCTCTTGGCTCATTTTCTTCATAGTAAGCAATGGCTTTTTGCAAAGTGGTGGGGAAAATTGTTTCAAATTTTTTGGTTAGCTCCCTGCAAAGAGTCAGTCTCCGGTCTCCTACTGCTTCATAAAGCTCTTTTAAGGTTCTTTTCAGATGATGGGGAGCTTCATACAAAATCATGGTCCTGGTCTCTCTGGAAAGCTCCTCTAAAACCTGCTTTTTTTCTCCTTTATCTACGGGCAGGAAGCCTTCAAAGGAAAACCTTCTTGTGCTAAGCCCTGATAAAGTCAAGGCGGTAATACATGCTGCAGGTCCCGGCAGGGATGTTACTACAATGCCTGCCTCCTGACACATCCGCACAAGCACCTCCCCCGGATCGGAAATAGCCGGCGTGCCTGCATCCGTTATGAGGGCTATCTGTGTGCCTGCTTTCATTTTTTCTATGAGCACTGCTGCCTTTTCTACTTTATTATATTCATGATAACTGGTCAATGGCTTTTTTATGCCAAAATGATTTAAAAGCTTTATGCTGTTTCTAGTATCCTCCGCAGCAATCAAATCTACCTGCTCTAATGTTTCCAGCACCCTTCGGCTTATATCCCCCAAATTGCCAATAGGCGTTGCACATAAAAATAATTTTCCTGCTTCCATTATCCTCTCCGGTTTCTTTTTAACAGGGTCTTCCCTGAGGAATTTGAGCCTTGGGTATATAAATACTGGAAATTTCTTCTGTATAAACCCCCGGCTCTTTGTATACAATAAGAGGCCTCTCTATAGTCACTCTGGATTTTGCTCCCTTTTTCCCGTGAATCAGCACCATATTAGGCTCTTTTTCCACAAAAGGATATACAAACCGCATTGTCTTTGGCTCTATTTTGTATTGGGTCAATGTATTTAAAATTTCCACAAGGCGGAAAGGCCTGTGTATCAGGAAGAAATTTCCTCCTTCCTTCAAAAGAGCTGCTGTCTCTCTTGCAACATCCTCAAAGGTGCATAAAATCTCATGACGGGCAATCGCCTTGCAGTCAGCCGGATTCTTTAAGCCATGGTCATCAATCATATAAGGCGGATTACAGGTTATGGCATCAAAAACTGCTCTGCCAAATATATGGGAAGCTTCCTTTATATCCCCCTGTACAATATCTATTCGGGAAGAAAGCCCATTATGCTCCACACTGCGGGCTGCCATGTCCACACTGTACTCCTGTATGTCCATACCTGTAATATGCTCTGCCTTGGTTTTTGCTGCCAAAAGAATGGGTATAATCCCGGTGCCTGTTCCAAGATCCAGCACTCTTTGCCCTTCCTTTATCCGGACAAATTCAGAAAGCAGCACTGCATCCATGCCAAAACAGAAAGCCTCCGGATTTTGAATGATCTCATATCCGCCAATTCCCAAATCATCCAGCCGCTCCTTCTCCTTAATTGTCATCCAGCTTTGACTTTCCTTCCTGTTTTTCCAGCTTTTCCAGCTCCTTTAATTCCTTATCGCTTACATCCATCTTTTCTTTTTTATGGCGTCTCTTGAACCGGAGCTGATCCACCCGATACTCTTGGATTTCTTTTTCATCATCCACGTCCACAATGACCTTCACAAGCTGTCTTAAAACATTGACGCTTTGCACTTCTCCCTTTAGGCCATCCTCTGTCGTAACGAAATCCCCAATATTAGGAAGCTTTTTATTTAAATATTCATAGGTTTCTTCCTCATGCTTTAAGCAGCACATAAGTCTGCCGCACACGCCGGATATTTTGGTGGGGTTTAAGGAAAGGTTCTGCTCCTTTGCCATCTTGATGGAAACCGGGACGAATTCCGATAAATGGGTATGGCAGCAAAGAGGTCTTCCACAGATTCCAATGCCTCCAATGATTTTTGTCTCATCTCTGACTCCAATCTGGCGAAGCTCAATCCTTGTTTTAAATACAGAAGCCAAATCCTTCACAAGCTCCCTGAAATCTATCCTTCCATCTGCGGTAAAATAAAACAGCACCTTATTATTGTCAAAAGTATATTCTGCCTCGATGAGCTTCATTTCCAGACCATGCTTGGCTATCTTTTCCAGACAAATCTGAAATGCCTCTTTCTCCTTTATGCGATTAGCTGCTTCCTTTTGGTCATCTTCCTTTGTGGCAATGCGTAAAACAGGCTTTAGCGGCTGGTTGATATCTTCATTTTTGATTTCCCTGATATCGCCTACTACCGTTCCGTATTCCACGCCTCTTGCCGTTTCCACAATTACATGGTCCCCGCTTTTTATAGGAAATTGTAACGGGTCAAAGAAATAAATCTTTCCTGCCACCCGAAACCTTACGCCTATTACTTTCATCATGTTAATTCTCCTTTATTGTCAGTAAAAGCAGCTCCATAGTCAAATCAAAATTTACATTTGCCTTTAACCTTGCCTTTGCTTTTTCCAAGGCATCAATAATAATCTCAATGCCTTCATAAGCGCTTTGATCCGCTACCTTTCTAATATACTGTATTTCCTCCTTGAAAATCAAGTGATTGGCATCATTTGTAGCTTTAAATAAAAGCACGTCCCGATACCATACCGACAAAATGTCCAAATAATCATTGATTTCAAACTGATATTGTCCTATTTTTTTAATTGCAGCTACAATTTCATAAATCTCCATATCCCGGATATATTTCAACAGGGTAACTGCTTCGTTTTTTATGTTATCAAATTCTTCACTGGTTGCAAGAGCCTTTGCCTTTCCTAAATTTCCTCTTGCAAAAGCAACGCATACGTCCGCCTTATATTCGGGAACATGCTGCTCTTCCATTAAGTAACGTTTTACCTTTTCATCTGCTACCGGCTTCATATTCAGCACAACGCATCTGCTTAGAATGGTTGGAAGCAAGGTGTCAAGATTGGTTGTAAGAATCATGATGACCGCATATGCCGGAGGCTCCTCCAATGTTTTTAACAGGGCATTTTGCGCCTGTACCGTCATCTTTTCGCCTTCATTCATAATGTAAATCTTTCGGGGGCTGCTGTAAGGCTTGATTCCTATATCATTGTTGATTTTTGTCCTGATATCCTCCACACCAATGGTATTTGGCTTCTCGTGGAGCACCGTTATAATATCCGGCTGGCTCTGGGTCTGTACCTGCTTACAGGAATGACAATTGCCGCAGGGCTTTTCCCCCTCCCCTTCACATTGCAGCGCAGCAGCAAATACCCTTGCTATAAATTCCTTTCCAGAGCTTCTCTCGCCATTGATAATATAGGCATGGGCAACTTTCCCTGTTTTTATGGTATTTTGTAAATGCTCTACCAATTGTTCCTGTCCGATTACATCCTTAAAATTCGCCATAAGCTCACCCTTCTCTCTTGCCTTTTCCCTTACCTTAGGGAACCTTGCACATTTTTCAAGCTAAGTAAAAATATCTAATAACAGACCCCTTATCTCCCCAATTTTACTTAATATTTCCATGTGATCCTTTTCATCCTTAATCAGTTCCCTTGCCAGATCGTCTAGGTTCTCATCTACCAGCTTTATAATTCCGTATACCCGGTGCCGCCCTCTCCTGTCAAGGAAATTTTCTCTGGAAAACTCATGGCTCCTTGTAACGATTTCATTTAAAAACCCTTTAATAAGCCCCCTGTATCTCTTCATGTCCCTTACATCCATATGCTTGGAAATCTTATCTCCCTGTCTGGTAATTTCCTCCATCATGGCAGTAAGCCTGACCTGCAGATCCTTTTCCTCTATGTTGCTTGCAAGCATAAACTTAAAGGCGCCATCTCCCTGCTGTATCTCGGAAGGCGCCGGAGTAGCTGCAGCAGCAGGAGTTGTTTGATTTACTTTAATATCCATTATCCCTGCCTCCTTAATGAATCGTAGGGAATCTTTTTTTATGTACCAAATGGGACAGAAAACCTGCCGGCTTCATTTCCATTTCAGCTCAATCTCATTTCACATAATCCATATCTTAATCCATATCTATATAAATATTTTACAATAACTATCTGATTATTTCTACCCCAAGGTAAAAATAACCAGACAGCAAATAGCAGCTCAGTCCACAGGGGCCAGAGCAAAATCCAAAGCAGGTTTCACACAGAAAACCCATATCTCAAAGCTAAATTTCAATCACACGTATCATATTTGTCTTTCCTGCAATGCCTAACGGAACGCCTGCTGTAATAACAACAATGTCGCCTCTTTTTACAAGACCTGTCTTTTCTGCAGCCCTTGCAGCGGAATCAAATAAGTCGTCTGCCTTTTCTTCCTTCTCCATCAAAAGGGGTTTTATACCCCAGCTTAGATTTAACTGCCTGCATACCCTTGGGTTTACGCTGCAGCCGATAATGTCACAATCTGGCTTATATCTGGAAATCATGGATGCGGTAGTTCCTGACATTGTTACAGTAATAATAGCAGCGGCATTTAGGTCCATGGCAGTTGTACAGGTTGCATGGGAAATAGCAGTGGTAATATCTGTCTTTCCTACTATTTCCATTTTTTTCAGCCGTTCCTTATAGTCGATTGCCTGTTCCGTTCTTTCTGCAATTCTTGCCATTGTTTTTACGGCTTCCACCGGATATTTTCCGGCAGCGCTTTCTCCCGAAAGCATAATTGCTGTGGTTCCATCATAAATTGCATTGGCAACATCAGTAGTCTCTGCCCTTGTAGGTCTTGGATTGCTAATCATAGACTCTAACATCTGGGTTGCGGTAATAACATGCTTTCCTTGTGCCACTGCTTTCTTTATCATGTCTTTTTGGAGTATCGGAACTTCTTCTAAAGGAATTTCCACGCCCATATCGCCTCTTGCCACCATAATTCCATCAGAGACCTCCAAAATCTCATCCAGATTTTTAATTCCCTGCATATTTTCAATTTTGGCAATAATCTTTGCAGTGGATTTATGCTCATCTAACAGGGCTCGCACTTCTAAAATATCCTCTTTCGTGCGGGCAAAGGACGCTGCCAGAAAATCATAGCCCATTTCTGCACCAAAAATAATATCCTCTCTGTCTGCTTCGCTAATATATGGCATGGAAAGAATGGCACCGGGTACATTGATTCCCTTGTGGTTGGAAACAGGGCCTCCATTTACCACACGGCACACAATGTCTGTATCAGACATGCTTTCAATAACCATTTCTATCTTTCCATCATCAATTAAAATAGTCATTCCCTCGGAAACATCATTTTTCAGCCCTTTATAGGAAATAGTTGCCCTTTCAGCCGTTCCCATAATCTCCTCTGTAGTCAACGTAAAGGTCTGCCCCGGCTCTAGCATGACCTTGCCGCCTTCAAAATCCCTTAATCTGATTTCCGGTCCCTTCGTGTCCAACAAGGACGCCACCGGCATATTTAGCTCGCTGCTTACCTTTAGCACCTTGGCAAATTTTTCCTTTTGCTCTTCATGAGTCCCATGGGAAAAATTAAATCGTGCCACGTTCATGCCTGCAAGCATTAGCTCCCGTAATTTATCTTCACTTTCGGATGAAGGTCCAATGGTACATATAATTTTTGTTTTTCTCATATTTTTTCCTTTCTGCTCTCTTTCTTAATTATGAATCAAAGATTTTTTATATCTTTCTCAATCTATGCGTCAAAGATTTTCGGTATCTATCCACTACTACAAAATAAATTTTATTTTATTACTTCCAAATACGTTAACGTATCATCTTTCATTCCCTGAATAGACAATCCCTGTTCTTTATAAAGATTTATTTGGCAAAGCATTTCCTTTGTAATATATTCCCCCGGCACTACAAAAGGTACTCCCGGCGGATATAAATACAAAAATTCCCCGCTAATCCGGTTTTCGCACCGGACAAAGGGAAGCCTTTCTTTTTCTGCTTCTTCCGCTTCACTAATGGAAAAAGCAATGTTTTCTTCTTTCGGCCAAAAGATTTCCAGTCCTGTGTGCTTTTGTTGGGAAAAGCTGCCTTTAAGCCCTTTATCAATTTCCAACAGGGCATCTGCCAGCCTTTGAAAGCCTTCCGGTCTGTCACAAATAGATGTAAGCGCTAATACATAATGCTCACATGCCATTTCCATTTGCAGGTGATATTCGTTCAACAGCATGTCCGACAGCTCCTTGCCAGAAATATCCGTACCATACGTGCTAATAATCAACTTGCTTTTATCAAAGCGATACATGCCCCGCTTTCTGGCAAACTGCTCATGGAGAACCTGTAAATGTGCCAGATTCTTTACAGCCTTCAGAAATTCATCTATATTCGTTGAAAGCCTGTGAAATAAAACATCCCTTTCCTTATCCACCATCTCAATGCACTGCTCCATAGCGCTCATAAAAAGATAAGATGGACTGCTTGTCTGATAAATCCCTAAATAATTCTGGAGGCTTTCCTTTTGGAGCCGGCTGCTGCATAAATGCAAAATACCGGTCTGGGTAAATGAGGGCAATGTCTTATGCAGGCTTTGTATAACAATGTCCGCTCCCTGAGTTACAGCGCTTTCCGGAAATTCCGAAGATAATCCGAAATGAGCACCATGTGCTTCATCCACAATGAGAATGCCGTCATGCTGGTGAACAATTTGGCTAATTTCACGAATGGGGGAAACCACCCCGTCATAATTGGGAGATGTTAAAAACACGCCTTTGCTCTCCGGATATTTTTTATATAATGCTTCCACCTGCTTGGGCAAAATGGAACCATATAAAAACCCCTCTTCTATCAGCTTTGGATATAAATAATGTGCTTTTATCTCCCGGAGCATGATTCCGTGGTAGGCTGCCTTGTGACAGTTTCTTGCCAGAATCACTTCGCTTCCTTTTGGAAATGCGGCAGAAAGTGCCGCCAATATGCCTGCCGTACTGCCATTTACCAGAAAAAAGCTCTCCTTTGCCCCCCATAGCTTTGCTGCTTGCTTTTGAGCCTGAAAAATCATGCCTTTTGGCTTGTGGAGATTGTCAAAACCATCGATTTCCGTAATGTCCAGTTCATATGCCTCCTCCAGCCTGTGCTTTGGCATATTTCTTTTATGGCCCGGCATATGGAAGGGATAAACGTCGCCTTCTGCTAACTCTACAAGGCTTTGAAACATGGAGCTCATGCTATATCCCCATGCCTTAAATGCAAGGTTTCCAATAAAGAGCAATACTTATCCGCCAAGGTTACGACCCATGCCTCCCTGCACAGCGGCGGCTTAATCGTAAGCGGCCACATATGCTTCTTTATAATATCTTCCTCCCGCTTGCTCAGCTTAAAATCCTTTTTGGCATTTTTTAATGCTGTGGTAGGGTGGCTGAAGCCATGAAGCTTATAAAATTTTCCGATATCTTTCGGCCTTACCTTTTTATTGTGCCAGTCGTACAGAAAATAATCATGTAGCAGCGCTCCCCTGACCAAATCCTTCTCTTCAAAGTGAAAGGGCAGCTTCCTGCTGATTTTCAGACTGCATTTTGCCACGTCAATAGAATGCTGTCTGACCGACATGTTACCATGCTGTACGGCCTTTCCGGAACTGATAAAACCGGGCGACTGCAAAATATCACTTCCATGCTTTAAAAGAGCTCTATGAATTTTTCGTTCTTTTAATTGTTTCATTTTACTAACCCACTTTTACTTTGAAATAATACTCATTCAGTATATCATAACTTTTTCACTTTCTAAATACTTTTCCACAAAAAAAGAGCCTTTATTCAAAGAATTTCAGCTCTTTTTTATTTTATGATCTTATTGTTCTTTTACCCGTTTCATTAACTTGGAATTTTCAGATA
This sequence comes from Robinsoniella sp., assembly GCA_023664735.1. Classification (GTDB taxonomy): domain Bacteria; phylum Bacillota; class Clostridia; order Lachnospirales; family Lachnospiraceae; genus RGIG3040. The sequence continues at coordinate 218,310 of JAMPFB010000001.1, read as the reverse complement.
ATAAATAGTCTCTTTTGGAATCTATGATGATTTTTGCCGAATTATCAATTGTCAGGGTATATTCATAAACCTTTGCATTCTCGTAGTCATCTGGAGCCATTAAAATACAATAAAAGGTTTCCTCTCCAATATCGTCTGCTTCAAATACATAAGTATCTTTTTTATTTGCTACAAAAAGTGCTTCATAATGCTTTGAGGATATCTCAGTCAATATACCTCTCTCAATAAGATAACTCCATTCTTTTCCGGATTTGGTATTTACCTGTAGGGTTGCCTGCAGATTTGCTCCGTCTTCGATTTCTTCCACCAAAATCGTGGTTTCTCCATCTCTCTGTCCTGCACAGCCTGTAAGTAAAACGAACATAGCTGCCAGCATACATAAAACAATAAACTTTCTTCTCATGTTCATTCCTCCCGTTGAAAAATTTTCTCAAGTCTATAATAGCACTAATATACTAATTTGTCTAAGGATTTTTTACATATTTTTGAAAGATGTCCCCCCGTTCTTCAAAATTTTTGAAAATTCCGTAGCTTGCTGCTGCTGGAGATAAAATACAACTGGTTCCCTTTTTTGTAATTTTTTTAGACAGCTCTACGGCTTCCTGCAGATTCTTTACCAGATACAATCTTTCGGGAGCATGGAAATTTTTATATTCCTTATGAATTTCCTCATAAATCCGTTTTCCGGTTGCTTCCATCAGTATAATATGGGCAACCGGGTCCTTTGAAAGAAATTCTATCAGCTCGCCGTAATGAATCCCTCTATCCATGCCGCCAATCAGGACCGTGTTTGCATCTTTTATGCTTTTAAGAGCCTCCATGGTAGTATCACATATCGTCGAAATAGAATCATCATAAAATGTAATACCCCCATATGTGCCCACTCTCTGCAATCGATGTGGCAAGGGCTGATAAGCAATTAGCCCCTGCTTAAACTGTTCAGGCTTAATTCCAAGCAGCCCGGCAATTCCATATGCCACCAGAATATCCAGATAATTATGTGTTCCTACCAGATGTATTTCTTCCGTTGGAATGGGAAATAAATTCTCTTCATATGAAATATATGGCTTTCCTTCTTCCTTCATGATTAAATTTAATCCATCTTCTACCGGAAAAGGAATCACCTGCGCCTTACAGGTTCCGGAAAGAGGAAGATTTTCCTTATTGCAGAAAAGAATATCCCCTTCCATCATATTTCTATAAATCCTTTCCTTTGCTGCTACATATTTTTCCATAGTCCCATAATGGTCCAAGTGCTCCTCATAAATATTCAGCAGTGCCCCTATATGGGGTGCAGCCGTCATATATTCCAACTGATGGGAGGACATTTCAAATACAATAATGGTATTTTCGTTAATACTGTCAATCATGTCAAATGCAGGTATTCCTATATTGCCTGCCAATACAGTATCCCTCCCTGCTGCTTTTAATATCTGATACAATAAGGTGGTGGTGGTACTCTTTCCCTTTGTTCCCGTAATACCAATTATCTGCTTTCTATAATGGGAAAAAAATATCTCCGTCTGGGACAATATTCTGCATGAATACTCTTCCAAAGCCTTTTGCAATACTACACCCGGACTTTTCCATACAATATCATACTCATTCAGGCAATCCTGATATTCCTCGCCGCTTATGCACCTGACCTTTTCCCTTAATGCTGCTTCCACCGGATTCAAGTCTGCAATAGCTAACTCCTTATAGCCTCCTGCTCTTTCTAAAAGCCGATATGTGGATTTTCCCTCTCTTCCAAAGCCCAGAATCACTATTTTTTTTCCTGAAATCAGTTGTCTGATTGTTTCTACCATATGCCTTCCCTCTTATCCATAATCAATCCTTTATTTATAAACAATTATCCCTTATCAGCTTTGCAAATTGCTCCGGCAGAAGGTTCTCCTCTTCGTAATACGTAAAATAGGGATTTTCTTTTTCCTTATATTCTGTATATAAGGGAGTTTCCTTATAATGGGCAAGCAACCTTGGAAGAGGCTTTTTTTCCTGTTCCATGGCAGCAATCGTCATGGAAATGGCAGTATTTACTTCTTCTCTGCTTCCTACACATTCAAAAGGCTTTTCCTCTACCATGCCAATAAGCTGCTCCATAATGGGAATCATTTCCTTATCCTCTAGCATATCCCTGTCAAAAATTTCACACAGTCTGTCATGAGAAATAAAGGGCGATAAAATAAGAAATACAAACAGACATTTTGAACAATGCCCGCACCATTTATCTTCTTTGCTTCCTGCATTGCAGCTTCTGAAAATATCATGATAGGACTGGCAGGATGAGAAATATTTCCCAATTTGAAATTCACTTAAGGGTCTTAGCAGGCTGAAGTAATATGTGCCACTCCCAATATACTCTGCTTCATACTCATGAAAATCCTTTTCAAAGGCAAAGCTTTTGGAATACTGGTGATTTACAGTGCTGCCTAAAACCGTACTTTCATTAGCGCTTGCTTCATTCGAGAGCACAATATATCTGATATTTTTTAAATATGCAGCAATTGTAGTGGAAAATGCCACCAATGCAGAAAATGGTGTGTGACCGTTTAAAAATCCCTGCTTATTAAGCACAAGCATATTTTTATCCAATGTTCTCTTTAACAGATAAGCATCCTTTTCCTGATAGCCTGCTGCAAATATAGTATTTAATGTGGCGCCTCTGGGATTGATGATGCAACAGGTACATGATTCTCCTGCTTTTTTTAATAATTCCAGAGAAACTGCTGAGTCCTTACCGCCACCAATGGGAACAAGACAGCCGGAAGGCTCTTTCAAGGGCTGTTTTTTCGCCTTTATTTCCTCTCCCATGGAAAAAAGCTCCATAAAGTTTTCCTTATCCGGTTCAATTCCATTTGTATAAAAAAATTCTCCCAATCCGTGGAAATACAGGTTTTTCCACCAGAGCATTTGCCTTTTTGAAAAAGCACCAGCTAAAACCTCTACTCTCTTAGAGCAAGTGATTTTCCAGTAGCTTATCAGCTCTACCATTCCAAGAGAAAAAACCAGCTCTAAAAAGGTGCCATTTTCCTTCAAGCTTTCCAGCTTATGTCCTGCCTTTGGAAATTTCCATACAGGTGCAAAGGAAGATAGACCGGGTATTTCAAAAAAATAAGTAATCTGTATATCCTCTTCTTTTTCTTCTAATTGATAGCCCTTATATCGAAATAAAGGATATTCCTTCCTTAACTGTTCATATTGGAGCATATTGCTTCCTCCTGATTTCTATCATGATTTTATTCTTTAAATCCTTTTTTTATCTGCCAGCCTTTACTTCCCCTTATGCCTGTTCCATTTCCTTGTTAATCTTTTCTTCACAGGAACGCATTGCAAGAATGGTCTTTTCTAACAATGTATCTAGCTCCCATCCAAGCCTTTCTGCTCCTGTCTTAATAATGTCTCGTGAGCAGCCTGCTGCAAATTTCTTATCCTTAAACTTTTTCTTTAGGCTAGATAGCTCCATATCCATAACACTTTTAGAGGGACGCATTCTGGCTGCTGCACCAATCAATCCAGTCAATTCGTCTGTAGCAAATAATACTTTTTCCATTTCATGCTTTGGCTCTAAATCAGAACAAATACCATATCCATGGCTACAAATAGAATAAATCATCTCTTCCGAAACATTTCCCCTTTTTAAAAGCTCTGGTGCCTTTTTACAATGCTCCTTGGGATACAGTTCAAAATCAATATCGTGAAGCAGGCCAACAAGTCCCCAGTAATCCTCTTCCTGTGCATATCCTAATTCCTTTGCATACCATCGCATAACTCCCTCAACTGTAAGTCCATGTAAGATATGAAACGGTTCTTTATTATATTCCTTTAACAGATTAATTGCTTCTTCTCTTGTAATAGTAGATGTCATGATTTTTCTCTCCTTTTTTCATGTTGTCCGTAACACTTTAGCCCACAAACGCAGAGCGGATTCCCCACGAAGCACGTTTTCTACGTCGCCACGCTTTCGCTCTATAAAAACGCAACAGTGCTAAGCTCGAAAATACCTCGCTAAGCGCTGGCGTTTTTATAAGGGCTCCTTTAGAAAACGTGCTTCGTGGGGAACCCGCTCTGCGCTTGTGGGCTAAAGTGTTACTATTTTTCTTAATTTTTTCTATTTTATCATATCTTTTCTAAATAAGATACTATATGATAACTGAAAAAACCGTATTGGAACAAAATTTCCGATACGGTCTTTCATCTTTATTATGAGCCACCGGGGACTCGAACCCCGGACAACTTGATTAAAAGTCAAGTGCTCTACCACCTGAGCTAGTGGCCCATGCATATTACATAAAAGATGCCCAGAGCCGGAATCGAACCAGCGACACGAGGATTTTCAGTCCTCTGCTCTACCAACTGAGCTATCTGGGCATTGAGTAGCGGGGACAGGATTTGAACCTATGACCTTCGGGTTATGAGCCCGACGAGCTTCCAGACTGCTCCACCCCGCGATATTATATTGATTTGGTTCTCCAAATGGATGGAGAAGGATTCGAACCTTCGAAGGCGTTGCCAACAGATTTACAGTCTGCCCCCTTTGGCCACTCGGGAATCCATCCAAATAAGCCGATGATCGGACTCGAACCGATAACCTGCTGATTACAAATCAGCTGCTCTGCCAATTGAGCCACATCGGCATCTGTCTTTTTCAAATAAAACGGCAAGTCTCCAATAAAATCAGAGAAAAAGTGGGACCTACAGGGCTCGAACCTGTGACCCTCTGCTTGTAAGGCAGATGCTCTCCCAGCTGAGCTAAGATCCCAACTAGATTACCAAACGACCCAGAAGGGACTCGAACCCTCGACCTCCGCCGTGACAGGGCGGCGCTCTAACCAACTGAGCCACTGGGCCTTATAACATTTGTTATAAGGTGTCGTACCTTCAAAACCGAACAATGCCTTCCTCTTCCTATCTTTCTCTCTTTCCATCCGTTTCCCTTCCTGTCTTCCTTAAGGATAAGCCCTCGACCGATTAGTAGCTGTCTGCT
>JAMPFB010000001.1:209237-213223 GCA_023664735.1 Robinsoniella sp. | reverse complement strand
TTTTCTCTTGGAATTTCAGGGTTGCATTGCTGTTTGTTTGTCAAGGTACTTTGTCCAATCGCATATTGCGAAGGATTTTGTTGACGTCTTTCTTTGAACACGCAACTCTGATAGTTTATCATAGCCGGTATTCTATGTCAAGACTTTTTTTAATATTTTTTCCACCTTTGCTTAACGGTGGAACCTTATTATATCATTTCTTGCCATATTGTGTCAACCACTTTTATGGCAAAAAAAAGAAATCTAACTTGCAGATTGCTTTTTTTAGTAGAAATGAAACGGAGAAAGAGGGATTTGAACCCTCGCGCCGCGTGAACGACCTACACCCTTAGCAGGGGCGCCTCTTCAGCCTCTTGAGTATTTCTCCATGATTCTGAACTTTATCCTCTACCAATTGTCCAACATCTTTTTTATAAGAATATTTATACTTGCCTCTTATTTTCCAAGCAGGACATATCTTTATAAAGTTTTCACGCCTCGTTTGACGCAAGTGTTATTATACTAAAAGGGATTTTGTTTGTCAATTACTTTTCCGGTAATTTTTAGATTTTTACAAGAAAAATTTCTCACAAAACATGTTTTCTGGAGGAAACCTTATAAAAACGCCAGCACTTAGCGAAGTATTTTAAAGTTTTGCACTGTTACCATTATCCATTATAATGATGGATCAGACGCTTTCATTGCCTGCTGCCACCTCTTATTCAATTTTCGCCTGCGTAAAGCAGCCTTTATATTTAATATAATGAAGAGCACACAGCTTCCGAAAACCACTCCTCCAATCAACATATCCCGTTTCGCCTCTTTATCGGAAGTTACTTCAATGCAATAAGGAGTCATCATTGCCTGAAGCGTTTCCTCATCCTTAATTCCGGATATTTCACGTACTGCCTCTCCCATATACAATTGAACGTCATTATCAATTGCGGTAAGGCGGCCTTGTATAACCGTTTCAAATGGAAATTGGCCTTCATGAGTCAAAATGTATATTTCCATTTCACTTATGTTTTGATCTCTGAAAAAAAGTATTCCGGATCTCATTTTTATTGACATATATTTGTTTTCTTCATTTGGAAATGAAATTAAATAATACCTTTCTTTGATTCCTATTATATGTAACAAGGACATTTCTTCTTCACAATAGGGGGCTAACACTTCAGAAATGCTTGCTTCTATATATGGAAACCGTTGCATATCAGCTTCTGCCATTTCATTTAATTGCTCTAATTCTCCATGAATCCCTTTCCAGTTCGTATATCCATCCGCCAGTAAAAGTCCACTCAAAATCATAATCGCTGTAAAAACAGTAAGACCCAATCCATATAATTTTCCCATTATCTCACCACCTGCTTTCTTCCTTAAATTTCCTTCATCATTTATACTTTTCTATTGCACATTCGATTCTGCTCTTAACTTCTGCAGCAATCTCCACAGTCTTCATCCCCTTATACTCTTCATAAGGAATTGGCGGCAAATAAATAACTTTTACTGTAACTGGTTTAATAGACTTTTCATCAAAGGGCTTGAAGGAATCGATTAAAGCTACAGGCACAATAGGGCATTGAGCCTTTACTGCGCTCTTAAAGCTTCCTCCTTTAAATTCTAAAAGGTTGTTTCCATTCTTGCTTCTGGTGCCTTCTGGGAAAATGAGAAAATTTCTTCCTTTTTTTACTTCTTCACTTACCTGCCTGATAATCAACATGGATTGTTTAATATCTTCCCTGTCAATAATCAGGGAACCAAGAGCGCCAATTACCTGTTTTAATAAAATCACCTGACTTGCTTCCTTTTTTATGACAAAAGCAAAAGGAGTGGTGCAGGAATGAAGGATTGCCAAAACATCATATAGTCCCTGATGATTTGGGAAAAAAATAAAGCCATTTTCCTTTGGAATGTTTTCTTGACCATGTGCTTCAATTGTTACCCGTCCCGCCCAGTTAGCACAAAGTGTAATTTGTCTGGACACTTTAAAGCCTGTTAAATAAGATATTTTGTTACAAACACTGCAAACCCAAAGCTTCAGCACTAAATATGGAACAATGGGCAGCAATCTGATTACCATCATTGCAATACGCATACTCTCACGCTTTCCTATGATTTCTTATGATTAAAGTTTTAACCAATCCATAAAAATTATGAAGGATTTTCCCTGCTTGAAAGAGACTCTACAATTTCCTGTACTCTTTTACAGCCATTTCATAAAGATTATTCCCTTCTTTATCTATGACTACAATGGCTGGGAAATCCTTTACTTCTAATTTGCGGATTGCCTCTGTTCCTAAATCATCATATGCAATTACTTCCGAAGATTGAATGGATTTAGACAGCAGCGCTCCTGCTCCGCCTACGGCTGCCAGATATACTCCCTGATTGCGTACAATGCTGTCTATCACTGCTTCGCTGCGTTTTCCTTTGCCAATCATACCTTTTAATCCCATGTCCATAAGCTTTGGCGCATATTTATCCATGCGGCTTGCTGTGGTAGGCCCTGCTGACCCGATTGGTCTTCCTTCCCTTGCCGGAGAAGGTCCCATGTAATAAATCACATTGCCTTTTATATCGAAAGGAAGATTTTCTCCTTTTTCAATGGCTTCGTACATTCTTTTGTGTGCCGCATCTCTTGCTGTATAAATCGTGCCTGATATGTATACATAATCTCCCGCCTTTAATGTATCTATTTCCTTTTGGTTGAAAGGCGCATTAATATATTTATTCATAAATTCCTTTCCTATATAGAAGCAATTCTTCTTTTGCGTATATGAAACAAAGGTGTTTCTTCTATATATAATAGATTTCTATTTGACAATGCTATATATTGTGTTGATTTGCCAATTACTATTTATATTTCTCTTACTGCATGGCGATTTACATGACAGCAGATATTAACCGCCACCGGAAGTCCTGCTATATGGGTAGGGTATGTGTCAATATTTACCGCAAGGGCGGTTGTGGTTCCCCCAAGCCCTCCGGGACCAATACCCGTCTTGTTAATCGCAGAAAGAAGCTCTTCCTCCATTTCTTTTACGTATGGAATCGTTGAATGGGTTCCAAGCTCTCTTGTAAGAGCCTTTTTTGCCATAAGAGCGCACTTTTCAAAGGTACCGCCAATTCCCACACCAATTACCATAGGTGGACATGCATTAGGACCTGCATCCTCTACAGCAGTTAAAATAGCATTTTTTACTCCTTCTATTCCGTCTGCCGGCTTTAGCATAAATACACGGCTCATATTTTCACTTCCAAAGCCTTTTGGCGCCACCGTAATTTTTACTTTATCACCCTCTACCATTTGATAATGTATTACAGCAGGTGTGTTATCCTTTGTATTTTCCCGGATAAGCGGATCCTTTACGACTGATTTCCTCAAAAATCCTTCTACATATCCTTGACGAACCCCTTCATTTATTGACTCTTCCAACAGCCCGCCTTCAAAGTGAACCTCCTGACCAATTTCCATAAATATAACTGCCATTCCTGTATCCTGACAAATCGGTATCATATCCTCACCTGCAATGGAAAGGTTTTCCTGAAGCTGGGCAAGCACCTGTTTCCCTAAAGGGGACTTCTCACTGCTGCAGGCAGATTTTAATGCATGGTCCATATCTTTTGTAAGAAAATGATTTGCTTCTATACACATTTCTTTAATATTTTTAGTAATTTCCGAAACTTGTACGGTTTTCATTGATAATCCTCTTTCATTTTTTATAGAAAAATCGACACTGGTATATTATATAATTTTTTTGGTATGATTTCAACGAAAAAAAGGGATATTATTCGATATTATATAACAGTTCGGTCTTTTCTAGTAAGGATGGCTAAATGGATGCGGCATAGGGACTTTGGGATTTTGGGATTTTGGGACTTTGGGATTTTGGGATTTTGGGATTTTGGGATTTTGGGATTTTGGGATTTTGGGATTTTGGGATTTTGGGATTTTGGGATTTTGGGATTTTGGGATTTTGGGATTTTGGGATTTTGGGATTTTGGGA
>JAMPFB010000001.1:202406-209137 GCA_023664735.1 Robinsoniella sp. | reverse complement strand
CCCACAAACTGTGACGCACATCTTGAGGAAAGCAATTTTCAAACAAGCTCTATGCCCCAAAGTACGGGGCATAAGTGCCGGCGACTTTGCAAAGGTCCAGAAGACTATCCTATGCCCGGCAAGCTCCCACTGTGTATCGGTAAGCCTTACGTATTAGAAAGAGAAAGCTCTATATGTAGCAGGTCAGTCCACAGACGTAGAAAAATATGCTCTAGGGTAAACCATAGAAGCCTATTTATAATGAGTATATACTGGGAATTTTCAGAAAAGAACAATTTCTTTTTTTCAGCTACAACTAGCAACAAACAGCAACAGCGGGATGAGAGGGGATTGGCTTCCTTGTTTTGGATGGCGCTTTTCCTTAACAGCCTTTTCGACACCTAGGGGAAAATTGCCATGGACGGCAATTTTAGTCATATTGCGCCATGGAGGGCGCTATATGACGACCCGTCCGGCCTCCACAGCTTTCCCAAGGCTGTTTAGGAAAAGCGCCATCCAAAACACGGAAAGCCAATCCCCTCTCATCCCGCTGTTGCGTCCGTCTAGCCACACCCTCCAAAAAACTCAATCCAACCCATTTCCCGAAATTTTGCATTATTCGGAAGATACATTGAAAAACCACCAGATTTTTGGTAGTATAATTATATAATGATACCTAATGAGAGGGGGCAGGATTATGGATTTTATCAGCAGCAAGAATATCTTTCTTTTGACAAGAGATACATTAAAGCTTATTGATAAGCGGCTAATGAAGCATGGTTCCAGAACCGCCTATATTGTTTATAAAATGCTGGAATGCAAAGGCGGCTATGAAAAATTCGAGCTGGCTGAATTTGCCATGCTTGCTACCCTGCATGATATCGGCGCTTATAAAACCGATAATCTGGGGGATATGCTCCGGTTTGAAATGAGGGAGCCCATTTCCCATTCTATTTACGGTTTCCTTTTTATGAATAATCTTTCACCAATGAAGGAAAAGGCAAAGATACTTTTATACCACAATACAGATTATTTCATAACCAAGCATTTGGAGTTTGCTTATAAAGACATTGCGAATTACATAAATTTTGCAGAAAAGGTGGATATTTACCATAATGCCCTTGGAGATAAATTTGATTATTCCATGTTCAATAAATATACGGGAACCAAATATTCAGAAGAAGCCATCAGCCTTTTCTTTCAGGCAAAAGAAAAGTATGATATTTTTGGAAAGATTCAGACGGAGGCTTATGAAGCAGAGCTGGATGAGCTGATGGATTATATTATGTTTACCAATGAAGAGAAAAAGCAGGCGATGGAAATGCTTATGTATTGCTTAAGCTTCCGAAGCAAATATAAGGTGGCAGACGGCGTTACGTGCGTTTGCATTTGTGAGGAAATCGCAAAAATCATGGGATTTAACAAGGCGGATATCACGAAGCTGTATTATGGCGCCTTGATTCATGATATCGGGATGCTTGCTATTTCAAAGGATATGATTGATTCTGATAAAATTTTTACAAAAGAAGAAAGAAAGCTGATGCAGACCCATGTGGAGCTGGAAGAAAGCATTTTAAACAACCGGGTAAATAAGGATGTGGTTTCCATTGCGGTTGCCCATCATGAAAGGCTGAACGGCAAGGGATATCCAAAGGGCTTAAAGGCGGCGGAGATGAACGATTCTCAGAAAATCCTCCAGATAGCGGACTGCCTGACGGCAATGATCAATACCCGCCTTTATAGAAGTCCTATGAGCAAAGAGGAAATCATAGGCAGCCTTAGGGAAGAGGCGGACAATAACAGACTCAGCAGGGAAATTGTAGGGATTGTTATAGATAATTATGATTATATTGTGGGGAAAGCAAGGGAACAGTCAGAGCACATGCTTAAGCGTCACAAGCAGATGAATGAAAGATTTGAAATGGTATATGCCAATTTCAAAGGAAAAGGAAGAGGATAAATGAGGGATATATTCAATCTGGACGGACCGTTCATCGCCTTTTTGAATAAGGCGGCGGATTTGGTTTTGTTAAATTTTTTATACATTATCTGCTGTATTCCGGTGGTTACCATAGGGGCAGCCACTACAGCTCTTTACTATGTAACGCTGCGCATGGCAAAAAATGAAGAAGGCTATATTACAAAGGATTTTTTTCGCTCCTTTAAAGAAAACTTCAGACAGGCTACCGTTATCTGGCTTATCTTATTATGTCTGGGAATTGTTTTTGGCGGAGAATTTTTTATAATCAACAGAATGGAAGGAACAGTTGCTTTTGTGATTGAATGTATCCTATGTCTGGGAATTTTATTGTTTGCCTTTGAAATGCTGTATGCGTTCCCTGTGCTGTCAAGATTTGAAAACACCATAAAAAACACAATGAAAAACGCACTGTTCATCAGCATTTTACAGATACCCAAAACACTGGCAATGCTTGTTTTTTCCATTATTCCCATAGTTATGGTGCTTGCCTCCTTGAGATGGCTTCCCTTAGTTGCAGCCCTTGGATTTTCAGTGGCAGGGTATACGAATGCCTGCTGGATGAATAAGATATTTAAAAAGTTTGAACCAGAGGAGCCGGAGGAAGAAAAGGCTCTTTAGCTCAGGAAATAAAGGTGAATGATTATGAAGAAGAAAAAGAAGGATTCGGGAACAAAAAATATTTTGCTCCAATGGTTGTTTCCTACCATTGCATTTTTTCTCGTAGTATCATTTATGTTGTATCATTATGGCATGACGCAAAACAAAAGCATCAGCCAGAAAACGGAAAAAAATATTGCGGCAGTTGCAAAGGGATATGCAACGCAGGTTTCCGGTTATTTACAGCAGATAGAAAGCGCTCAGGAGCCGGTTTCCATTCTGCTTGATAGGATAGAAGCAGAACAGGATGCCTCGGTAAAGGAATGTCTGACAGCGCTTTTGAGCACAAATTTAATATACTCTTCTGCAATAGTGGATGAAAACGGAACGGGCTTTCGCAATACCGGAGAGCCGGTGGAACTGGATATAAAAAATCTAAAGGAATTCGATTCCGGATCTGGAACATTTTATATATGCATGAGGGATGAGTTTTTAGGAGGTGCATATACTATTGCCGTAGTCACTCCTTTAAGCCATAACCGAGGCTATGTGATATCTTATTTTAAGCCGGAGCTGCTAAAAAAGTACATTACGATATCTGACTATGATGGCCGCACGTGGTTTGCGGTTATGGATGCAGAAGGAAAGCTGATTTATTCCAGCGCCATGCTTTCCACAGAAGGAAATTTCTTTGAATACCTGAAAGCTAACAATAAAGATGAAAAGACGATAGAAACCATACAGGATAAAATACCGCTGACAAAGGAAACGAACCTTGTTGCAAAGATTGGAAAAGATGAAGTATACTGTGCATTTACTCCTTTAGAGGTCAATGACTGGTACTTTGTAATGGGAGTGACAAACAGCTATGTGAACACGATAAAAAATAGTGAGTGGATAGCAACTAGAAATATGGTAGTGAATATGATAGGCGCCCTTGCGCTTTTCTTTGCACTGGTGGTAATCATCAACGTAATAAGCAGAAAACGTTATAGCGACCAAAGCAAAGCATTGGCGAAAAAAGCTGACACAGACCTGCTTACGGAGCTGAATAATAAAATAGCAACAGAACGTAAAATCAGGGAATATATAAGGGACAATCAGGATTCTCAGGCGCTTATGTTCGTATTTGACATTGATAATTTCAAAAAGATCAATGATACCAGAGGCCATGCTTTTGGTGATGAGGTTCTGCGCACTATTGGAATGCGCTTAAAGGCAGAATTCAGAATGTCGGATGTTATTGGAAGAGTGGGCGGAGATGAATTTATTCTTCTTTTAAAGAACATAAAAGATGAAAGCATTTTAAAGAAAGAATCCGGCAGGGTGGCAGGCCTGTTTCGTGATTTCAAGGTGGGGCAGTATTCCAAGTATAAGGTAACTGCCAGCATTGGCTGTGCCGTATTCCCAAGAGATGCGGATAATTTTGAGGATTTATATAAAGCGGCGGACAGGGCGCTTTATAAGGCAAAGCAAAGAGGAAAGAACCAGCTTGCGTTTTACAGGGATGAAGAGGAAGAGTCTGGGCAGGAAGAAGAAACGAAATGATATCCGAATTTACAGTAGATGGATTGGGCAACATGTATAGGAAAAATTAAAATATTTGTGTAATACGAGTATAGGCAAAAAGTCATAGTTAGTATATACTGGCAATAGGGTTTTAAGAACCGTGAATAGAAAAGTAAATTTTAGGAGGAAATTTAAATGGCAAGTTTATCTTTAAAAAACGTTTGTAAAGTATATCCAAACGGATTTGAAGCAGTAAAGGATTTCAACCTTGAAATCGCAGATCAGGAATTCATCATTTTCGTAGGTCCTTCAGGATGTGGTAAGTCCACTACCCTTCGTATGATTGCAGGACTGGAGGACATTTCTTCCGGCGAGCTGAGAATTGGCGACAGGTTAGTAAATGATGTAGAGCCAAAGGACAGAGATATCGCAATGGTATTCCAGAACTACGCATTGTATCCTCATATGTCCGTATATGACAATATGGCTTTTGGTCTTAAATTAAGAAAAGTGCCAAAAGATGAAATTGATAAAATGGTAAAGGAAGCAGCTAAGATTCTTGACCTGACTCCACTTCTTGATCGTAAGCCAAAGGCTTTATCCGGTGGACAGAGACAGCGTGTTGCCATGGGTCGTGCTATTGTCCGTAACCCGAAGGTATTCCTTATGGACGAGCCGCTTTCCAACTTGGATGCAAAGCTTCGTGTACAGATGCGTGTAGAGATTTCCAAGCTGCACCAGAGATTAGGTACTACTATCATTTACGTAACACATGACCAGACAGAGGCTATGACACTTGGTACAAGAATTGTAGTTATGAAGGATGGTATCGTACAGCAGGTAGATACACCACAGAACTTATACTCCAAGCCAGCTAACTTATTTGTTGCAGGCTTCATGGGTTCCCCACAGATGAACTTCTTAGATGCAGTAGTAGAGGTTGTAGATGATACGGCAGTATTAAAGGTAGCAGGCCACTTCATCCCACTTCCACCTGCAAAGTCCAAAAAGCTTATTGAAGGTGGCTACAACGGAAGAACCGTTACATTTGGTATCCGTCCAGAAGATGTATATGATTCTGAAATGATGGTAGAGGCTTCTCCGCAGAGCACATTTGAAGCAACTGTAAAAGTATACGAATTGCTTGGTGCAGAAGTTTACCTGTACTTTGATTTGGAAGAGTTCCCAATGACAGCTAGGGTTGATTCTCGTACAACAGCAAGACCTGGCGACATTGTTAAATTTGCAATTGATGTAGAGAAAATCCACATCTTTGACAAAGAAACAGAAATGGTTATTACAAACTAGAATGTGGCCATATGGGGAGATACGCATGTATCTCCCCTTTTTAAATGTGCGCTGGGCCGCATAAAGTCTATTGGGTGAGAAGGAGGATATGGCAGTACATGTTATCAGCAGGAATCATTCAAAACAGCATTGAGGAGTTAAAGTCCATTACAAAGGTGGAGCTGGTAGTCGTAAATGAATCGGGAACCGTTGTGGCAGATACATCCGGCAATATTCCAATTGAGGTGGAACGGATAGAAGCATTTATTGCTTCGCCTGCAGATAGTCAGGCGATAGCAGGACACCTGTATCTGAAAGTGTTTGATGAGGAAGAAGTAGCATATGTTCTTGTGTGTGAAGACAGTAATGAAGATTACACGATTGCTAAAATTGCGGTATGCCAGCTTCAAAATCTGATTGTGGCATATAAGGAGCGGTTCGATAAAAACAACTTTTTCCAAAATTTGATTTTAGACAACCTGCTTTTAGTGGATATTTATAACCGAGCGAAAAAACTACATATAGACATTGAGGTGCCAAGGGTAGTCTGTCTGGTAGAAACAAAATATGATAAGGATAACGGAGCTTTGGAAATGCTGAAAAGCCTGTTTTCTCCCCAGTCAGGAGACTTTGTAACTGCTGTGGATGAGCGGAACATTATTATTATAAAGCAGTTGGAAAGTGGCAGCCAAATTCAGGCTGTGGAAGAAGTATGCCGTACCATTGTTGACATGATTAGTGCGGAAGCCATGGTTAAGGTGAAGGTTGCCTATGGAAACAAGGTGGATGAGCTAAAGGATGTATCTAAAAGCTATAAGGAAGCAAAAATGGCATTGGAGGTAGGAAAGATTTTTTATGCAGACAAGGATGTAATATCCTATAGCACGCTGGGAATCGGACGTTTAATCTATCAGCTTCCGGTAAGCCTTTGCAAAATGTTCATTGAAGAAATATTCGGACAGGAAATGCCGGACAATCTGGACGAGGAAACGCTGACTACCGTCAATATGTTTCTGGAAAATAACCTGAACGTATCAGAAACCGCAAGAAAGCTGTTTGTCCATAGAAATACTCTTTTGTACCGTCTGGAAAAGCTTCAAAAATCCACGGGGCTTGATATACGGGTATTTGATGATGCCCTTACGTTAAAAATAGCCCTTATGGTAGTGAATTATTTGAAAAATTTGGAAAGTCAGGAGTATTAGATGAGTGTGATATTTGGGATGCCGGGCAGGGGATGGGAATGCTGTTTGAAGAAATTTGGATGGCAGAGAGGACGCAACAGAGGGATGAGAGTGGATTGGCTTTTCCTAAACAGCCTTAGAAGGTTATTGATACCGAACGGGTCGTCATATAGCGCCCTCCATGGCGCAATATG
>JAMPFB010000001.1:190701-202306 GCA_023664735.1 Robinsoniella sp. | reverse complement strand
TGGCGTTTTTATAAGGGCTCCTTTAGAAAACATGCTCTATGGGAAACCTGCCCTGCGCCTGTGGACTGCACTGTTACTGGAAAATTCGGAAAATTCAAAAAAAGGGTTGACGAAAAGGAAAAATATGCTATAATCGTACTTGTGTATGAGTGTGCACAAAAATATACCCAATCAGTCGTGTTACTTGGAGGGACTGAAGGGAGGTTAGGTGTGAGTTTATGTCAAATGTAATCGTAAAAGATAACGAGACTTTAGATAGCGCTTTACGTCGTTTTAAAAGAAGCTGTGCTAAGGCTGGTATTCAACAGGAGATTCGTAAAAGAGAACATTACGAAAAGCCAAGCGTAAAACGTAAGAAAAAATCTGAAGCAGCAAGAAAGCGCAAATATAACTAGCAACTGTAAGTCCTTGGCAGATACCAAGGACTTTCTTACGTTTTTCTGCCATTCTATGGAAGAACCGGAAGAGAATGGCAGAAAGGATTATAAATAAAAAATTCAGAATATATAAAAGAATGATACAGAAGGGAAAGCGTTTTCATTCTGAATTCTTAGAATGAGCTGATTTGCATAAGTATAGTAAGAGGAGTGTGTAAAATGTGGACGAAAGAAATTTTGGGAACTGATGTGCTGCATTTAGTGCAATGCTTTATTTTATATAGTATGTTAGGATGGCTGGTAGAGTCTGTTTATATGTCCTTATGTAATAGAAAGCTAACGAATAGAGGCTTTGCTTCCAGCCCTATTTGCCCTATTTACGGATTCGGAGGGGTTTTGGGTTATCTGATTCTTCATCCTCTGTCAAGGAATCTGTTTATGCTTTACATATTAGGAGCGTTGCTTGCCACTGCATTTGAATTTTTAGTGGCAAAGCTTATGGATAAGGTGTTAGGCACCGTATGGTGGGATTACAGTGATAAACCGCTGAATTATAAAGGGATGATTTGTGCGGAAAGTACGGTGGCATGGGGATTTTATGCGGTAATTATCGTGAACTTCCTTCACAAAGCACTTATGAGGACTGTGGATTCCATTCCAACCCAGATTGGGATTGTAGCATGCCGTGTCATTATGGTTTGTTATGGAGTGGATTTTGCCTATCATCTGTACCGGGCTCTGGATATTAATTTAAAGGAATATCAGGAAAAGGTAAGGGACTCTTATCATAATTTTCGGGCGAAATGGCAGTAATTGCCAGTGTCTTGCGGAAAAGAAAAGTAACACGGAAATCAATTTTTAGCCAGGGGCTCTCTTCCTACAGAGGCAAAAACGAGTCTTGGACAGAAAAGTTTCTTAAGGAGCCCTTATAAAAACGCCAGCGCTTAGCGAGGTATTTTCGAGCTTAGCACTGTTGCGTTTTTATAGAGCGAAAGCGTGGCGACGAAGAAACATTTCTGTCCAAGACCCGTTTTGGTCTTTATAGGAAGAGAGCCTCTGACTAAAAATTGGTTTCCGTGGAAAAGGAAAAGTTGACAAAATCGAAAAAGTATTTTATTATCATTTGCGTAATGAAATAAAAATCCACAAAAGTGGAAAAGGAGGAGTAGTTATGAAAAAATTTCTTAGTGTAGTATTAGTGCTTGCCATGTCTATGACATTTTTAACAGGCTGTGGCAATACTGATACAGAAACAACAAGCGGTGCTGAAACAGAAGCTGAAACTAGCGAAACAGAAGGCACAGATGCAGCAGAAACAGAAGCTGATGATGCAGAAGGTGCATCTGAGGATGGAGCAGCAGAGGATGCAGGCAGTGAAGGCACTTTGAAGATTGGCGGTATCGGTCCCACAACTGGCGACGCAGCAGTATATGGAATTGCGGTAAAGAATGCGGCTCAGCTTGCAGTAGATGAAATCAATGCAGCAGGCGGCGTAAACGGCATGACCCTTGAGCTGAATTTCCAAGATGACGAATCTGATGCAGAAAAAGCAGTAAATGCTTATAATACATTAAAAGACTGGAATATGCAGGTGCTTGTAGGAACTGTAACAAGTACTCCATGTATCGCAGTTGCAGAAAAATCAGCAGCAGACAATCTTTTCCAGTTGACACCATCCGGTTCAGCAGTAGAGTGTATCACAAATGAAAATGTATTCCGTGTATGTTTTTCCGACCCAAACCAAGGAAAGGCTTCCGCACAGTATATTGGAGAGAACAGCCTTGCTTCCAAGGTAGCAGTTATTTATGACAGCTCTTCTGTTTACTCATCAGGAATTTATGAAACATTTGCGGCAGAAGCAGCAAACCAGAATATTGAAATCGTTGCAGCAGAAGCTTTTACGGCAGATAGTAACAAGGATTTCACCGTACAGCTTCAGAAAGCAAAGGATTCCGGCGCTGAATTATTATTCCTGCCAATTTACTATAATGAAGCATCCCTGATTTTAGCTCAGGCAAAGACAATTGGTTTTGCTCCTACATTCTTTGGATGTGATGGACTTGATGGTATTTTATCTGTAGAAAACTTTGATACTTCCTTAGCAGAAGGCGTTATGCTCTTAACTCCTTTTGCAGCAGATGCACAGGATGATTTAACAAAGAATTTTGTTTCTGCTTATGATTCCAACTATGGCGGAACGCCAAACCAGTTTGCAGCAGATGCTTATGATGCAGTTTACGCAATCAAAGCAGCAGCGGAAAAATCTGGTATTACAGCAGATATGAGCGCATCCGACATTTGCGATGCTCTTAAGGCAGCTATGACAGAAATCACAATTGACGGTCTGACTGGTACAGGAATGACATGGACGGCTGATGGCGAACCAAACAAAGAGCCAAAGGCAGTAAAAATTGTAGATGGTGTTTATACAGCTATGTAATTGGCTGCAGTAAAATAAATACAGAATACCTGAAGACGGGGATTGCCAGTGGGTGGTTCCCGTTTTCTTTATTGGTGGATGGAGGACGCAGAAGAGGGATGAGGGTTGTACTCTTAGAAAGAGAAAAGCAGAAGTAGACCGCTTCTCTAAAATGCAACGAAGTTATAGTTGTCTACACAGACGTACCTCCTCTGCGCCTGTGGGCTGAACTGTTACCCCAAACAAGCTTCCCCCAAATATTTTATGGAAAAAGTGTAAAATATGTGTTATACTGTCACGAGTAACAGACTTTTAGAAAGAAAGGTGTTTCCAAATGAGTTTTATATCCTATTTAGTAAATGGAATCAGTCTTGGCAGTGTATATGCCATCATTGCCCTTGGCTATACAATGGTCTATGGAATTGCAAAGATGTTAAATTTTGCCCATGGAGACGTTATTATGATAGGAGGGTATGTGGCATTTTTTACTGTAAGCGGCATGGGTCTGCCTCCTATATTGGCAGTACTTATTTCCATGGTGGTTTGTACAGTGCTTGGCGTAGTCATAGAAAAAATTGCATATAAGCCTTTGCGTATGGCTTCCCCTTTGGCGGTATTGATTACTGCAATTGGTGTAAGCTATCTGCTTCAGAATGTGGCGCTTCTATTGTTTGGAGCTGCTCCTAAGGCATTTACTTCCATGGTAAGCGTTCCTGCAATTGTATTGGCGGATGGCGCCCTTACTATTTCCGGCGAAACGATAGTCACTATTTTGACCTGTATCGTAATCATGGTTGTCCTGACCTTGTTTATCAATAAGTCCAAGGCAGGAAGGGCTATGCTGGCAGTGTCGGAGGATAAAGGTGCAGCACAGCTTATGGGAATTAATGTAAACAGCACTATTGCGCTGACTTTCGCAATTGGTTCTGCTTTGGCGGCTGTTGCGGGCGTGCTTCTTTGCTCCGCATATCCTACTCTTACTCCATATACAGGCTCCATGCCCGGCATTAAAGCCTTTGTGGCAGCGGTATTTGGAGGAATCGGTTCTGTTCCGGGTGCCTTTATCGGAGGAATCCTGCTTGGAATCATTGAAAATTTAAGCAAGGCATATATTTCATCCCAAATGGCGGATGCTATTGTATTTGGTGTTTTGATAGTAGTGCTTTTGGTAAGACCAACAGGAATTCTTGGTAAGAATATCAGGGAGAAGGTGTAGGAATGAAAAATAAACTGAATAAACAGACAAAGAATAATTTCATTACATACGGCATTGTCGTAGCTGCATTTATTCTTGTACAGGTTCTGTTAAGTACAGGAAAGATGTCAAGTCTTATGCAGGGGCTTTTGGTTCCTTTGTGTACGTATGTGATTTTAGCAGTTTCCTTAAATCTTACGGTAGGTATTTTAGGCGAGCTGAGCTTGGGCCATGCAGGATTTATGTGTGTAGGCGCCTTTGCCAGCGCCTTGTTCAGCAAATGCACGCAGGGCACCATTACAAACAGCGGCTTTCGTTTTTTTCTCGCCATATTGATAGGTGCGGCTGCAGCAGCAGTATTTGGCATTTTAATTGGTATTCCGGTGCTTCGGCTGAAGGGAGATTACCTTGCCATTGTAACGCTGGCATTTGGTGAGATTATTAAAAATCTTGTAAATGTAATATATTTAGGAAGGGACAGCAATGGCTTTCATTTTTCTATGAAGGATACCATGTCGTTAAATATGGAGCCGGATGGAGAAATTCTTATAAAAGGCGCTCAGGGCATTACGGGAACTCCAAATGATTCCAGCTTTGTAATCGGCATTGTGCTTGTGCTGATTACCATATTCATTATTACTAACCTGATTAATTCCAGAACAGGCAGGGCAGTTATGGCAATCCGTGATAACCGCATTGCAGCAGAATCACTAGGAATCAATATTACAAAATATAAGCTTTTGGCATTTTCTGTTTCTGCTTCCTTAGCAGGAGTGGCAGGTGTGCTTTATGCTCACAATCTGTCTACGCTGACGGCGCTTCCGAAAAACTTTGGCTATAACATGTCCATTATGATTCTGGTGTTCGTGGTGCTCGGCGGTATAGGAAGCATTCGGGGTTCTGTAATTGCGGCCGTAATTTTGACCCTGCTTCCAGAGCTGCTTAGGGGCTTAAATGATTACCGTATGCTTATTTATGCAGTGGTTTTAATTGTCATGATGCTGTTTAACTGGAGTCCAAAGGCAAGAGAGCTTCGGGAGATGGTGGCAGGAAAATTCCGCAGACAGAAAAAGGCTCAGGAGGAGGTTTAAGAAATGGCGCTTTTAGAAGTAAAGAACTTAGGTATTTCCTTCGGAGGACTGCGTGCAGTCAATAATTTTAACATAGAAATAGAAAAAGGACAGCTTTATGGTCTGATTGGACCAAACGGTGCAGGAAAGACAACTGTATTCAATCTTCTTACCGGCGTGTATAAGCCCGACGAAGGTTCTGTTTTTCTGGATGGAAAAAATATTACCGGAAAGAACAATATTGAAATCAATAAAGCAGGAATTGCAAGGACGTTTCAGAATATCCGTCTGTTCAAGGATATGAGCGTGCGTGATAATGTAAAGGCAGGACTTCATAATCAATATCATTACTCCACCATAGAGGGCATATTAAGGCTGCCAAGATACTTTAAGGTGGAAAAGGAAATGAATGAAAAAGCCATGGAGATTTTAAAGGTATTTTCACTGGAGGAAGAGGCAGAGCTCCTTGCAGCGAATCTGCCTTACGGAAAGCAGAGGAAGCTGGAAATCGCAAGGGCACTGGCAACCAATCCAAAGCTGCTTCTTTTAGATGAGCCTGCAGCGGGAATGAATCCAAATGAAACAAAAGAGCTTATGGACACTATCAGCTTTGTAAGAAAGCATTTTGATATGACCATTCTTTTAATAGAACATGACATGAAGCTTGTATCCGGTATTTGTGAGGAGCTTACCGTTTTAAATTTCGGTGAAGTGCTTGCAGAGGGAAAGACCAGTGAAGTACTGAATAACAAGGCAGTCATTACTGCATATTTGGGCGAATAGGAGGCGGCTGTTATGGCAATGTTGGAAATAAAGGATTTACAGGTTCATTACGGAATGATACAGGCTATCAAGGGCATTGATTTTGAAGTAAAGAAAGGTGAGGTAGTGGCTTTAATCGGGGCAAATGGTGCGGGAAAGACAACGATACTCCATACCGTTTCAGGACTTTTACAGGCAAGCGGCGGCAGCATCAGCTTTGAGGGGAAGGACATTACAAAAATGCCCGGACATAAAATCGTTGCATTGGGCATGGCCCATGTGCCGGAGGGACGGCGGGTATTTGCCCAGCTTAGTGTGTATGAAAACCTTCTTATGGGAGCTTATACAAGAAAGGATAAGCAGGAAATACGGGAATCGCTGGATACGGTATATTCCAGATTTCCCAGATTAGAGGAAAGAAAGACTCAGCCGGCAGGAACCTTAAGCGGCGGTGAACAGCAGATGCTTGCCATGGGGCGGGCGCTTATGAGCCATCCTTCCATTATTTTAATGGATGAGCCTTCCATGGGACTTTCACCAATATTTGTAAATGAGATATTCGATATTATAAAAGAAGTCAGCGCAGCGGGAACTACTGTTTTGCTGGTGGAACAAAATGCGAAAAAGGCTCTTGATATTGCAGATAGGGCATATGTGCTGGAAACGGGAAAAATTGTGCTTTCCGGAAAAGCGGATGAGCTGAAAAATGATGATGCTGTAAAAAAGGCATATTTAGGCGAATAGACAGGGGGATTTCCATGGAAAATTATGTGATTACAATTGCGAGACATTACGGAAGCGGCGGAAAGACCATCGGACAGCAGTTGGCAAGGGAGCTTGGAATCAACTGCTATGACAGAGAAATCATTCGGATGGCTTCAGACGAAAGTGGGATTTCAGAAGGGCTTTTTGGAGAAGCGGATGAAAGACTGAAAAACAGCCCCTTAAGACGGATTATTAAAAATGTTTATGAGGGACAGTTGATTCCTCCCGACAGTGATGATTTTTCATCCAATGATAATCTGTTCAATTATCAGGCAAAGGTTATCAGAGGGCTGGCAGATACTGAATCCTGCGTAATCATTGGCAGGTGCGCCGACTTTGTGTTAAAAGACTATAAATATGTGATTTCCGTATTTGTCCATGCAGACAAGGAATTTAGTATGGAAAAGGCAAAAGAGCGGATAGGGTTGCCAGACAAGGAAGTGGAAAAGTATATTGCAAAGACTGACAAGCAAAGGGCTGAATATTATAAGTATTATACAGGACACGAATGGAATGATGCCAGAAATTATGATTTGTGTCTGGATAGCTCTAAGCTGGGCTTTGAAGGCTGTGTGAAAGAAATCAAAAGTTATATGAAGATACGTTTTCCAGAGTTTTAGACGGATTATAGAAAAAGCAGGAATATTTTCCTGCTTTCTTTATTATGATAGTAATAATCCAGAAGAGAATGGAAGAGAAGCGGCATGAAGAAAATTGCAGCAGCATTACTGGCACCCATTATCATATTCTGTCATTTTGAAACTGTTGTATCAGCAGAAGAGGTTTCCTTAAATATTTCCGCACCGTCGGCTATTTTGATGGAAGCTTCTACAGGACAGGTGATTTATGAGAGAAATGCGGAAGAAAGGCTTCATCCGGCGAGCATTACTAAAATCATGACATTGCTTTTGATTTTTGAAGCCTTAGAAGAAGGAAAGATAAGTCTGACAGATCAGGTGACCACAAGCGCTTATGCCAAATCCATGGGAGGTTCCCAGGTATTTTTGGAGGAAGGAGAAGTACAGACGGTTGATACGTTGATTAAATGCATTGCGGTTGCCAGTGGAAACGATGCGGCAGTTGCCATGGCGGAATACATAGCAGGAAGTGAAGAGGAATTTGTAAAGAAAATGAACAAACGGGCAAAGGAGCTTGGCATGGAGCAGACCACGTTTGAGGATTGCTGCGGGCTGACTGATTCGGAAGGACATATGACCACTGCAAGGGATGTGGCGCTGATGTCAAGGGAACTGATTGTAAAACATCCGGATATATACAATTATACAAAGATATGGATGGAGGATATCGTCCATGAAACCGCAAGAGGAAGCACGCCTTTTACCCTATCAAGCACCAATAAGCTTTTAAAACAGTATGAGTATGCCACAGGTTTAAAGACCGGCTCCACCAATGCGGCAAAATACTGCCTATCTGCAACGGCAAGAAAAAACGATATTGACTTGATTGCCGTTATTATGAAGGCGCCAGATCATAAGGTAAGGTTTTCCGATGCTGTCAGCCTGCTGAACTATGGATTTTCTGTCAGCAATGTTTATAAGGATGAAAATAAAGACAGCTTGAATGACCAGCAGATAGCGGGGGGAGTAGAAGAAAGCGTGCCTCTGGTATATGGAGGCGCTTTTCAGTATCTGGATGTATCTGGGAAAAATCTGTCTCAGGTCACTAAGGAAATAAAAGTGGCAGAAGTAGGCAATGCACCGGTAGAAGAAGGGCAAAAAGCAGGAGAAGCCGTTTATATGTTGGATGGGGCGAAGATTGGCTCTGTGGATATTTTGTATGGCGCCTCTGTAAAGGAAGCGGTATTTAAGGATTATATATGGAAAGTACTGGTAAAATTCTGGCTTTAAGGGAAAATCAAGCCGTAAACAGAGCTTTTTCGGCTATTTATCAGAAAAGATGCAAAAAAATATGAAAGTTATCAGAAAAAACTAATGATATCACAGGAAAAATATGGTATACTATATAAGACAGCCATGAGCCGTAAAGAAAAGGCTCATGGCAGGGAAAGACCAAGTACGAAAATGAGTTCAAAGGAGGACAAAAACGTATGGCGAAATGGGTTTACTTATTTAAAGAAGGTAAGGCCGATATGAAAAATCTCTTAGGAGGAAAAGGAGCCAATTTAGCGGAGATGACGAATCTGGGACTACCTATTCCAAAGGGATTTACCGTAACGACGGAAGCCTGTACCGATTATTACAGGCAGGGGAAGGCAATTAGCGATGAGATTAAAGGACAGATATTTGATGCCTTGCGTATTTTAGAGGAGGAACAGGGAAAGAAGTTTGGCGATACGGAAAACCCGCTTTTGGTTTCCGTTCGTTCCGGTGCAAGAGCTTCCATGCCGGGGATGATGGATACCATTCTGAACCTGGGATTAAATGACGAAGCAGTGGAAGGCTTTGCAAGAAAAACGGGAAATGAAAGGTTTGCATATGATTCCTACAGACGGTTCATCCAGATGTTTTCGGATGTGGTTATGGAAATACCCAAATCTTTCTTTGAACGGATACTGGATGAAGTGAAGGAAGCAAAAGGAGTCAAATTTGACACGGATCTTACTGCTGAGGATTTAAAGGAGGTTATCCAGAAATTTAAGGAGGTTTACCGGGACAAGATGAAAGAGGAGTTCCCTCAGGAGCCAAAAGTACAGCTTATGGAAGCAGTAAAGGCTGTATTCCGTTCATGGGACAATGAAAGAGCCATTGTATACAGACGTATGAATGACATTCCAGGTGACTGGGGTACGGCTGTAAATGTACAGGCTATGGTATTTGGAAATATGGGAAATACTTCAGGAACCGGCGTGGCATTTACCAGAAATCCTTCTACCGGAGAAAAGAAAATCTATGGAGAATATCTGATCAATGCCCAAGGCGAGGATGTAGTAGCAGGTATCCGTACTCCGCAGCCTATCAGCAAGTTAGAAGAGGACCTTCCAGAATGCTATAAACAGTTTATGGAAATTGCAGAAAGGCTGGAAAAACATTATCGGGACATGCAGGATATGGAGTTTACCATTGAAAATGGAAAGCTGTACTTTTTACAGACAAGAAACGGTAAAAGAACGGCGCTTTCCGCATTCCAGATTGCCTGTGACTTAGTGGATGAAGGAATGATTACGCCAGAGGAAGCAGTGCTGCGTATTGATGCTAAGTCCTTAGACCAGCTTTTGCATCCTACCTTTGATCCGGAAGCCCTTAAAAACGGCAAGGTAATCGGACAGGCGCTTCCAGCTTCACCGGGAGCTGCAGCAGGTAAGGTTTATTTTACTGCAGACGAGGCGAAAGCAGCCCATGAAAAGGGAGAACGGGTAGTTTTAGTAAGGCTAGAGACCTCTCCGGAAGATATCGAAGGTATGCATGCTGCAGAGGGAATTTTGACAGTCCGGGGCGGTATGACAAGCCATGCTGCTGTAGTGGCAAGAGGAATGGGAACCTGCTGCGTTTCTGGCTGTGGCGAAATTGCCATCAATGAAGAGGAAAAGGTATTTGAGCTTGGAGGCGTGACCTTCCATGAAGGCGACTTCATTTCCTTAGACGGTTCCACCGGAAAGATTTACGAAGGCGATATTAAAACGATAGAGGCAAGCGTAAGCGGCAATTTCGGAAGAGTCATGGAATGGGCGGATCAATATCGTAAGTTAAAAGTAAGAACCAATGCAGATACACCTCAGGATGCGGCAAATGCAGTCCGTTATGGCGCAGAAGGAATCGGTTTGTGCCGTACAGAGCATATGTTCTTTGAGCCGGACAGGATTCCGAAGATCCGTCAGATGATTCTGGCACGTACAGTCAATGCAAGGGAAAAAGCTTTAAATGATTTAATACCTTATCAGAAGAAGGACTTTAAGGCATTGTATGAGGTTATGGAAGGAAGACCAGTTACCATCCGTTTCTTAGATCCGCCTCTTCATGAATTTGTTCCTACCAATCAGGATGACATTGATGACCTTGCAGTGGAAATGATGATGACCTCCGAGGAGGTACAGGAAATATGTGATTCCCTTCACGAATTCAATCCTATGATGGGACACAGAGGCTGCCGTCTTGCAGTGACCTATCCGGAAATTGCCAGAATGCAGACAAGGGCTGTTATGGAAGCGGCAATTGAGGTAAAAGCAGAAAAGGGCTTTGACATTGTACCGGAAATCATGATTCCTTTAGTTGGAGAAAAGAAGGAATTGAAGTTCGTAAAGGATGTAGTGGTAGAAACTGCCGAGGCAGTAAAGAAGGAGAAAAATTCAGATATTGATTACCATATCGGAACTATGATTGAGATTCCAAGAGCGGCATTGCTTGCGGATGAAATAGCAGAAGAAGCAGAGTTCTTCTCTTTCGGAACCAATGACCTTACCCAGATGACCTTCGGATTTTCCAGAGACGATGCCGGAAAGTTCTTAGGAGACTATTACAAAAATAAGATTTATGAGTCTGATCCTTTTGCAAGGCTGGATCAAAGCGGCGTAGGCCAGTTAGTCCAGATGGCTGCTGAAAAGGGAAGAAAGACAAGACCGGATATTAAGCTGGGTATCTGCGGCGAGCATGGCGGAGATCCAAGTACAGTGGAATTTTGCCATAAGGTGGGACTGAGCTATGTGTCCTGCTCACCGTATCGGGTGCCGATTGCAAAGCTGGCGGCAGCACAGGCGGCTATACAAAGTAGGTAGGAATTCTCTTTCCTTTAAATTACCACTATCTTTCGAGTAGGTAGTAGCCTACCGAAAAGCGAACGGACAATATGTAAGGAAAAATCAATGGAGAGAAACGAAAGTAATCGTTTATATCGACATTGATTAGAGAATGAATTATGATAAGCGTATCATTAGAGATAGTGATACGCTTATTTTATGTGCCCCCAGTATGAGCGCAATCTAATCGGTGAAAGTCCGTAAACGCTCTGGTAGCGGGAAGTGTGTAGCCAAGAGCAAGGGTGTCCATCGTGAGGTGGAATCTGAAGAAAGCTGGAGGCAAAGCTCTGGTCTGACGAACAGAAA
>JAMPFB010000001.1:172803-190601 GCA_023664735.1 Robinsoniella sp. | reverse complement strand
GCAGAGCGAGAGCGTGTCCATCAGACTATCCTATGCCCTGCCAGCTCCCACGTCCGTTCGCCACTTTACTATAAAAGCCAAACATGCTACACCAAAAAAAGAAAGAATCCAAATTCCCCCTTGCTATCTTCCCCAAAATTCTTTACAATAAAAAGAGTGAGCCAATTCAGAATACAATTAGGAGGAAACAGGGCATGAGTGGTTTTTTGATTTCAATGCAGGGTGCCATATCTCAGGGGATTTTGTGGGGCGTTATGGTACTTGGCGTATACATAACCTATAAGCTTTTGGATATTGCGGACTTAACCGTTGACGGAAGCTTTGCGCTTGGCGGATGTATATGTGCAATGTTAGTAGTGGGGAAAGGAGTAAATCCTTTTGTAGCGTTGTTAGCCGCTACATTGTTTGGCGTGCTGGCAGGGGCTGTAACAGGTTTTTTGCATACCGTATTTGATATACCGGCAATTTTGGCAGGGATTTTAACACAAATTGCTCTTTGGTCCGTAAATTTAAGAATTATGGGAAAAAGCAATATTCCTCTATTAAAGGTAGATACAATTATATCAAAGGCAGTGAACGCTTTTGGAACCGAGCAGGGCATTACAACCCTGATTATAGGTATCCTTATTGCGGTGCTTATTATTGTAGGACTGTACTGGTTTTTTGGAACAGAAATCGGTTCTGCACTGCGGGCTACCGGCAATAACGAGGATATGATTAGAGCCCTTGGAGTCAATACAAAGTTTACCAAAATGCTGGCGCTGATGATTTCAAATGGTCTGGTAGGCTTATCAGGCGCCCTTGTATGCCAGAGCCAGAAATATGCAGATATCGGCATGGGAACCGGTGCAATCGTCATTGGGCTTGCAGCAATTGTCATTGGTGATGTGCTTATGGGAAAGCTGCGTTCCTTTGGCGCAAAGCTTACATCTGCTGTTGTGGGAAGCATTGTTTATTTTGTAATTCGTGCCATCGTTCTAAGGCTTGGCATGGATGCAAATGATATGAAGCTTTTGTCTGCAACGATTGTGGCGCTGGCTCTTTGCATTCCGGTAGCAATTGACAAATGGAAGATGAAACGTTCCTATAGCGAAGGAGGAAACGGCACATGTTAAAGATAACCAATGTAGAAAAGACCTTCAATAAAGGAACTATTAACGAAAAGAAGGCATTGACAGGAGTAAACCTCCAGTTGAATGAGGGGGATTTTGTAACCATTATCGGCGGAAATGGCGCAGGGAAATCTACCATGCTGAATATGATTGCAGGAGTATATCCGATAGATGCCGGAAAAATTGTTTTAGACGGAGTAAATATTTCCAGAATGCCGGAGTACAAAAGGGCAAAATACTTAGGCAGGGTATTTCAGGACCCTATGCGTGGAACTGCAGCAGGCATGGAAATTGATGAAAATTTGGCGCTTGCTTATAGAAGAGGAGCCAGAAGAACATTAAAATGGGGCATTACAAAACAGGAAAAAGAAAAATACGTGGAGGAATTAAAAGTTCTGGGCTTGGGTCTGGAAACCCGGCTCACCTCCAAGGTAGGGCTTCTTTCAGGAGGGCAGAGACAGGCTCTTACTTTGCTGATGGCAGCCTTACAGAAACCGAAGCTGCTTCTTTTGGATGAGCACACGGCAGCATTAGATCCCAAAACGGCAAAAACCGTTCTGGATCTGACCGAAAAAATTGTAAACGAAGAACACCTGACAGCTTTAATGGTAACCCATAACATGAAAGACGCCATCCGCCTTGGAAACCGGCTAATCATGATGCACGAAGGAAACATTATTTATGACGTAGCAGGCGAAGAAAAGAAAAATCTAAAAGTAGCAGACCTTTTAAAGAAATTTGAAGAAGCCAGCGGCGGAGAATTTGCCAATGACAGAATGATACTATCATAAAGCACAAAGCATAGGCATAAAGAATATAAGATAAAAAATATAAGATGTAGGATAAGGGATATAGAATAAAGGATAAGGGATATAGAATAAAGGACAAGGCATATAGGATATATAACATTAGCTTCTTCAATACCCA
Organism: Robinsoniella sp.; assembly: GCA_023664735.1. Lineage (GTDB taxonomy): Bacteria > Bacillota > Clostridia > Lachnospirales > Lachnospiraceae > RGIG3040. Next base: position 188,562 of record JAMPFB010000001.1, on the reverse strand, counting down.
GTGGGAGGCGGCATGTCATGGGATAGTCTTCCGGGCCTTTGCAAAGTCGTCGGTCCTTACGCACCGTATTTTGGTGCGTTAGTACCGCTACGTCTTTGCAGAGCGAAAGCGTGCCCGGAAGACTATCCCATGACATGCCGCCTCCCACGTCCGTTTACCCAAAAGCCAATCGTCGCCAATTTTGTTACATTTATTGAAGAAAATTATCAAAAATACTGGATTTTTTTACCGAAGTATGGCAAAATGAAAAAAGCGGTTATAACAAAGCAAAAGAGCTTTGTTAAATAAATAAAAGCTACATATTGAAAGGAGATTTCACATGATTATTTCAAAAGAAGTAGAAGAAATGTGTAAGGTTGCACAGGGTGTTGCCCATGGCTGTGCTCCAATCCCAGAAGAAGCAAAATGGGTAAAAGCAAAAGAAATTAAAGATATTTCCGGTCTGACACACGGTGTAGGCTGGTGTGCACCTCAGCAGGGTGCCTGCAAGCTTACCTTAAACGTAAAGGAAGGCATTATTCAGGAGGCATTGGTAGAGACAATCGGCTGCTCTGGCATGACCCACTCCGCAGCTATGGCTTCCGAAATCTTACCGGGAAGGACTCTTTTAGAAGCATTGAATACAGACCTTGTATGTGATGCTATCAATACAGCAATGAGAGAATTATTCTTGCAGATTGTTTACGGACGTACACAGAGCGCATTTTCAGAAGACGGACTTCCAGTAGGTGCAGGTCTGGAGGATTTAGGTAAGGGATTGCGTTCCCAAGTTGGTACTATGTATGGAACTCTTCAAAAAGGCCCCCGTTATCTGGAAATGGCAGAAGGTTATGTAACAGGTATCGCTTTGGATGCAGATGACCAGATTATTGGTTACCAGTTCGTAAGTCTTGGAAAAATGACTGATTTCATCAAAAAAGGCGATGATCCAAATACTGCATGGGAAAAAGCAAAAGGACAATATGGCCGTGTTGCGGATGCAGTGAAGATTATCGACCCAAGACAGGAATAGAAGAAGGAGGAAATGAGAAATGGCTTTATTTGAATCATATGAAAGAAGAATTGATAAAATCAATGGTGTTTTAAACAGCTATGGAATTTCTTCCATCGAAGAAGCTGAAAAAATCACAAAGGATGCCGGTCTGAATGTATACGATCAGGTAAAAGGCATTCAGCCAATCTGTTTTGAAAATGCGTGCTGGGCATATACAGTAGGTGCAGCAATCGCAATTAAGAAGGACTGCAGAAAAGCTGCAGATGCAGCAGCAGCTATTGGAGAAGGTCTTCAGGCTTTCTGTATTCCGGGTTCCGTTGCTGATACCCGTAAGGTAGGCCTGGGACATGGTAACCTTGGAAAGATGTTATTAGAGGAAGAGACAGAGTGCTTCTGCTTCTTGGCAGGACATGAATCCTTTGCAGCAGCAGAGGGCGCTATCGGTATTGCAGAAAAAGCAAATAAGGTACGTCAGAAACCTTTAAGAGTTATCTTAAACGGACTTGGTAAGGATGCTGCTCAGGTTATTTCCAGAATTAACGGATTTACATTTGTAGAAACGGAATACGATCCATACACCAACACAGTAAAAGAAGTATACAGAAAAGCTTATTCCGAAGGTCTTCGTGCAAAAGTAAACTGCTACGGTGCAAATGATGTTTGCGAAGGCGTGGCAATCATGCACAAGGAAGGCGTTGACGTTTCCATTACAGGTAACTCTACAAACCCCACCAGATTCCAGCATCCGGTTGCAGGTACATACAAAAAAGAATGTAATGAGCAGGGCAAGAAATACTTCTCTGTAGCAAGCGGCGGCGGTACAGGACGTACCCTCCATCCGGATAATATGGCTGCAGGTCCTGCTTCCTATGGTATGACAGATACAATGGGACGTATGCACTCCGATGCACAGTTTGCAGGTTCTTCTTCCGTACCGGCTCACGTTGAGATGATGGGTCTGATTGGCGCCGGCAACAACCCAATGGTTGGTATGACGGTTGCTGTAGCCGTTTCGATCGAGGAAGCTGCGAAGGAAGGCAAATTCTAGGTTAATTGTACTTGAATGAAAAATACAAGGGCAAAGAGCGAAAAGGCATTGTGATTTTTAGAAATTGCAGTGCTTTTTTTCTACAATTAAATGGATTGAAAGTAATAGTTCAGCCACAGACACACTTGACAATACCTCACTGATGTGATTAAAGGAAGATATGTCGCAAGGCAAGTAGATGAATCTGTTACGAAAAAATCAATTTGCATTTTATACATTCTTACTCCATAATAGTCTTGACAGCATATAAATAATTTGTATAAATAAATCATAAAATAGAAAAAGCGAAACATATGAGGAGATACCTGTGGATAAATTGGATAAAAAGAAATTAAAGCGAATCATAAAAATTGTATCAGTTGTTGTGTCTGTAATAGTGATTTGCATTGCAGGCATTTGGATAAAAATGCATTTTTTTTCTGGAACAGATAGTTTTGTGGAAGAAAATATCATTGGGAAGGAAGGGGAAGTTACAACACTTACGGAATCAACCTTAGAAAAAGTCATAAAGAAAAGCCAATTGTATACAGCAGCATATCCATATAACGGGTATGCTACCATATTTGATGAGGATGGAGAAATAAAATATTATGTAGCATACGAAGGAACCGTGAAGGCAGGAATAGATGTAACCGGGATAACAGTAAATATGGATGAGGATACCAATACGATTGTCATACGTCTTCCAAAAGTGCAGATAGAAGAGCCGGTTGTAAATGCCGGAACAATGGAATATATTTTCAAAAAGGAAAAGTATAATACAGAAACAGTAGCAGAAGAAGCATATCGCTATGCAATACAGGATTTGACGGATAAAGTAAGTAAAGATGCGGAATTAGAGGCTTGTGCCACAGAAAATGCAAAGGCGGCGGAAAGGGCATTGATTGAGCCATGGGTTAATCAAATAGCGGCAGATAAGACATATACAGTTAAAATATTCGGATACGGGGAGGTAGAATAGTGTGAGAAAGATAAAATGGAGCTGGTTTCTTTTTTTATTTCTGCTGATTCTTCCCCTATCCGGCTGCGGGGAAAATCCGGCTGCGCCTTCCCAGACAGAAACATCTGAAACGAAAGAAATTCTAGAGGAAACAAACATACCCCAAATTAGCAGGATAAAAAGCATATGCGAACTTGTAACAGTGGAGTGCAGGTATCATAATGTTGCAAAATCAACAAAAGAAGCTGGCACGGGAGTACTGCATTGGGGTGAAAAAGAAAGGGTCTTTTGGATAGAATATACAGGTATTGCTGAAATTGGTTTTCAGACAAAGGATATCAAAATGAAGCAGGAAGGGACTCAGATTACCATCATGCTTCCTAAGCCGTATGTTTCCTGCAAGGTGGACTCTGCTTCATGGACAAAGGATTCCTATGTGATATCCGATGACCAGTGGATTCAGAAGAACCCCATTACTGCCAATGACCAGACTCAGGCTGTGCGTGAAGCGCAAATTGCAATGGAAGATACAATCCGCAACAACTCTACCTTGTTAAACACAGCAGAGATTCAGGCAAAGGAATTGATTGAAAATTACATTAACCAGATTGGCGAGGCGACCGGCATTACATATACGATTTGCTTTGAGGATTCAGAGACGTTATAGGGAAGGAATAGAATATGAACCGCTATCAAAAAATTGTTTTTTGTATCGTGTTAATTCCAGCCATTTTTTTTGTTTTTTTCGGAGGCGGCAGGCTTTGGGCGCTAGGGTATGTTTATTTGGCTTTGTTTGTCCTGTTAGCAGCCGGAAAGATTGTGCAGATGAAGCGGAATAGGCCGGATATGGGAATTGGAGAACAGCTTCGCCTGAGGAATGAACTGAAAAGAAAAAATGAAGCTTTGTTGAAACAAAGAGAGCCTGAAGCCTTACAGTCCTGTATTTTGGCATGGCGGGAGCTGGTGGAACAGGCAGTGGGAGTTGACCGGATTGTTTATACGATAAATCTTGCAGAACGGCTTTATGCCAATGGAGAATTGGATGAAGCAGCCGCTCTTTTGGATTCCATTGCGCCTAAAATAAAGGGAAGGCAGATGAAGCTTGTATATTGGCATAATCGGGCTGCCTTGGAAATAAGCCGGCAAAATGAAGAGGAAGCAAAGAAACTGATTTCATATATATTGGAAAGCATGGAAAAGAGCCGCATTGGAAAGAAAAATCAGGAAGTGCAGAGTATTTTATATTTGCGTGTTTCCATGTGGCAGGCGGTTTTGGAAAAAAGATATGAAGAAGCGCTTCTTTTACTGGATAAACTGGAGAGAACATGGAAAGACAGAGAAAATCCGGAAGCTATGCAATATGAAAAGCAATATTTTCTTATGGAAAGGCTTAATATATACTTAAAGATGAATAAAATGGAGGAAGCATGGAAGGTGGAAGAAAAGCTGAAACAGGAAAAAAGGTATCCGCTTATTGACTGGTGGCTGGAACGGCAGAGAATGTAGTATATGGCTTCAAGTAACGGTTTAGGCTGATTTTCCCCTCTTTTTTTCGGAATGAAATGGAAAAATGAGGCAGAATGTGTTATGATATATAAATGAAGTACAAAATAAAAAACAGGAAAGGCATAAAAGGGAAAAAGAATGGGGAATACGACAAAAACACTTACACAAAACTATCGAAAGTACAAGGAGCTGGAAAACAGAAATGCAAAGACCAATCAGCTTGCGGCAATCAGCATTACCATTTTGGAATTGCTGCTGATTTTTGCACTGGTGGTTCAGACATTTTTAGTGAAGACCTCTTATGGAAAAATGGGAGTTTTGCCTCTTGGGATATTAGTGATCAGCGTCATTGTCAACTGGGTGCTGTACAAAAAGGATAAGGCAAGCGGAAAATTAAAATATGTCATGCTGATAGGGTTTTTAATTGGCTGGGCCTATCTGATGCTGACAGGAACCAATATATTGGTTACTTCTTATATTTATCCTGTGCTTGCAGCCATGATTCTATATAGGGATGAAAAATTTGAAAAGCTTGTGTTTTATGCAGCATTGGGAGTTACGATTCTGAGGACTGTCATATGGGCAGTAAGGGGATATTTATTAGGCGCAGCGGATGGAATGCCATTGATTAGTACGATTGTAAGCTTTGTGTTTGTAATCGTAGTACATATTACGGCAGTGCTTTACATAAAATATACGAATGACATGCTCTATTCTGTAGAGGATGAAAAGGAAATCCAAAATGTGATGCTTCAGGACATTTTGCGAATTTCAAAAGGCGTGGTAACAGAAGTAGAGCATGCAGACAATCTGCTAGAGGGATTGAAGGAATCCACTGGCAGCGTACATAGTTCCATTCAGGATATTTCTGACAGAATACAGTCTACCACTGACAGCGTGCAGGAACAGAGCAATATGACAGCCGTTATCAGCGCTGCAATCGGGGAAACGGCGGAAAATGCAAAAGCCATGGTAGAGACAGCCACAGGGTCGAAAGAAGTTGTGGAAGAAAATCTGCAGATTATCAATCAGATACAGAAAAATGCAGAGATTATCGGAGAAACTAATTCCCATGTGGAAGGTTCCATGGAAGAGCTGCAAAGAAAGGCGCAGGAGGTGCAAGAAATTACAGAAGTAATTTTCTCTATTTCCAGCCAGACCAATCTTCTTGCCTTAAATGCTTCCATAGAAAGTGCAAGAGCGGGAGAAGCCGGAAGAGGCTTTGCAGTCGTAGCGGATGAGATAAGAAAGCTGTCAGAAGAAACCAGACTTTCCACGGAAAAGATTGCGGGAATCGTTCAGGAATTAAACCAGAATGCCCAGAATGCCACAAAAGTGGTGCAGTCCTCCATTAGCGCCATGGAACAGCAAAATCAAATGATAGAAAATGCAGCAGATTCTTTTGTTGCAGTCCGAAGCAATTTGGAAACACTGACACAGCATGTAGAAGACATAAACGGAAAGATTGAAAATCTTGTCCATTCAAATGATACGATTATCGGTAACATCAGCCAATTGTCCGCCATCAGCGAGTCCGTGTCTAACAGCGCAAAGGAAGTGGAGGTATACAGTCAGGACAACCAGCTTCAGGCTCAACAGGCAAAGGAATTATTAAACCAGATACAGGAGCTTGTAAAGGAGTTTTCCAAATACTTGACGGAAGCATAAACGGTGTGGGATGTTTCTAAAATAATGATGTCAGGAGAAGTTTTTCATGAAAAAAATTATTACGATTAGCAGGGAGTTTGGCGCCGGAGGCAGTGAAATTGGGGAAAAGCTTGCAAAAGCATTAGGCTATGAATGTTATAATAAAGAGCTTATACTGAAAGCGGCAGCCAAATCCAATGTGGATGTGCAGAGCATTATCAAGTGGGATGAAAAGGTGCCGGCAGAGTTTGGATTTGGACAAAGTCTTTTTGAGTTTTATAACCGTCCTTTAAGTGAAACGCTTTTTGAAGCGCAAAAAAATGTGATTCGTGAATTTGGTGAAAAGGGAAACTGTGTCATAATTGGAAGAAACGGAAATCAGATTCTAAAGGAATATGATAAATGCCTTCATGTGTTCATCCATGCAGACCCTTATTGGCGTTTAAACAGAATGAAAAGAAAAATGCCTAATGTGCCAGAAGCCAAATTAAATGAAGAAATACGCACCATTGACAAGATGAGAAAAAAATACTGTACATTTTATACAAATACGGAATTTGGTAAAGCCGAATACTATGATATTACCTTAAATACCTCCAGACTGGGAATTGATAGCTGCTTAAAGATATTGATTAATCTGGCAAAAGAAGGGTAGAGAAAAGGGTAAACGGATAATTATATGATAAGGCAAAGGAAAGGGACATGGAACTGCTTAATGTGATGCAAACTGCTGTGAAGGCTGTTAATAATGTGCTATGGGGACCGCCTATGTTGGTGCTGCTTTTTGGTACCCATTTATTTCTTACTTTTAGAACCGGATTTATTCAAAGAAAAACCTTTCGGGCAATCAAGCTGTCCGTAGCAAAAGACCCGGATTCGGATGGAGATATTAGTCAGTTTGGCGCATTGACTACTGCTTTGGCATCTACCATAGGAACCGGCAATATTATTGGCGTAGGAACTGCAGTAGCCTTGGGCGGGCCGGGAGCAGTATTGTGGTGCTGGCTTACCGGTGTGTTTGGCATTGCTACCAAATATGCGGAAGCATTGATTGCAGTAAAATACCGGGTAAAGGCGAAGGATGGACGTATGCAGGGCGGCGCCATGTATGCGCTTGAAAGAGGACTTCATATGAAATGGCTGGCAGTGCTGTTTGCCTTGTTTGCTCTTATTGCATCCTTTGGAATCGGCTCTATGGTACAGACCAATGCCATTGCCAGCGTGTGGAAGACGAATTTAGGCGTTCCCGGCTGGATAGTGGGAATCGTATGCGGAGTTTTGACTATGGCGGTTATTTTTGGCGGCGTAAAAGCAATTTCAAAGGTTTGCGAAAAGCTGGTGCCCTTTATGGCGCTTTTTTATGTAATCGGCTGTATAATTATTCTTTTCTGCAATTACGACTTTATTATTCCTGCCATTAAGACAATATTTATGCTTGCCTTTCAGCCGGGGGCTGCAGCAGGAGGGCTTACAGGCTCAGGCATTATGCTGGCAGCAAGATACGGTATAGCAAGAGGGCTTTTTTCCAATGAATCCGGCATGGGCTCGGCGCCCATTGTGGCAGCGGCAGCAAAAACAAGAAATCCGGTTCGGCAGGCGCTTGTATCTTCTACTGGTACTTTTTGGGACACGGTTGTGGTATGTGCTATGACAGGGCTTGTGCTGGTAAGCAGCATTATGAAAAACCCCAGCATTGATGTGCGTAACATTGGAGACGGGGGAGAGCTTACTTCCTTGGCATTTGCACAGATTCCCTATATAGGCAAGGTGATTCTGCTGGTGGGAATTGTATCCTTTGCTTTTTCTACTATATTAGGCTGGGCTTATTACGGCGAGCGGTGCGCAGAATATTTAGGAGGCAGGAAAATACTACTTCCTTATCGCATTTTTTATGTGATATCCATATGGGCGGCGCCCTTAATCACATTGGATCTTGTATGGGACTTGGCGGATACCTTTAATGCGTTAATGGCAATTCCCAATCTGATTGCATTGCTGTTGCTATCCGGGGTTATCGTAAAGGAAACAAAAACATACATAAATGATTTAGACAAGGTGGACCATGCGGAAATTCCAAGCACAGACAAATAGGAAAATCAGGTTGTATCGACAAAAATTGACAATTCTTAACAAATTTTATTATTTTTTAATATTTATGTTGCATATTTTAACAATATTCGATATAATGAGACCGTAGAAAAACTTATAGGAGGGAAAGAAATGGATTCAAAAGTTACGAGCATCGTGGCTTACATCAGCTTGGTTGGCACAATCATTGCCATTGTTGCCGGTGATAAGGAGGGTGCTAAGTTTCATCTTAATCAGGCATTGGTTATTAACATTGGCATGATTATCTGTAGCATTGTTACGGTTATTCCGTTCATTGGAGGGATTATAGGTGGAATCGGAGATCTCTTGTTATTGGTATGCTGGATTATTGGACTTATTGCAGCTATCAAGCAGGAAGAAAAAGAAGTTCCGCTTCTTGGAAAGATTAAGATTCTTAAATAATCCACATGATGTAAAAAACTATAAAAACGGCTGTTTGGCAGCCGTTTTTTTGTTGCTTTTCGTTGCAGGGAAAAGGATTTCGTGATACTATAGTTAGAAAGTGTTTTTTTGAAATAAGGGATGAAGCAATGACAAAGCAGGAATTTAGACAATATATAGCAGGAAAGCCCGTCTATTTAGATGGCGCTACCGGTTCCAATCTGTTGAAAAGAGGAATGCCGGCAGGTGTCTGCCCGGAGAAATGGATTTTGGAAAACAGGAAGGTCTTAATCGGGCTGCAGAAGGAATATGTAGATGCTGGTACCAATATTTTATATGCCCCCACCTTTTCCGGCAACCGCATCAAGCTGAAGGAATACGGACTGGAGAAACAGTGCCGGGAAATGAATATGGAGCTGGCTGCTTTAAGTAGGGAAGCCGCAGGTGGACAAGCTTTGGTGGCTGGTGATCTTACCATGACTGGAGAGCAGCTTGTCCCTATGGGAACCATGGAATTTGAAGCATTGATTGACATATATAAGGAACAGATTGGCTATCTGGCAGAAGCAGGCGTGGATTTGCTTGTAGTGGAAACTATGATGAGCCTTCAGGAAACAAGGGCAGCCCTGATTGCTGCCAAAGAAACCTGCAGTCTGCCTGTTATGGCAACTATGACATTTGAAAGTGACGGAAGGACCTTATTTGGAACCGATGCAAAAAGTGCGGCAATCGTGCTGGCAAGTCTGGGGGCGGATGCCATTGGAGCCAATTGCTCCACAGGACCGGATCAGATGTGCCATATAATCCGGGACATGGCAGAGGTGACAGAGCTTCCCATTATTGCCAAGCCAAATGCGGGAATGCCTGTGCTGGATCACACCGGAGCCACTGTTTACAATATGGATAAGGATACATTTGCACAGGAAATGGTAGGATTGGTAGAAGCAGGTGCTTCTATTTTGGGAGGCTGCTGTGGCACCACGCCGGAATATATTAAGGAGCTGGTAAGGACTACGGAGCATTTGTCCACAAGGAAAAGGGAAAGAACCGGCTTTAGGTATCTGGCAAGCGAAAGACAGTCGTTGTGCTTTTCCCTGCAGGATCGTTTTATGATTGTGGGAGAGCGCATTAACCCCACCGGCAAGAAAAAGCTTCAGGAAAAGCTTCGGGAAGACGATTTGGAGCTGGTGGAAACCTTTGCAAGAGAACAGGAACAATGCGGCGCCTCCATATTGGATATTAACATGGGCATGAGCGGCATTGATGAAAAAGAAATGATGCTAAAGGTGTTGGAGACGGTTGGCAATATTACATCCCTTCCGCTGGCAATTGATTCCAGCCATGTAGATGTAATCGAAGCAGCGCTTCGGAAATATCCGGGACGTGCGCTGATTAATTCTATTTCCCTTGAAAAAGAAAAATTTGAGAAGCTGCTTCCCGTTGCAAAAAAATACGGTGCCATGTTCATCCTTCTTCCCTTATCCGATGAAGGGCTTCCTAAAAATCTGGAAGAAAAAAAGAAAATCATTCAAATAATCTTAAACAGGGCATTAGAGCTTGGCATGACAAAAGAGGACATTGTGGTAGATGGGCTGGTGGCAACAGTAGGCGCCAATAAAAATGCCGCTTTGGAAACTTTGGAAACCATTGCATATTGCAGGGAAATGGGACTTGCTACTATATGTGGGCTTTCTAACATCTCCTTTGGACTGCCGGAAAGAAGCTATGTAAATACAGCATTCCTCACGATGGCGATTGCAAAAGGGTTGACGATGGCAATTGCTAATCCAAGTCAGGAGCTTTTAGTGAACAGCGCATTTGCAGCCGACCTTCTTTTAAATAAAGAGGGAGCGGATATTTCCTATATCGAAAGGATGAACGTCCGAAAGGAAAAGCTGGAGTTAGCAGAAACTAATCAAATGGATGGTTCAGAAAAGGATGCAAAAGCAGTGGCGGAAACAAAATCGGAAGCTGCCCTGCTGTATGAAGCCGTCCTAAAGGGAAATAAGAAATCTATAATTAGCATTACCCAAAAGGCAATGGATGCCGGTTATGAACCAAAGGATTTATTAGACCACTGGCTGCTTCCAGCCATCAATGAAGTAGGCGATTTATTTGACAAGGGAAAATATTTCCTGCCCCAGTTAATTGCCAGTGCGGAAGCAATGAAAACATCCATTGAGTATTTAGAGCCTTATCTGCTGGAAGCAGGCGGGGAAAAGGAAATGCCAACAATAGTCATAGCCACTGTGGAAGGAGATATTCACGATATCGGAAAAAATCTGGTAGCGCTGATGCTGAAAAATTATGGCTTCCGAGTCATTGACCTTGGCAAAGATGTTCCGAAAGAGGAAATTGTCAGAGTTGCCAAGGAAGAAAACGCAAAAATAATTGCATTATCTGCACTTATGACTACTACCATGCAGGAGATGAAAAATGTAATTGCTTACAAAGAAGAAAAGCAGGTAGATGCAAAGGTCATTATCGGCGGAGCTGTCATAACGGAGGATTATGCGGATGAAATCGGCGCCGATGGTTATTCAAAGGACGCAGCGGATGCAGTAAAGCTTACAAAGCGGATTTTAAATATAGAAGATTGATGATAAATCATATGGGAAAAGAAAGGAAGTTGAAATTATGATAGGCGCAGATGCCATGATAAAATGTTTAGAAGAAGAAGGAGTGCAGGCAGTATTTGGGTATCCGGGCGTTGCCATCTGTCCCTTTTACAACAGCCTGCTTGATTCGGAAATAGAAAGTATTTTAGTGCGGACGGAGCAGAATGCCGCACATGCAGCAAGCGGTGTGGCAAGAGTTTCCGGCAAGGTGGGGGTCTGTGCAGTGACTTCCGGTCCGGGCGCTACTAATCTGATTACAGGAATTGCCACCGCCTTTGCAGACAGTATTCCGCTTGTATGCATTACCGGACAGGTAAACAGTGAATTGTTAGGAAGCGATGTATTTCAGGAGGCGGACATAACTGGAGCAGTGGAGTCTTTTGTAAAATACAGCTATCTGGTAAAAAATCCGGAGGATATTCCAAGAGTGTTCAAGGAAGCCTTTTATATAGCCAGCACAGGTAGAAAAGGTCCGGTTCTGATTGATGTGCCCATTGATGTGCAAAATGCACCAATCAGTAAATTCAAATATCCTTCTGATGTAAATTTAAGAACCTATAAGCCTACCGTAAAAGGACATGCAGTGCAGATTGCAAAGGTGGTAGCGGCATTGAATAAAGCAAAACGCCCTATTATCTGTGCCGGTGGCGGAGTGCTTTTATCCGATGGGGAAAGAGAGCTCCGTGAATTTGCCGAAATACATCAGATTCCGGTAGTCTCTACCATGATGGGAATCGGCGCTATGCCTACAAAGCATCCGATGTATTTTGGCATGGTGGGAAATAACGGAAAGCCTTATGCGAACCGTGCAATGAATGAATCGGATCTGCTGATTATGATTGGCGCAAGAGTTGCTGACCGGGCAGTAAGCCAGCCGGACTTAATTACCAATAATAAAATATTGGTACATATTGACGTGGACCCGGCGGAAATCGGAAAAAACGTAGGACCGCATATTCCAATCGTAGGGGATGTAAAGCATATTTTCTTTGACTTTGCCAAGCATGAAATCGAAGGAGACTACAGCGAGTGGATTAAAACGCTAAATGGCTATAAGGAGACTATGGAGCCAAAGAGAAATCCTAAGCCAGAATTTGTAGACCCTGCCCGGTTCATTACCATGCTTTCCGAAAAAATGGAGGATGACGGCATTTATGTGGCAGATGTAGGACAAAACCAAATCTGGTCCTGCGGCTATCATATCGTTAAGGATGGACAGTTTCTTACCTCCGGCGGCATGGGAACCATGGGCTATTCCATTCCGGCGGCAATGGGCGCAAAATATGCCATGAAGGAGAAACAGGTCATTGCCGTATGCGGCGACGGCTCTTTCCAGATGTCCATGATGGAATTTGCCACTATGAAGCAGCATGGCATCAAGGCAAAGGTAATCGTGCTGAAAAATTCCTATCTGGGCATGGTTCGGGAATACCAGCATTATACTTATGCAGATCATTATTCCGTAGTGGATTTATCCGGAAGCCCGGATTTGGAGCATATTGCCAGAGCCTATGAAATGCCGTTTATCAGAGTGCACAATATGGAAGAGGCAGAGGAAGCAGTGGATAAGTTCTTGTCCTATGATGAATGTGTGCTGATGGAGTGCTTAATCGATCCAATGGATTTAGTAAAATAGAGGTGTAAGATGAAAAAAATATATTCCGTATTAGTAGAAAACCGTTCCGGTGTATTATGTAAGGTAGCTGGTCTTTTTTCCAGAAGATGCTTTAATATTGATTCCCTTGCAGTGGGGGAAACAGACGATAACAGCGTTTCCTGTATGACCATTGTTTCAAGCGGCAATCAAAGAACCTTGGAACAGATTGAAAAACAGTTGAATAAAAAGCTGGACATTATCAAGGTAAAGACCTTTGACGAGCCCCACAGCATATCCAGAGAGCTTATGCTTATGAAGGTAAAATACAATAAAAGCAACCGCAGGGACATTGTGGAAATCTGCGATATCATGAAGGCGGAAATTGTGGATATGTCCAAATCCTTTATGATGATTCAGATTTGCGATACTCCGGACCGGATTAAGCTTTTGCTTACCATGTTCAAATCCGTGAGCATTGTGGAGGTGGCAAGGACAGGAACCTTAGCGCTGCCCAGATGTTCTGAAAATGAAAAGGAATAATAAAAGCCCTTATCATAACTGCAGGTTATAAAAAACATGAGCAGTTTTCATAGATTGACAAGGGTACTTATCTACTGTTAGAATAAATAGAACCTAGAAGAAAGAGGTCAATATTATGCAAAAAAAAGTATTTCAGCTTTTAGTGGACAATACGCCCGGCGTCTTAAGCCGTATATCCGGTTTGTTCAGCAGAAGGGGCTACAATATTGAAAGCATTACCGCAGGGGTTACAGCAGATCCAAAGTTTACAAGGATTACCATTGTCACAAGCGGCAATGATGAGATTTTAGACCAGATTGAAAAGCAGGTTGGCAAGCTGGTGGACATTCAGGACATTAAGGAGCTTAAGCAGGGAGAAAGCGTATATAGAGAGCTTTGTCTGATTAAGGTAAAGGCAGACCCCATGCAGCGGCAGGCGATTATAGCGGTAGCTGACATTTTCCGGGCTAATATTATTGATGTTTCCAAGGAAAGCTTGATTATCGAGCTTACCGGGGATCAGGATAAAATCGAAGCCTTTATTGGACTGTTGGACGGCTATGAAATCCTAGAGCTGGCAAGAACCGGAATTGCAGGGCTTGGCAGAGGAATTGAAAACGTTACTTATTTATAATGATGTGATTAGTTAGCAACTACTAACTTTCAATAAAATATTATTTTAATATATCAGGAGGAGATAAAAATGGCAAAAATATTTTATCAGGAAGATTGCAACTTATCCTTATTAGAGGGTAAGACCATTGCAGTAATCGGTTACGGCAGTCAGGGACATGCTCATGCTTTAAATGCAAAGGAATCCGGCTGTCATGTAATCATCGGCCTTTACGAAGGCTCTAAATCTTGGGCAAAGGCAGAAGCACAGGGCTTTGAGGTATACACGGCTGCAGAAGCCGCAAAAAAAGCAGATATCATCATGATCTTAATCAACGATGAAAAGCAGGCAGCTATGTACAAGGAATCCATTGAGCCAAATCTGGAAGAGGGCAATATGTTAATGTTTGCTCATGGATTTGCTATCCATTTTGGACAGATTGTTCCACCTAAGAATGTAGACGTTACCATGATTGCACCAAAGGGGCCGGGACATACGGTTCGCAGCGAGTATCAGGCTGGAAAAGGCGTTCCATGTTTGGTAGCTGTTCATCAGGATGCCACAGGAAAGGCACAGGATATGGCTTTGGCATATGCCCTTGCAATTGGCGGCGCAAGAGCAGGCGTTTTGGAGACTACCTTTAGAACAGAAACAGAAACAGACTTATTTGGCGAGCAGGCAGTTCTTTGCGGCGGTGTATGCGCATTGATGCAGGCAGGCTATGAAACATTGGTAGAAGCAGGCTATGACCCAAGAAATGCTTACTTTGAATGTATCCATGAGATGAAGCTGATTGTAGATTTGATTTACCAGTCAGGCTTTGCAGGAATGAGATATTCCATTTCCAATACAGCAGAATATGGTGATTACGTTACCGGACCTAAGATTATTACCGAAGAAACAAAGAAGACCATGAAGAAAATCTTAGCAGACATTCAGGATGGTTCTTTTGCAAAAGAATTCTTGCTGGATATGTCTCCGGCAGGCGGACAGGCTCATTTCCGGGCAATGAGGAACTTAGCAGCAGAGCATCCTTCAGAAATCGTAGGAGAAGAAATCCGCAAGCTTTATAGCTGGAATGGAGAAGATAAGCTGATTAACAATTAAGAAAATGATACATATTAAATAGTTTTATGAAAGCTGTGGCATTATCTGTGCCACGGCTTTTTTCGTAAAGGGGTGATGGAAGTTTAGTCTTTTTTGGTAAAGATGGTTGAACATAGGGTGGCTTTGGAGGAGACGGGGCATAGGGGCTTTGGAGGACGGACGTGGGAGACGGCAGAGCATAGGATAGTCTTCCGGACACGCTCTCGCTCTGCAAAGACGCAGCGGTACTAATGCCCCAAAGTACGGGGCATAAGTGCCGGCGACTTTGCAAAGGTCCGGAAGACTATCCTATGCTCTGCCGTCTCCCACTGTGTATCGGTAAGCTCTAGGTATGGGAATTCATATATATTAAGTCCCATGTATGCATATTCATATACATATACATATACATGAGAAGGTCCTATATACTAAGTCCTAATCCTATCCATGCTTATGCATAAAAGCAAAATCAATCTGCGTTGAGATAAGGTTAGAGATATTCTAAAAATAAACAAACTCTTTTCTAGTACAGCCTGCAACAAAACAGCAACAGAGGGATGAGAGTGGATTGGCTTCCTTGCTTTTGATGGCGCTTTTCCTTAACAGCCTTTTCGTAACCTAGGGTAAAATTGCCATGGACGGCAATTTTAGTCATATTGCGCCATGGAGGGCGCTATATGACGACCCGTTCGGTATCAGTA
>JAMPFB010000001.1:133223-172703 GCA_023664735.1 Robinsoniella sp. | reverse complement strand
CGCTGCGTCTTTGCAGAGCGAGAGCGTGTCCGGAAGACTATCCTATGCTCTGCCGCCTCCCACGTCCGTTTATCCAAAGCTCCCATGCTCTTCCATCTTCCACATCCGTATATCCATCTTTACTAGAAAAGACTGACCTGCTACAAAAAAATACAACTTTTTCCGAAAAACATATTGCATAAAATGTCAAAAAGTGGGTAAAATAAACAGACTCTAAAGAACAATTAGGTCTGTTTTTTCTTTCTGAAAAAGCAAGGGATAATGTGAAAGAAAGCAGACCAGCGTTACTATTTGTGCTGCCGTCTTAATACGGCAAAATGGAGAAATAAATGAAACCTATAAAACAATTTATGATTATTATTAGCATCAGCTTTTTAGGAGAGCTGCTGCATAGTATGCTGCCGCTTCCGGTACCGGCAAGCATATATGGGCTGCTGCTTTTGTTCCTGCTGCTGATGACAGGTTTTTTAAAGCTGGAACAGATAGAAGAGGTGGCAGAATTTTTTCTGGCAATTATGCCGCTTTTATTTTTGTCCCCAAGTGTGAGCCTGATTACGGTAATGGATCAGGTTATGGGAGCATTTGTGCCCATTGTGGGAACTATTGTCCTGTCAACCATAGTAACCACAGTAATAACCGGGCTGGTGACCCAGTGGGTGATGAAGCTGTCTTCAAAGAGGCAAAGGACTTGTGGCAAAGGAGAGGATGTAAATTGAATGAATTATTGGCACAATGGACATATTTTGGTATGGCGCTTGGACTTAGCTGCTATTTTTTCGCCATGTGGCTTCAGAAAAAATGCAGTCTTCCCATATTAAATCCTCTTTTGATTTCCACAATCCTTATTATTTCGTTTTTGCACGTATTCCATGTGGATTATGAGACCTTTGACAAGGGAGCGCAGTATATTACTTATTTTCTGACGCCTGCCACTGTTTGTCTGGCAGTTCCTTTATATAAACAGTTTCAAATATTAAAAAACAATGCAGCGGCAATTCTGGCAGGAGTACTGGCAGGCTGTCTGGCGCATGGTATTGTAATTGGAGGAATGGCGGTTCTTTGTAAAATGGAGCCGGTTTTTATGGTTTCGCTGCTTCCGAAATCAATTACCACAGCAATTGCGCTGGGCACCTGTGAGGAATTGGGCGGCATTTCCGGCATTACCATAGCAGGAACCCTTGTGGCCGGTTTGATGGGAGCCATATTTGGTCCGGTGCTGTTAAAATGGTTTCGGATTAAAGAACCGGTGGCACAGGGAGTGTGCATTGGAACTGCCTCCCATGCAATTGGTACCTCAAAAATGATTGAGCTTGGAGAGGTGCAGGGTGCCATGAGCTCCCTTGCCATTGTGGTAAGCGGTTTGATAACCGTAGTGGCAGCTCCTGTGTTTGCGGCTATTTTTTCCTAAACAAAAAAATTTTAAAAATAAAAAAGGAATTGTCGCTTTTTTATCGAATATATAAAAGGACGCAAAGAAAAACAGCATATAGAGGGAATGCTATGACTATTAGAGAGCAATTAGAAGAAAGAGAAAGTGAATATCTAAGCCCTTATGCCTGTTTAAACCGGAATTCCAAGGGAAGACTCCGGGAAGAGGAGCAATGCGATATCCGGCCGGTTTTCCAAAGGGACAGGGACCGGATACTCCATAGCAAGTCTTTTAGGCGGTTAAAGGATAAAACGCAGGTGTTTTTAGCGCCGGACGGGGATCATTATCGTACAAGGCTTACGCATACCTTGGAGGTTTCCCAAAATGCCAGAACCATTGCAAAGGCGCTTTTGTTAAATGAAGATTTAGTAGAGGCAATCGCATTGGGACATGATTTGGGACATACGCCCTTTGGACATGCAGGTGAAAGAGCTTTAAATAACATATGCCCTTTAGGATTCGTACATAGTGAGCAAAGTGTCAGGACAGTAGACGTGCTGGAGAAGGATGGCATGGGGCTGAATCTGACCTATGAAGTGCGGGACGGCATACGAAACCATCAGACGGCAAATGTTCCAGCCACCTTAGAAGGGAAAATTGTAAGACTATCCGATAAGATAGCCTATATCCATCATGACATGGATGATGCCATTCGCGCCAATCTGTTAAAGGATGCAGATGTGCCTTGGTCTATCGGAAAGGTAATAGGCTATACCACCAGAGAAAGGCTGGATCATTTTATACATGATATCATAGTGAACAGCAGAGGGAAAAATGACATTGTCATGTCCGAGCCGGTAGCACAGGCGATGAAGGATATCAGGGCTTTTATGTTTGAACATATATATCAGAATCCGGTTGCCAAAAGTGAGGAAGGCAAAGCGGAGATGCTGATAGAAGCGCTTTATACTTATTATTTGAAGAATTTGGAGCTTTTGCCAAAGGAGCTGCTCCAAATCATGGAACGGGATAATACTCCTGCCGAGCGGATTGTATGTGACCATATAGCAGGCATGACGGATCGGTTTGCAATTGCCAAATATGAGGAAATCTTCATCCCAAAAACATGGCATGGCTAAAGAAAAAGGAAGTGGGATAAGGCATGTACTATCCAGAAGAAATAATAGAAGAAATCAGACAGAAAAATGACATTGTAGATGTGATTTCCGGTTATGTGCGCATGCAGAAAAAGGGAGCTAGTTATTTTGGGCTGTGCCCCTTTCACAATGAGAAGACTTCTTCCTTTTCAGTGTCGCCCGGCAAGCAGATGTATTATTGCTTTGGCTGTGGTGCAGGGGGCAATGTATTTACGTTCATTATGAACTATGAAAATTATTCATTCCCGGAGGCAGTGAAGCTGCTGGCGGACAGGGCAGGCGTGCCTCTGCCGGAGCTGGAATACAACGAAGAGATGAAAAAGAAGGAAAGCAGGCGCGCAACTCTTTTGGAAATCAATAAAGAGGCGGCAAAATATTTCTTCTATCAGCTTCGGTGCAAGCATGGACAAGCCGGATATGAATATTTGAAAAAACGGCAGTTAAAGGAAGAAACCATAAAGAGCTTTGGGCTTGGCTATTCCAATAAAACAAGCAATGACTTGTATCTGTATCTGAAAAACAAGGGCTATAGTGATGAGCTGTTAAATGCAGCAGGACTTGTAAGCTTCAGTGAGAAAATCGGAATGTGCGACAAGTTCTGGAACCGAGTCATGTTTCCCATTCAGGATATCAATCACCGGGTCATTGGCTTTGGAGGAAGGGTCATGGGGGATGGAGAGCCAAAATATTTAAATTCCCCTGAAACGGAAATTTTTGATAAGAGCCGGAATCTTTATGGGTTGAATTTTGCCAGAACCTCCAGAAAAAGCAACATGATTTTATGTGAGGGATATATGGATGTAATAGCTCTGCATCAGGCAGGCTTTCAACAGGCAGTTGCTTCTCTTGGAACCGCCTTTACAAGCGGGCAGGCAAATCTATTAAGGCGCTATACGGAGCAGGTGCTTTTATCCTATGACAGTGACGGTGCAGGAACAAAGGCTGCATTACGTGCCATCGGCATCCTAAAGGAAGTGGGGCTTACCGGAAAGGTAATTAACCTAGAGCCTTATAAGGATCCGGATGAGTTTATTAAGAATCTTGGAGAGGAAGCCTTTGAAAAGCGCATGGATGAGGCAGAAAACAGCTTTTTCTTTGAGCTTCGCATACTGCAGCGGGATTACGATTTAACAGACCCGGAAGGGAAAACAAGATTTCATAATGAAATTGCAAAAAGGCTTTGCGGTTTTTCGGAAGAAGTGGAACGGGAAAATTATATAGAGGCAGTGGCGGAAAGATACCATATAGGGTTTGAAAATTTAAGAAAGCTGGTTTATTCCCATGCAGCAAGAACAGGCATGGTAAGAGAGCAGGTAAGGCCCAAATCGGGCATACAGAGCAGGGAACGAAAAGAGAACCCGGACATGAAGGTGCAAAAGCTATTGTTTACATGGCTGATTGAGGAGCCTAAGGCATATCCCATTGTAAGGAAATATATTGTAACCAGCGACTTTACCCAAGAGCTTTATGTGAAGGTGGCAGAAAAGCTTTTTTCCCAGTTGGAGGAAGGAAAGATGAATCCGGCGGGAATTATCAGCATGTTTACGGATGAGGCAGAACAGAGGGAAGTGGCAGACCTTTTTAATACGAAGCTGGAGGCCGTGGAGTCAGATCAGGATAAAGAAAAAGCTTTCCGGGATATTATCATAAGGGTCAAGGAGTGCAGTTACGAATATCATCTGGGCAGAATGGGAAGCGATGTGACGGCTTTAGACAAGGCAATTGCAGGGAAGAGGGCGCTGGAAGAACTGAAAAAAGCGCATATTTCTTTGAAATAAGGTTAAAATAGGAACAGATTTATGGAAGGAAGGACTACCAAATGGACGAAAACACAGCAGCAAAGTTTGAAGAGAAGGTAAAAAGTCTCTTAAGCCTTGCCAAAAAGAAAAAGAATGTTTTGGAATATCAGGAAATCAGTGATCATTTTGCGGATATTCCAATGCAGGAGGAACAATTTGATAAGATTCTGGAAACGTTGGAGCAGGCTGGGGTAGATGTACTTCGTATTACAGAGGAGGACGAGCCTGATGAAGAGATTATTTTAGCAGAAGAGGAAGAGGTGGATGTGGAGAACATCGATCTTTCTGTTCCAGACGGGGTCAGCATTGAGGATCCGGTCCGCATGTATTTAAAAGAAATTGGCAAGGTGCCGCTTTTAAGTGCGGAGGAGGAAATCGAGCTTGCCCAGAAAATGGAAATGGGCGATGAAGAGGCAAAGAAACGGTTAGCAGAGGCTAATTTGCGGCTTGTTGTAAGCATTGCCAAAAGATATGTGGGAAGAGGAATGCTTTTCCTCGATTTGATTCAGGAGGGAAATCTGGGTCTTATTAAAGCTGTGGAAAAATTCGATTATAGAAAAGGCTATAAGTTTTCTACCTATGCTACATGGTGGATTCGTCAGGCAATCACAAGGGCAATTGCAGATCAAGCAAGGACCATCCGTATTCCGGTGCATATGGTGGAAACCATCAATAAGCTTATCAGGGTTAGCAGACAGCTACTTCAAGAGCTGGGACGGGAACCTACTCCGGAGGAAATTGCGGCAGAAATCAATATGCCGGAGGACCGGGTAAGAGAGATTTTGAAAATTTCTCAGGAACCGGTATCCTTGGAAACGCCTATTGGAGAAGAAGAGGATTCCCATTTAGGTGATTTTATTCAGGATGACAACGTACCGGTTCCTGCTGATGCAGCAGCATTTACCCTGTTAAGGGAACAGCTTGGGGAAGTGCTGGATACTTTGACGGAGAGGGAGCAAAAGGTATTGAAGCTGCGTTTCGGACTGGATGACGGAAGGGCAAGAACCCTTGAGGAAGTGGGGAAGGAATTTAACGTTACCCGTGAGCGTATCCGCCAGATTGAAGCAAAGGCATTAAGAAAGCTTCGTCATCCCAGCAGAAGCAGAAAATTAAAGGATTACTTGGACTGACAGGCAGGCACATATGGAATTATCAAAACGCTTAAGAGCAATTGTGGAGCTGGTGAAAGAAGGAGACCTGCCAGCAGACATTGGCTGTGACCATGGGTATGTTTCCATCTGCCTAATAAAAGAACGCAGGTGCAGCTCTGTAATCGCAATGGATATCAATCAGGGACCGTTATATCATGCAAATGAGAATGTGAAACGGGAAGGACTGAACCCTTACATAGAAACCAGACTGTCGGATGGAGCGACAGCCTTGGAGGAAGGCGAAGCGGATACTTTGATTTGTGCAGGCATGGGCGGCAGGCTTGTGATTCATATTGTGGAGGAAGCAATCAATCGTCTTTCCGGAATAAAAACGTTGATTTTACAGCCACAATCGGAAATATGGCTTGTGCGCCGGTTTCTTTTGCAGCATTGTTTTTTTATAGTAAAGGAAAACATGGTTTTAGAAGAGGGAAAGTATTATCCAATGATGCGGGCAGAAAAAAGGGAGAAGGCAGGTTATATGACCTATACAAAAGCGGAAGAACTGTATGGACCTCTTTTGTTAAAGGAAAAACATCCGGTGCTTTTGCAATATCTGCAGAAGGAAAAGGAAACCGTCAGCCGAACCATAGAAAGGCTCACATTGGAAAAGAAGGAAGGGAATCTGTCAGGAAGGCAGGAAAGGAAGAAAGAGCTTTTAGAAAAGCTTCAATGTATTGAGGAATGTATTAGCGGGTTTTAAGGAGGTATTTTATGCGGTGTGAAGCAGTCATGGAAAAGCTGGAGGAGCTTTCGCCTCTTATGTATGCTAGTGAATGGGATAATGTGGGGCTGCAGGCAGGAAGGCGGGACAAGGAAATCAAGCGGATTTATATAGCCCTTGATGCAACAGATGAAGTGGTGGAGGAGGCTGTGAAAGGAGAAGCGGATATGCTCCTGACGCATCACCCGATGATTTTTAAGCCTGTGAAAAATATAACAGGGGAGCATTTCATAGGGCGCCGCCTCATACAATTAATACAGAATGATATATGCTATTATGCCATGCATACCAATTTTGACGTAATGGGAATGGCGGATGCGGCAGCCGACGAAATTGGGCTGAAAAACCGAAGGGTTTTAGAGACTACCTTTGAAGATGATATTTCCAAGGAAGGCTTTGGAAGGATTGGGAAGCTGCCAAAGGTAATGACCTTGCGGGAATGTGCGGAGCTTGTAAAGGAGAAGTTTGAAATAGACAGGCTGAAAGTATTTGGAGATTTGGAGGGAGATCTGGAAACCGCAGCTATTATGCCGGGCTCCGGCAAGTCTATGGTAGGCGCTGCAATAGAGGCAGGTGCAGACGTTCTGATTACTGGGGATATCGACCACCATGAAGGGATTGATGCGGCGGCACAGGGGCTTTTTATTATTGATGCAGGACACTTTGGATTAGAGCACATATTTGTACCTTACATGGAGGAATATCTAAGAAGGGAATGTAGGGACATAGAAGTGGTTGTCCCAAAGCAGACGGCGCCTTTTGTGATTATATAGCAATTGGGAAGAGGAAAAAAATATGGTAAAGGTAACAATCGGAGGAAAAGAAAAGGAATATCCTATAGGAACATCCTATGAGGCAATCGCAAATGAATATCAGGGCGAGTATCAGGATTTGATTGCACTTGTCTATGTAAATGGAAAAATGACGGAGCTTCAGAAGACTTTGGATAAATCCTGTGAAATCAATTTTATTACGTTACATGAATCAGCAGGGCATAAGACTTATGTAAGGACGGCTACTTTTTTACTGCTAAAGGCAGTACATGATATTTTGGGAGCAAAAGAAGCAGCAAAAGTCAAGGTAGAGTTTGCCATAGGGAAAGGCTATTATTGCAGCAGCAGTGGAGAAATGGAATTTTCCACAAAATTGGCGGAACAGATTAACGAAAGAATGAAGGAGCTGGTAAAGGTTGATTTACCCATTAAAAAGGAAACCTATCCTATTGATTATGCAGTTGGGCTGTTTAAGGAAAAGGGCATGATAGATAAGGAAGAGTTATTCCGGTATCGTAGAAGCTCCACTGTAAATGTGTATGAGCTGGATGGTTATTTTGATTACTTTTACGGGCATATGCTGCCCAGTACAGGATACGTGAAATATTTTAAGGTTTCTTATTATGAAAACGGATTGATACTAAATCTGCCGGACCGCCATGAGCCAAAGCTGATAGAGGAATTTAAGCCAAGGCAGAAGCTGTTTGAAACATTAAAGCAGGCTGATGAATGGGGAAGGAAGCTGGGAATTGGTACAGTAGGGGATTTGAATGATCAAATCTGCGCTGGAAAGATTAGTGAAGTCATTCTTGTCCAAGAGGCTTTACAGGAAAGAAGGATTGGCGAAATTGCCGAAGAAATTGCTGCAAGAGGCGGCGTGAAATTCGTTATGATTGCAGGTCCTTCCTCCAGTGGAAAAACCACATTTTCCCACAGGCTTTCCATACAGCTTCGCACTTATGGGCTGACGCCCCATCCTATTGCAGTAGATGATTATTTTGTGGATAGAGAAAAAACCCCGAAGGATGAAAATGGCGATTACAATTTTGAGTGTCTGGAAGCTATAGATTTGGAACAGTTTAATAAAGATATGTGTGATTTGCTGGATGGAAAGGAAGTAGAGCTTCCTACCTTCAATTTTAAAACAGGCAAGAGAGAATATAAGGGAAATAAAAAAAGGCTGGGAAAAGATGATATTCTGGTAATAGAGGGAATCCATGGCCTAAATGACAAAATGTCCCATTCCCTGCCCAATAGCAGCAAATATAAAATTTATATAAGCGCTCTTACCAGTCTGAATATTGATGAGCATAATCGTATTCCAACTACGGACGGAAGGCTAATAAGGCGTATGGTAAGAGATGCAAGGACAAGAGGAACTGCTGCTAAGAGAACCATTCAGATGTGGAGCTCTGTAAGAAGGGGCGAAGAGGAAAATATCTTTCCTTTTCAGGAAAGTGCGGATGCATTTTTTAATTCTGCGCTGATTTATGAGCTAGCAGTGTTAAAGCAGTTTGCAGAGCCGTTATTGTTTGAAATATCAAAAGAGGAGCCGGAATATCATGAGGCAAAGAGGCTTTTGAAATTTCTGGATTATTTCTTAGGTGTCAGCAGCGAGAACCTTCCTAACAATTCCATTGTACGGGAGTTCGTGGGCGGAAGCTGCTTTCATGTATAAGAAGCCATAAGTGAAAAATAAAATTTCCATGATAAAAATGTAAGTAGGACAAATGGTCGCAGCTGCCTTTGGGCAGGTGAGGAAAGTCCGGGCTTCACAGGGCAGGATGCCGGATAACGTCCGGTGGAGGCGACTCCAAGGATAGTGCAACAGAAATATACCGCCTGTAGGCATTGCCTGCAGGTAAGGTTGGAAGGGCAGTGTAAGAGACTACCGCCTTTCTGGTAACAGAAAGGGCATATGTAAACCCCATCCGAAGCAAGACCAAACAGAAAACAATCTGGCGGCCCGTCAGGTTTTCAGGTAGGTTGCTTGAGGCATCTGGCAACAGATGCCCTAGATAGATGACCATTCACGACAGAACCCGGCTTACCGTCCTGCTTACTTTTTTTAATATCTGCATGAGGCAGGCTGCTGTTTATGGATGAAAGCCTGCAGAAAGAAACAGGGGGAGCTATGCTGTTTAATTCCTTGGCATTTGCCGTTTTTTTACCAATTGTATTTTTCATATACTGGGCATTGCCCCATAAATACCGCTACATACTGTTGTTTCTCGCCAGCTATTATTTTTATATGAGCTGGAACGCAAAGTATGTAGTCTTAATTTTGTTCACCACATTTGTTTCTTATGTAAGCGGTCTGCTTTTAAATGAAAAACAGTTTCAACAGAAAAGAAAAATTCTCCTAAGCCTTACTTTGGTGGCAAGCTTAGGGATATTGTTTTTCTTTAAATACTCCAATCTTTTCTTAAGCACCCTGAATACGGTTTGTGAGAGGTTTGCAATTCCACTGCACCCTGTTGCATTACAGTTCATGCTTCCGGTAGGCATTTCTTTCTATACCTTCCAGACCTTAAGCTATGTAATTGATGTGTACAAAGGAAAAGTAGAGCCGGAGAGAAACTTTGTAAAATATGCAGCCTTTATTGCGTTTTTTCCCCAGCTAGTAGCGGGTCCCATTGAAAGGACGGAAAATCTGCTTCCACAAATCAGAAAGGAACAGTTTTTTTCTTATAAAAAGGCTTCCTACGGACTGAAGCTGATGGCATGGGGTTTTTTTAAGAAGCTGGTTATTGCCGATACGGTAGGAATTTATGTGGATCAGATTTATTCCGAAAGCCATTACTATAAAGGCTTTTCTCTATTTTTGGCGACCTTGTTTTTTGCTATACAGATTTACTGTGATTTTTCCGGTTATTCGGATATTGCCATTGGCTGCGGAAAGCTTTTTGGAATTGATTTGATGAGGAATTTCAAAAGTCCTTATTTTGCCCGTTCCTTAAAGGAATTTTGGAGCAGATGGCATATTTCTTTATCCACTTGGTTCCGGGATTATGTATACATTCCCCTTGGGGGAAACCGGGTATCTCCTATGAGAAAGCATTGGAATTTGATTGTCACTTTTTTAGCAAGCGGTCTTTGGCATGGCGCCAATTATACATTTTTACTTTGGGGGCTTTTCCACGGGGTTGGACAAGTTTTAGAAAAAATACTTGGAAAATGGCTTGGGAAATTCCAAAACAGGGTGCTTACTTTTTTCCTTGTGGTAATCGGATGGATTTTTTTCCGGGCAGATACGATAGCAGAAGCCTTTTATGTGTTAGGACATATGTGGGTTGGTATTTCTTCTCCGGTAAGTTACGTTGTGAATGGAATCCGGGATTTCCATATGACGGCTTTGGATGGAGTCAGTGTGGTAGTGCCTGTTGTGCTTCTTGTGGTTTATGATTATGTGGCTTTGAAGGCAGATCCGCTTGATGGGATTTCAGGGCTGCCTGTAAAAGTGAGATGGGCGGTGTATTATGGGTTTATGCTGTTCTTTTTGTTGTTTGCTTCTTTTAATGCAAGGGAATTTGTGTATTTTCAGTTTTAAGGTATGTCTTTGTTAAAATGAGGAAAGAAAGAGTATATTGCGAATGAATAAAGTAGAATCCTTTGAACAATATAAAAGCCTGATTGGGGAATTTAAGGCAGAGTGTAAAAAGACCACCACAAATTGTTATTTTCTGCGTGAGGATGTGCAGAGATATATAGAAGCCGGGAGTCTGTATTATGAACGGCATGAAAGAACCTTTCTTTTGACAGTGAGAGAATGCACCTATGACCATATTTATTACTATCAGGATGCGGCGGCAGAGGTGGAATTTCACAAGCAGGACAGGCAGGCGGTGTTGGATTTTGTGGTGCGCAGGAATAAGGTTTTGGATATTGCCAGTGAAGAAGAAAAATGGAAAAAAGCAGGGTTTGAGCCCTACAAGGAATATGTGCGTATGTGCATGAAACTTGATGGGGAGTACACTTTAGGCAGGGCTGATGAGGAGATGGCAGAAGGCCAAAGAGGGAAGCTGTTTTCCTATGGAGATGAGAAATATGCAGAGCAGATTCTAAAACTGTGGCAGGCAAATCTGGATGCTTTAAGTACGCCGCTTCCCAAATTGGACACAATCCGGCAGATGATTCGCACAGGCCACGTCTATTATATTTTGGATGGGACACAGGTCATTGGGGCGCTGTATCTGGATGTTTTAGGAAAATCCTGCCTGCTGCAGCATCTGGTGATAGATGGAAGCTGTCGCAAACAGAGGCTGGGGTTTTGCTTGCTCAATTATGCTTTTGTAAGGATTAGTCAGGAAAAGGTTGCCATGTGCAATCTTTGGGTGGATGTACAGAATGTTCCCGCTTGTGAACTTTATCAAAAATATGGCTTTGAAAAGGATGGACTGATTTCAAAGCAGTATTTGTACAAATGAGTTTACAAGGGTATCTTTTTCTAAAAAGGGAGAAAAGTAATGTGGAAGGAAATCGGAAAAACAGTAGGAAAACTGCTTATATTGTTAGTACCGTTCTTTGTGCTGCTGCCCTTGTACTGCCGTTTTTTTCCGGAGTATTACATGGATGATGAATATGCCATGTACAGGCAGCAGAAGGACTATGTGAAGGACAGCGCCGAAAATAACCCTGTCATAATCTTAGGAGATTCCCGGGCAAAGGCGGGTTTTGTTCCCGATTTGCTTTCCGGGGAATGCTATAATCTGTCCTTAGGAGGGGCGACACCCATTGAGGGCTATTATGCGCTGAAGGAATATCTAAAGCATCATCCCCAGCCGGAAACATTGATTTTATCTTATGCGCCAATGCACTATATGGACATAGATACCCTGTGGACAAGAAGTGTGTACTTTCATACAATGGATACGGAAGATTTCATGGATATTATAAGCACTGCAAAAAACTATAAAGACAACGAAAGCATTCTTATAGATAATTACCCAGTGGAATATTTCATGTATAAAACATATATGCCCAACAAATACGCTACTGCCTTGAAAAAAGCAGGCTTCCTGTTCCGTTTCCAAAAAACAAAGGAAAAATATGCGCAAATGGAAGCGGGAAGAGGGCAAAGCTACTACGGCACTGCAGAGTACAGCGACAGCTTTAACGGTGAGGCAAAAGTAACTGATTTTTCAGGAAGTGACGTTATCACTCATTATCTGGAACAAATTTTCGCCCTGTGCCAGACAAATAATATCCGGGTAATTGTAAAAAGTATGCCTATGAATGAAGCTTCCTATACTATCCTCACAAAAGACTTCAAGACCCATTACAGTCAATACATGGATGCCTTACAGGAAAAATATAAATCAGTGGTTTTCGACACCGCCCTGACCTTCTATTCCAACGACTATTTCGGCGATGCCGACCACCTGAACCCAAAAGGCACCCAAAGGTTCTGCGGAGAATTGACGGAACAATATCCAGACTTATTTTCCATAGAATGAATCTAAACTAAAAACACCTCACTAAGCGCTGGCGTTTTTATAAAGACTCCCTAAGACAACATACACTATGGGAACCCACCCTGCGCCTGCAAACTGAACCATTACAAGAAACCTGCTTTCTATCACTATCCCTTAGGAAGCTCTTCGTAACGTAGCGCCGGATACTGGGATGTGTCTTGGGTTCGGGGACCTTTGCGTGCACGTCGGTCCTTGGCTTGCGTCCTTTGCAAGCCTAGTACCGCTACGTGCAAAGCAGAGCGAAAGCGTGTCCCCAAACCCAAGACACATCCCAGTATCCTCACAACCTAAAACTTAAGATTCAAAAACCAAAAAAGGACAAAAACATGGAAAAATCACTTTTAGTAGGTCTAAATTTAAACAACACCCCCTTCTTCACCCAATCCATGGAAGAACTGTCAGCCCTTGCAAAAGCCTGCAATATGGAAGTAGTTTCTATAGTGGAACAGACCCTTCCCACAGCCAATAAAGCTTTTTATATCGGAACGGGAAAAGTGGAGGAAGTGCGGGAAAAAGCGGAAGAGACAGGCGCAGAAGTCATTGTATTTGACAATGCTTTAAGTCCCTCCCAGCTTCGCAACCTGCAAAAAGAACTGGGACTTCCCATTTTAGACAGAACTACTTTGATTTTAGAGATTTTTTCTACTAGGGCAAAAACAAGAGAGGCAAGACTGCAGGTGGAGACTGCAAGGCTCCAATATATGCTTCCAAGGCTGGTAGGACTTCACGAAGCGCTGAGCAGGCAGGGCGGCGGCAGCGGCCTTAGTAATAAAGGGGCAGGCGAAAAGAAGCTGGAGCTAGACAGAAGAAAAATTGAACATAGGCTCGGCGAGCTTAGAAAAGAGTTAGAGGAAATTTCCAAGGAACGGGACACCCAGAGAAAAAGGCGGCTTCGGACCGGAGAATTTCAGGTGGCGCTTGTAGGCTATACCAATGCGGGAAAGTCCACGATTATGAATCAGATGGTGGATTTATATGTACAGGATGAGGAAAAAAAGGTGCTGGAAAAGGATATGCTCTTTGCTACCTTGGAAACAACTGTGCGCAAAATCGTAGGACAGGATAAAAGAAGCTTTCTGCTGTCCGATACAGTGGGATTTATCAGCAATCTTCCCCATAATCTGATTAAGGCATTCCGCTCCACTTTGGAAGAGGTGAAAAATGCAGATTTGCTGTTGCAGGTAGTTGATTTTTCAGACCCTTATTATAAGGAGCATATGGCAGTTACGGAGGAAACCTTAAAAGAACTGGAAGCAGCACATATTCCTATGATGATTGTATACAATAAGGCGGACTTAAGGGGAGACTTGGGATTTTCCCTTCCAAAAGTAAAAGGGAATTCCATTTATATGAGCGCTAAAAGCAAAGAACATATAGAAGCTTTGGTGAAGAATATTTTTCAGATGTCAAGGGCAGGCTATGTGGATTGCGAAATGTTCATTCCATTTTCAGAAGGACAGGCAGTGTCTTATTTGCAAAAGCATGGGATTATTAAGGAGATTGCTTATGAAAGTGGCGGAACCAGACTTTTTCTTTCTGTAAGCAAGGCTGATTTTGGAAGATATAGAAAATTTTGCGTAAATGAAAAAATGTGATATACTAAAGGTTAATAGAAAAAAGAAAGGTGATTGAAATGAGCAAAATTGATGTGGTATCAGGATTTTTAGGAGCGGGGAAGACAACTCTGATTAAGAAGCTGTTAAAGGAGTCCTTTCAGGATGAACAAGTGGTACTCATTGAAAACGAATTTGGAGAAATTGGAATCGACGGCGGATTTTTAAAGGATGCCGGAATTGAAATTAAAGAAATGAATTCAGGATGTATCTGCTGTTCCTTAGTGGGAGATTTCGGGACATCCTTAAAGGAAGTAATCGACACGTATAAGCCGGACAGGGTACTGATTGAGCCGTCCGGAGTAGGAAAGCTTTCCGATGTATTAAAAGCTGTGGAAGGAGTCATGGAAGAAACAGGAGTCATGCTTAATTCTGCCGTAGCGGTTGTAGATGCTACAAAGTGTAAGACATACCTGAAAAACTTTGGCGAATTTTTTGCCAATCAGATTGAATATGCGGGCACTATCATATTAAGCCGTACAGATAAAATGCCAGAGGAAAAATTGGAAGCATGCGTAGCAATGATTAGAGAACACAATGAAAAGGCAGCTATTATTACTACTCCATGGGACCACTTAAAAGGAGCGCAGATTTTAGAGGCAATGGAGCATAAGAGCGATTTTCAGGCAGAGCTGCTCAAAGAAGTTATGGAGGAGCAGGAGCATCACCATGAGCATGGAGAGGATTGTACCTGTGGCTGTCATGACCATCATCATGAAGAGCATGAGCACCATCACGAGCATGGAGAATGTAGCCACGGTCATGAAGGACACGAGCACCATCACGAGCATGGAGAATGTAGCCACGGTCATGAAGGGCATGAGCACCATCACGAGCATGAAGAATGTAGCCACGACCATGAAGGACACGAGCACCATCATGACCATGGCGAAAGCTGTTCCTGCGGGCATGACCATAGCCATGGACATCATCATGCGGACGAAGTGTTTACAAGCTGGGGCATAGAGACTCCAAAGCAGTTTACGAAGGAGCAGATTACGGACATATTGGAGGCATTGGAGGACAAGGATACTTACGGCTTTGTGCTCCGGGCAAAGGGAATGGTGGCTGCAAAAGACAGTCAGACATTTATTTATTTTGATTATGTGCCTGCAGAAAGCGAAGTCAGGGACGGCAATCCGGAATATACCGGAAAAATCTGCGTGATTGGTTCTGAGCTTCAGGAAGAAAACTTAAAGAAATTATTTGCTTAAAGGTTAGAAAGAAGGATAGATATGATTCCAGTTTATGTGATTAACGGATTTTTAGATAGCGGAAAAAGCGAGTTCATCACTTATACGTTAGCACAGCCTTACTTTCAGACGAGAGGAAAGACGCTGCTGCTTCTCTGTGAAGAGGGAGAGGTTACCTATACGGAGGAAGTGTTGAAAAAAAGCCGTACCGTAGTGGAGCTTATAGAAGAAGAGGAAGATTTCCAGTCCACGAAGCTGATTGAGCTGGAAAAGAAGCACAAGCCTTCCCGTATCATTGTTGAGTATAACGGCATGTGGAATGCCAAAAATATGAAGCTTCCATGGCACTGGAAGGTGGAGCAGCAGGTAACCTGTATTGACGGCTCTACTTTTTCCATGTATTTTACGAATATGAAGTCCCTGCTAGCAGAAATGCTTAGGAAGTCGGAAATGATTATAATGAACCGTTGTGACGGACTGGAAAGCCAGTTGGCAAACTATAAACGCAATATTAAGGCAATCAACCAGCAGGCGGAAATTATTTTTGAAGATTCCAAAGGAGAGATCAATGCTACTTTGGAGGAGGATCTTCCCTATGATGTAAAGAAAGATATTATTGCTTTGGATGATACAGGCTATGGGGTCTGGTATATTGATATGCTGGACAACATGGAACGGTATGTGGGAAAAACAGTGGACTTTCTTGCCATGGTATTAAAGCCTGAACAGTTTCCAAAGGGTTATTTTGTACCGGGAAGGATGGCGATGACCTGCTGTGCGGATGATATGGCATTTTTGGGCTATGCCTGCAAATATGACAAGGCACAGGCATTGGAGCAAAAGGAATGGGTGCAGGTAACCGCAAAGGTCTGCTGGGAATATTTTGAGGATTATAAAAGCGAAGGACCAGTTCTCCATGCAGTAAAGGTGGCAAAGGCAAAGGCTCCAAAGGAAGCAGTCATAAGCTTTGTATAGATAAAAGGATAAGGGAAAGTGTGAAAATCGGATGCAAAAAAAGGGAAAGTATCGTAAATGGATAACTTGTTTGACAGTGGGCATATTTATGGTGCTTTCTCTTTTTGGTTGTGGCAAGGCTCAAAATCGGGAGCTGGATGAAATGGAGGGCAACGAGGAAGCAGAAACTAACGGGCAGTTAAAAATCGTGGCCTCCAATTTTCCCTGTTACGATTTTGCAAGAGCCATAACAGGTGGCAAAGCAGAAATCACCATGCTGATTCCGCCGGGGAATGAGGTTCATTCCTATGAGCCCACGCCTCAGGATATGATTACCATTGGAAATTGCGATTTGTTTTTGTATACAGGCGGGGAATCAGATGAATACATTGAAGAAATTCTGGACAGCTTTTCGGATAAAAGCTTTCATACAATCAAAATTATGGATTTCGTAACCCTTTATGAAGAAGAGACTATAGAAGGAATGCAGGTGAGGGGACACGTCCATGACCATGACAGCAATATGCCTGCTTATGAAGAGGACGAGGGCGGATGGGCGCATACCCATAAAGGAGAGGAAGAATTTCAGGAGGAATATGATGAGCACGTGTGGACATCTCCTAAAAATGCCATTCAGATTATAAAAGGCATGGAAAAAGTGATTTCCCTGATGAATCAGGAAAATGCCCGGTTTTATGAAGAAAACGCAGAGCATTATATAGAACGGATTTCCAATCTGGATAAGCGGTTTGAAGAACTGTTTGAAAGCAATAAGGGGCAGGCGCTTTTTGTAGGAGATAGGTTTCCTTTCCTTTATTTTGCCAAGGAATACGGGATTCCCTATTATGCAGTATTTCCGGGCTGTAACGGAGAATCGGAGCCAAGTGCAAGGACTATGGCGTTTTTTATTGAAAAAGCAAGGGAACAAAAAGCAAAAACCATTTTTTATTTGGAATTGTCAAACAGCCAGACTGCCAAGGCGACGGCAGAGGCAATGGGAGCGGATATTAGAGAGCTGCATTCCTGTCATAACGTAACAAAGGAAGATTTTTTTAAGGGAGTTACCTATGTAGAACTGATGGAGCAAAATTACCTTAGGCTGAAGGAGGCATTTTAATGGCATTATTAACTTGTAAGAACCTTTCATTTGCATATGAAAATCAGTTAGTAATAGATAACTTATCCTTTGAGGTAAAAAGTGGTGACTATCTTTGTATCGTAGGTGAAAACGGTACGGGAAAAACTACTTTGATGAAAGGGCTGCTGGGACTAAAAAAGCAGGTAAAGGGAGAAATCCAAACGAACGAAGGCTTAAAGGCAAATCAGATCGGGTATCTGCCCCAACAGACTGCGGCACAGAGAGACTTTCCGGCCTCAGTTATGGAGGTGGTGCTTTCCGGTTGCTTAAACAGCAGAGGATTTTCCCCTTTTTATTCCGGGGAAGATAAGAAGAAAGCAAGTGACACCATGAAGCTTCTGGGAATCTGGGAGAAAAAGAAGGAATGCTTCCGGGATTTGTCCGGCGGATACAAGCAGAGAGTGCTTTTGGCAAGAGCCTTATGCGCTACCAGTAAGCTGCTGCTTTTAGACGAGCCTACTACCGGATTGGACCCGGTGGCTGTTTTGGATTTTTATGAAATGGTGGCACATTTAAATAAAAAACACAAAATTACTGTGATTATGGTATCTCATGATATTAAAGAAGCGGTCAGGCAGGCGGACCATATTTTGCACCTGACTCAGACGGATTTCTTTTTTGGCACTACAAGACAGTATTTGGACAGCAATATGGGAAAGGATTTTTTAGGAGGATATGAGGATGTGGAATGACTTGATGCAGATGTTTTCTTATCCTTTTATGGTTAGGGCATTGATTGTAGGCATACTAGTGTCCTTGTGTGCGGCAGTACTGGGAGTGACACTTGTGCTGAAGCGTTATTCCATGATAGGGGACGGGCTTTCCCATGTGGGATTTGGGGCATTGGCGGTGGCAGCGGCATTTCAGGTTGCGCCTTTATATCTGGCAGTTTTGGTAGTATTTGTGGCAGCGCTGATTTTGCTTAGAATCAGCGAAAACGGAAAGCTGAAGGGAGATGCAGCCATTGCGCTGTTTTCTACAGGAGCCCTTGCCCTTGGTGTGATGATTGTGTCTATGACAAAAGGGATGAATGCGGACTTGAACAATTATATGTTTGGCAGCATTCTTGCCATGAGCAAGGAGGATGTGCGGCTTAGTATACTGTTGACTGTGGCGGTGCTTTTGTTATATGTGCTTTTTTATCATAAGATTTTTGCGGTTACCTTTGACGAAACATTTGCAAGGGCAACAGGAGTGAAAGTAGAGCTGTATCGGACGGTGCTTGCCTTTTTGATTGCCATAACCATCGTGCTGGGTATGCGTATGATGGGAACTCTTTTGATTTCAAGCCTGATTATCTTTCCTGCTCTTACGGCAATGCGAGTATGCAAGGATTTTAAAAGCGTGATAATCTGCTCCTTAATATTGGCATCTGTCAGCTTTACTTTAGGATTGGCACTGTCCTATATACTTGCCACCCCTACTGGAGCAAGCATTGTGGTGGTGGATATGGTATTTTTCCTTGGATTTTCCCTTGTGGGAGCAAAGAAGTCCTAAAAGGGATGGGCAAAAGCTGCTGCAATTCGGGTAATTTTTACAGGTATTGTATAGGACAGGAAAATTCAGGTAATAATAAGAAAGAGAATGGACGAATAGACTAAAATTGGAAAAAAGCAAATCAGGGGGACAATATGAGAATTGATGATTTTCGGCAATTGATGAATTTATGTGATAATGTATGTGAGTGGCTGGAAAAAATCCGCTTTGGAATCGGACCTCATGAAAGACGGCCTACTGCAATCAAAGCGGGGTTTCATTACGAACTTTTAAAATTTGCTGTTTATCTGGCAGATGCGGATGGCACCATTTCTCAGGACGAAATCAAGACGATTGGTGATAAGCTTGCTGTTTTTCCAAATGAAAGGGATCTTTGTACGTTAAAGTTCAGGGAACATATTCCTTTGGACTATGTGAACAGTATTCCCAGTATTCTACATTATGCGGTATTGTCAGATGCAGGAGAAAAGAAGGCAGAGCCGCCTTTTTACAGGCAGAAGGCGCAGATTTTACTTGATATGTACAAGGTGTTTGGAAGCTGCTTTCTTGCTGGAGTAAAAAGCAATCCTACTCATGAGACCTGTCGGGCTTACACGGTGTATATCCAAAAGCTGGAGGAGCATTTAAAGGAATTTGGGGTGTTCTGGCAGGGACTGGATAAGGAATTTCAGATTAATCTGGAAGCAATTGATATAGGAACGGACGGGCAGCCTGTTTTTGGTGGGGCAGCAGGAAAAGAACAGGAGAAAAAAGGAAGCAAAGATGAAGAAGAAACTACATTAGAAGAAAAGTTGGAAGAGTTCAATAATATGGTTGGACTTCGGGCAGTAAAAAAAGAAGTAAACAGCTTAATCAACCTGCTGCGCATTCAAAGAATAAGAGAGGCAAGGGGGCTGAAAAATACCGCTACCACAAAGCACATGGTATTTTCGGGAAATCCGGGCACTGGAAAAACAACGGTGGCAAGAATCCTTGCAGGCATCTACAAGGATTTAGGGGTGCTTGAAAAGGGACATTTGGTAGAGGTGGACCGATCAGGTCTGGTAAAGGGCTATTTAGGGCAGACTGCAGAGCGGGTGCAGGAAGTAGTCAAGGAAGCTATGGGCGGTATTCTGTTCATAGATGAAGCCTATACATTAACGGTAAACAAAGGAGAGGGCGATTACGGACAAGAGGCGGTGGATACCCTTTTAAAAGCAATGGAGGATAATCGGGATAATCTGATTGTAATCGTGGCGGGATATCCGGAGCTGATGGAGGCTTTTTTAGAGTCCAATCCGGGACTTAAATCCCGTTTCAATAAATTTGTTTATTTTGAGGATTATACGGCAGAAGAACAACTGGCAATTCTGGAAAAAATGTGTGAGAAGCAGGATTACCTTTTGTCGGAAGGGGCAAGGATGTATGCGGAAAGCTTTTTGTTAAAAAGAACGGAAATGCATCCGGAGAATTTTGCCAATGCAAGAGATGTGCGGAATATGCTGGAACGGGCAATTTCCAACCAGGCAACCAGATTGATCAGCATGGCAAACCCCAGCAAGGAAGACCTGCTTACCATTGAGTCAGCGGATTTTATTGAAGTAGAGAATACGTAATGTGCAAGCATAAAAAGCATAGCAGTTCAGCCCTTTCTAGTGAAGATGGCTAAACGGACGTGGGAGAGGGTAGAGCATAGGATAGTCTTCCGGACACGCTCTCGCTCTGCAAAGACGCAGCGGTACTAATGCACCAAAATACGGTGCATAAGTGCCGGCGACTTTGCCAAGGTCCGGAAGACTATCCTATGCTCTACCCTCTCCCACTGTGTATCGGTAAGCTTTATGTTGGGAAACTCATATATATATATGTTTGTTTATTAAGTCCTATGTATAGCCATATACATGAGAAAGCGCTATATATAAGTCTTAGTCCTATCTATGCCCTATGTATAAACGCAGAATCAATCTATTTTGTAATGTTAGTGACACTCTAAAAACACGAAAAGCCAATCCATTCTCCACCCTCTGTTGCGTCCGGCTTAGCTGTTACCTTCAAAAAAATTCCTCTGTTGCGTCCACTTAGCCACTATCTTCAAAAAAACAGGCAGAACTGTTACTAAAAAACTCCCGGATTTAAAATCAGGGAGTTTTCTTATGCTTACTTCGATAAAGGAGCATCAGGCATCTTCAGCAGTCATTTCCACCTCGTCTTTGGAGGTGTTGATTACCTGAGATACAATCACCGTATTTGCAGCAGAATCCTCTTCGGCTGTTTTTGGTTTTGCCTGTGCTGTTTTGGAACGGTTCAGTTCCTCCTGAGTGCTTTCGATAATCATGTTGTGGGCATCAATTGAGCGGCAGAAATCCAAGGCACGCTCATCTAGGGCAATACCATCTTTATATGCCTGATACATATATTCTCCCAGCTTCTTGTAGTCGTCTTTAATTGCATTTTTTTCAGAAAAGATTTTTGCATTTAATCTGGTGTATTCCACTGCTTCGCCGGTTTTGTCACATGCTGTTTTTGCAAATTCTTCTAATTTTTCACGAAATGCCATGTTGTTTCCTCCTGTTCATAGGTTGTAAGATATATTTTTGATAGATTCCTATATACCATTATAAGCCATAAATGGGGAATCATGCAAAAAAATATTTATGTAAAGATTGTAAAATGATAACAGTTCAGCCCATAGGAGCAGAGTGGGATTCCCCCAGAGCACGTTTTCTGCGTCGCCACGCTTTCGCTCTATAAAAACGCAACAGTGCTAAGCTCGAAAAGACCTTGCTAAGCGCTGGCGTTTTTATAAGGGCTCCTTCAGAAAATATGCTCTAGGGGAATCCCGCTCTGCTCCTATGGGCTGAACTGTTGCCTACATTTTGAAAAGAATATATTGATTTTTTTACCAAATGAGACGATATAAATATAAATGCATGGATGCATTGAATACTGTACAAGGATGTGATTATATGAAAATTGGAGAAGCTCAACAGCTTTACAGAGAACAGGTAAAGGAATATCAGGAACAGAAGGCTTCCATATCAAAGCAGCTAAAAAATATCCAGAACCGTATGCAGGTTTCCACAGACAAAAAAGAACAGTATGAATCGGAAGCCGCCACGTTGGAACTGACCTTAAATGCTTTAGATGAAAAACAACAGGAGTATTATGATTATTTAGACCAGCTAGCAGATCAGTACTGCGCATACTGGAATGCCACAGTAGCGGAGCAGCAGGCAGATGCTGCGGAAGAGTATGCCATTGACATGGGAAAGATTATGGAAGTGGCACGTCGGATTATGAAGGGGGCAATCGTTCCAGCATCAGATGAAAAGAAATTGATGGATTTCAGCTTTGAAATGTACCAGACTGCAAAAAATATAGGAGCAATTGCACAACAGCAGCAAAAAAAGAAAGAAAAATATGATTCCCTTTGGGGCGAGGAAGAAGAAAAAGAATATGACAATCCTCAGGAGGTTGCAGAAAACGCAGAAGCTGTACCCGGAGCTCCCGAAATCGTAGAGGTTGCAGAAATAATGGAAACAGCTTCCCAGATGTAATAGTTCAGGTTGGTAACAGTTCAGCCCACAGGCGCAGAGGAAGGAGCGCACAGAGCATGTTTTCTACGTCGCCACGCTCCCGCTCTATAAAAACGCAACAGTGCTAAGCTCGAAAATACCTCGCTAAGCGCTGGCGTTTTTATAAGGGCTCCTTTAGAAAACATGCTCTGTGTGGTCTTTCCTCTGCGCCTGTGGGCTGAACTGTTACGTGGGAGGACGTAGGAGCTTTAGCGGACGGACGTGGGAGACGGCAGCGGATAATTTTGTCATTCATGCTTTCTCTGCTCCTTTACATGAAAAAAGAGCGCATAGATTAGCTTTCTATACGCTCTGACGCTGTGTTGCTATTTAGTTATGATTGTTGCAGTAATTAGCTAGACAAACGGGAACTTCACGCTTCAATATTAAGTGTATTCTTATCTTTTTTATAAAGCAATGTCATAACAAACGCAACAATTATCAATATATGTAATACTATATGATATACATCAGGAACATATCTTCCGTCCACATTTATCAATTGAATACAGTCTGCAAAATAGGCAATCTTCTTGTCCATATCTCCCATAAATCCGCTGCCAAATATAGTATACCATTCATGACTTAAAAACTGGGTAATAAACCACATTACTAGCCATGCCAAATGTATATTTTTGCCGATTTTTCCTGTGGTTAAACATAAAATAAATGTAACAGTTGGGACAAGCATAAATATCCATTCTTCCTTAAATGCACTTGTTACTAGGTATTTATCTCCAATCTTCAAACCTGTCATAGAAAGAAAATACCACAATAACAGAATGATATTTCCAATTATTATATGAGATTTTTTCATAAAATGTATCACCTCGTTAACCTCCGATTTGTACCTTTAACAGAATATCACAATCACACTCATATTTCTATTGCATTTTCATTAAATTTCTATCATTTTACAAATTTTTGAAAATTTTCCTTGCAAGACCGCAAGCGATATGATATTATAATATTCGGCTGTATGATTTACAGTCTTTATGCCGGCGTGTCGGAATGGCAGACGAGGCAGACTCAAAATCTGTTGTGGGTGACCACGTATGGGTTCAAGTCCCATCGCCGGCAGTTGAGGCCTTATAAATCCTAGGATTTGTAAGGTCTTTTTGTATGAACATCTATTCTTAACCTTAATGGTTATTGGGTGGTTAATCTGCGGCTTCCATTTGTGCTGCTTTGCGCCTATGGGCTGAACTGTTACTTTTACTTTTCCAAATTCAAATATAGGGATTGACTATCTCAATCCCTATATCAATCATTATAATGACCTTTGCAAGATTTCACAATTATTTGATTATCAGACACCTCATAAACCAATCGATTTGCTTCATCTATTCGTCTACTAAACGTTCCAGACTTTCCATATTTTAATGGTTCTGGTTTTCCTATTCCCTGTAACGCTCCATCTCGCTCTATGCTTTGCAATAATTGATTTATCTTCTTTACTATCTTTTTATCCTGAGTCTGCCAATAGAGGTATTCACTCCATCCATCTTCTGCAAAAGCGATTTTCATAAACTAATCCTCCATTGCCAGAAGTTCATCCATAGTTTTCGTAACTACCTGCCCGTTTTTTATCTGTTCATCTGCCTTATTCAACTTTGCTAAATATTCCGCATTCTTTTTAGCTTTTGCTAATTCGTTATATTCTGCTTCAGATATAATGACAACATTTTTATTCTCCTTACGAGACACTATTACCGGCTCACCATCAAATGCCATATCAAAATATTTTTTAATATTTGCTCTTACATCCATCTGTTTTGTTGCAATCATAGTGTACCTCTTTCCGTACTAAAAACCGTACCTTTTATCATACTTATATTATATGTTAACTATAAGATAATAGTCAAGAAATTTAAAACTTATATTATTATAACAGTAACATTTTCCCTTGTAATAATTGCAATATTTATGGGAATAGTATTATTCATATTCTATGAAATATTCTATCAATCCATTTCATATACATCCTTTAATTTCTGAATTACCTTTTCTGGAATCTCCCTTCCCTTATAGTAAGCCTTATAATAAAAATCCATAGTTTCCATCGCCTTTTCCATTTCCTGAAGCCTGGCATACAAAAAGGCTTTCGTCCAGATATATCTATAGCTCTCAAAATGACTTCCGTTCTGAATGATATAATCCAAAAAAGCTATTACATCCCAATCCGTTTTATATTTTTCAAAGAAATCCTGCATGAAGGGAATATTTGTACGCACACAGTCCCCAATGTATTTTTTGGCAAAGTCCAATTCCTGCCTGCAGCCAAATACTGGAAGTTCATATTTTCTGCGGATATGAAAGCTCTCCATATGCGTCAAATTGTCAGGTTCATAATTTATATGATTGATATAGAAATCTTTTACATCCAAATCAACCGCTTTCTCTGTCCTATGATAAATAAATTTATCCTGCTTATTCAAAATCGGAATAAAATCATAATTATAGCCAAATATCACTTCATAAGAATAAAAGCAGTACAATTTAATTACAATTCTTCTATGGTTTTCCCATTCTCCGTACCAGATATGCTTTCCGGGGCATTTTTTTACCATAAAATACTTTGTTAAAATTTCTTCTGTAATATCATCATAGTATTTTACCAGATTTTCATCCGGACTCTCAATGCCAAAGCCCATAATCTTCTTTGTATATTCTTCGTCAGATACCCTTGCTGTATATACAAGAGGAACAATATTCGTATCACTCTGAAAGATTTCCATGCCTTTTCCCTTCTTATATAAAGAGAAGCACTCAATCCCGCCTTTTCCCTTTCATGCTTCCCCTTCACCTCTCTAGACATATATTGCACCACAATCCGGTTCTCCGGCTTTACATCACCAAAATAAATTATAATTAAAAAATACCCATTCCAAAAGCTTTATCAGCATTAAAATCCCATTTTCTTATAAATATCAAAGCAGTCAAAGGTTGCAAAATAGTCCTTTGGCGTTTCTGCCCGGCGAATCAACTGCACGCTGCCATCTTCCTTTAATAAAAGCTCTGCGGATTTTAATTTTCCGTTATAATTATATCCCATGGCAAAACCGTGAGCACCTGTGTCATGGATGACAAGCAGGTCGCCTATGTCAATCTTTGGAAGCATTCTGTCAATGGCAAATTTATCATTATTTTCGCATAGGGAGCCGGTAACATCATATTTATGGTCGCATGGCTCCTGTTCTTTTCCCATAACGGTAATGTGATGATAAGCGCCATACATAGCAGGACGCATTAAATTCACGGCACAGGCATCACAGCCGATATACTCCTTATGGGTATGCTTTTCGTGGATTGCCGTAGTAACAAGATGCCCATAAGGTCCCATCATGAACCTTCCAAGCTCTGTATAAATCGCCACATCAGAGAGACCTGCCGGCACAAGGATTTCTTCATATACCTTTCTTACGCCTTCCCCGATTACTTTAATGTCATTTGGCTCCTGCTCCGGACTGTATGGGATTCCAATGCCGCCGGACAGATTGATGAAGCTTAAGGAAACTCCTACTTCCTCCTTTAACCGGACTGCCGTCTCAAAAAGGGTTCTTGCCAAAACCGGATAATATTCGTTAGTCACTGTATTGCTTGCAAGGAAGGAATGAAGCCCGAATCGTTTCACTCCCTTTTCCTTTAAAATACGAAAGCCTTCAAATAGCTGATCTGTAGTAAAACCATACTTGGCATCACCCGGATTGTCCATAATGTCTGTGCTGATTTTAAAGACTCCCCCCGGATTATAGCGACAGCTTAAAGTTTCAGGCAGCTTACCAAGTGTCTTTTCCAGAAATTCGATATGGGTAAAGTCATCTAAATTGATGGTAGCGCCGATTTGAGCCGCATAAGCAAATTCACTTGCCGGAGTTGCATTGGAAGAAAACATAATGTCCTCTCCTTTTACTCCCATTCCATTAGAGAGCATAAGCTCTGTCATGGAAGAACAATCGCAGCCGCAGCCGTATTCCCTCAGTATATCAATCAAAAACGGGTTTGGAGTCGCCTTTACAGCAAAAAACTCCTTAAAGCCCTTATTCCACGAAAATGCCTCCTTCAAGGCTTTGGCATTGTTCCGGATTCCCTTTTCATCATAAATGTGAAATGGAGTGGGATAAGTTTTTATTATCTCATCCAGTTGTTCTTTTGTTACAAATGGTACTTTTTTCATTTTTTCTTTCTCTCCTCATATGTTTCTATTTTTTCAGATAGTGCTTATCTGTTTTTTACTGTTTTCTTTCAGCATTTTTTCTCATTCAACATTCTCAATCTGCCAGTCAATCTCTTCCACTCCATGCTCCTTTAAAAATGCATTAGTCTTACTAAAGGGCCTGCTTCCGAAAAATCCCCGGTAAGCAGATAAAGGGCTTGGATGGGGCGCCTCTAAAATCAAATGGTTTGGATTGTTCAGCATTGCTTTTTTCTTTTGGGCAGGGCTTCCCCATAAAATGAACACAATGGGTCTGTCCTCTTTATTTAGCACTTCAATAGCAGCATCCGTAAACTGCTCCCAGCCTAGCCCTCTGTGGGAATTTGCCTGATGGGCGCGAACGGTAAGCACAGTATTTAACATAAGCACTCCCTGTTTTGCCCATTTTACCAGATAGCCGTTATTGGGTATATAACAGCCAAGATCATCCTGAAGCTCCTTATAAATATTTACTAAGGACGGTGGAATCTCCACATCCGGCTTTACGGAAAAGCAAAGTCCATGTGCCTGCCCTACATTATGGTATGGATCCTGCCCGATAATCACAGCCTTTACTTCATGAAGGGGTGTAAAATGAAAGGCATTAAATATATCATCTGCTGGAGGGAAAATCACATGGGTGCTGTATTCCTCCTTGATTTTCATAAATAATTTTTTATAATACTCCTTATGGAATTCCGGCGTAAGCGGTTCTAACCAGTCATTGCTTATTGCTGCCATATTTTCTCCTTCCAGTTGCTTTAAACCAAATTACATTATAATCTTACGGAAACGTCCCTTTGCCTTAAATATTTTTTTACCTGTTTCACAGACAGCTCATTAAAATGGAACAAAGAAGCCGCCAGTGCCGCCTCTGCTCCTCCTTCCGTCAATGCATCATAAAAATGGGACAATTCCCCGGCTCCTCCGGAAGCAATGACCGGAATGGATACATTTTCGGAAATAGTCCTTGTAAGCTCAATATCATAGCCCGCCTTGGTTCCATCGCAATCCATGCTTGTCAACAGGATTTCCCCGGCTCCCAGCTCACATGCTTTTATTGCCCATTCCACCGCATCGATTCCCACATCAACCCTGCCGCCGTTTTTGTAGATGTTCCATCCGCTTCCATCCGCCCGTTTTTTTGCATCAATGGCAACTACTACGCACTGGCTTCCAAACTTATCCGCCGCCTCGCTAATAAGAGCCGGACGATTGATAGCAGAAGAATTGATGGAAATTTTATCTGCGCCTTCCCGAAGCAGCGCTTTAAAATCTTCCACCGTCCGTATGCCGCCGCCTACAGTAAAGGGAATAAATACCTTTTCCGCCACCTTCCTTACCATATCCACCACAGTATTTCTGGCATCGCTTGAGGCGGTAATGTCCAAAAATACCAATTCATCCGCCCCTGCCTTGTCATAAGCTTCTGCAATTTCCACCGGATCGCCGGCATCCTTTAAATTCACGAAGTTGACGCCCTTTACCACCCTGCCTCCATG
Organism: Robinsoniella sp.; assembly: GCA_023664735.1. Classification (GTDB taxonomy): domain Bacteria; phylum Bacillota; class Clostridia; order Lachnospirales; family Lachnospiraceae; genus RGIG3040. The sequence goes on along the minus strand of JAMPFB010000001.1, from coordinate 144,610 downwards.
TACGTCCAGACATGGGATAATCCTTTTTGTATGCATACTTATTCCTCCCTGCCTGTCTCAATAAAATTTTTCAAGATTTGCAGCCCCACCGCCGAGCTTTTTTCTGGATGGAACTGGCAGGCAAACACATTGTCCTTTTCAACGGAAGCATGAATCAGTGTACCATATTCTGTTGTTGCTGTTACAATTTCTTCTTCTTTTGCTTTTAAATAATAGGAATGGACAAAATATACATAGGCTTCTTCCGGTATTCCCCGAAACAGCCTTCCAGCATTTGGAAACCTTAAGGAATTCCAGCCAATATGAGGAATCTTCAAATCCTGTTTGTCCGGTATTCTTAAAATTTCCCCTTTTAATATGGAAAGCCCTTCCACGCCCCTGCTTTCTTCACTTCTTTCAAACAAAAGCTGCAGTCCCAGACAAATACCAAGAAAAGGGGTCTTTTGCTCCACCACCTGATGAATGACTTCATACAGCCCATACTTATGAATCTTTTCCATTGCATCCCCAAAGGCGCCTACTCCCGGCAATATGACTTTATCCGCATGTAAAATCCTGTCCCTGTCTCTGGTAGTCACTGCTTCCTGCCCAAGAGCCTGCAATGCCTTTTCTACACTTTTTATGTTTCCTGCATCATAATCAATGATTGCTATCATATTCTGTCTCTCCCAGATTCTCCTGCATAGCTCGCATTCTTTTCCTTCCAACAGCTTGGGATTGTACTCCAAAGCCTGTTTTTTCCTAATCTACTCTTCCGTCTTTCCGCTCTCATCGGAACGATAAGCCGGAATGCTTCCGCCGGTAATTTCATCATTGCTTCCAGCTATTCTTTCCACTTCTTCTGTATAGACCGCATCATCCTCAATGGAAATCAGTACGCCTGCCTGATCCTCCGTTACTCCATACAAATATTCCAGATTGTCCAAAAGATCCTGACGAATCTGAGATAGTTCATTGGAAATGCCTTGTTCCTGCGCCTGAGGTTCAAGCTGAATATACAAACTACACCCTTCTAATAGTGCATTCAGGGCTTCCGTTTCTTTTCCCATTTTATGATAGTTCACAAAGGAATCATATTTTCTTTGCAGTCTCATAAGAATCGTTGCTTTTTCCAGCAGCAGGCTGTCACTGCTATTTAAGCTTTTGCCCAGCAGATTCTCATATGCGGTTTTATAGTCTTCATTATAATAAGCTTTTCTTGCATCTCGCAGTGAAAATACTTCCGGAAGCAGCATAGCCGGTATGATGAGCAAAATCATTACCGAGAAGCACATAACAAAAATCCGAATGACCATCTTTTTAGGCAGCTTCTTTCCGTCCTCTTTAGAAGGCTCTTCCTGATTTTTCTCTTTAGGCTGCTTTTTGACCTTTTTGGGCTTTTTCTTTTTCTTATTCTTTTTATCTTCTTCTTCTAACTCGTCTAAAATAGCTTCGTTTTCTTCACTTGCAGGACCATTTCCGGATTTTGCTTTCTTTTTGCCCTTCTTTTCCTTCTTATTCTTCTTCTCCGGCTTTGGCTCCTCCTCTTCCTCTTCTTCCTCTTCCATGAGAAAATCCATAAGATTGCTGAAAAATCCGCTTTTTTTCGGTTCCTTTTCCCGAATTTCATCTTTTTCTCCGATTTCTCCTGCTTCATTTATTGCAGCCAAATCAAGAAGCCCCTCTTCCGTCAGTTCAATGCCCGACAGCTCTTCCGCATTTTCTTTCTTTGACTCTTCGCTCTCCTGTGCTTTTTTCTTTTTGCCTTTTCCAAACCATCCTTTTTTTTCTTTTTTTTCTTTCTTTTCTTTCTTTTTCTCTGGCTTTTCTTCTGCGGATGGTTCTGCTGCCTGCTCTGGCAAATCCTGCCTATGGCTTTCCTCTTCTTCCTCATCCATGGCATCCATGGCGAAAATATCAATTTCATCCGTCTCTCCGCCATTTGTATGTTCCGTCTGTGGGGAGCCTCCAGACTCCGGCATATTCTCCAAAAGCGCAAGCATATCATCATCTAACATGCTTCCGCTCTCCGACTGGCTGAGCAGTTCATTGATTTCCGCCATCTCGTCATCCTCGCCTGTCAAATCATCCCAAGACGCTCCTGCTATATCTCCGGATTCTAACCCTGAAAAATCTGCCACCGGCTCCTCTTCATTATCAGGCCCTATCAGCAGCTCTTCCGGTACTCCCTCTGCATTTCCCAATTCCGCTAATAACGCTTCCAAAGATTCCTCGGAATCTGCCTCCATAATTTCCGGCTGTTCTTCTATTTGTTCTGTTTCTGCCAGCAAATCCTCTATGGATACCTCTTCCTGCATTTCTTCTACAGGCATATCAGCATTTGCTTCTTCCTGTATTTCCTCCGCTAGCATGTCAGCATTTGCTTCTTCCTGTACCTCATCTGTCTCGGCAAACATAGCCGCAATCTCTTCGGGGCTTAATGCCTTATTGGGGTCTACTTCTTCTTTTTCCGGCTGTTCTTCCACCGCTTCCATTTCTTCCGTCCCTGCCAGTAAATCCTCTATAGATACCTCTTCCTGCACTTCCTCCGCAGGCATGTCAGCATTTGCTTCTTCCTGTACCCCGTCTGTCCCGGCAAACATAGCCGCAATCTCTTCGGGGCTTAATGCCTTATTGGGGTCTACTTCTTCTTTTTCCGGCTGTTCTTCCACCGCTTCCATTTCTTCCGTCCCTGCCAGTAAATCCTCTATAGATACCTCTTCCTGCACTTCCTCTGCAGGCATGTCAGCATTTGCTTCTTCCTGTACCCCGTCTACTCCGGCAAACATAGCCGCAATTTCTTCAGGGCTTAATGCCTTATTGGGGTCTACTACTTCTTCCTGTGCCCCATCTGCATCGGCAAACATGGCCGCAATTTCTTCAGGGCTTAATGCCTTATTTGGGTCTGCAGTCTCCTTTTCCGGCTGTTTCGTCTCTTCTTCATTTTCCATTGCTGCTTTTAGCAGATTGTCTAAATACTCCTCATTTGATTGCATATAAACCTCCTAGCAACTATTGCTCTGCTTTTCTATAGTCTAACATAACCTACAGGTTTAGACAAATAAATTCACAAAAAATTCTTTGCTGTTACAGGAAATGGCATTCCCTTTTTCTTTTAATTCCTCCGCAAGCTGATACCATTTTTCATGTATACGGTAAAAATCTGCCTTCTTATTAAAGTATGCCATTTTTTCAAAGGGCCATCTGATGACAGAAGGATAGGAAAAGTCCACACCTGCTTCTACAATACAAACCCTGCGGTTTAACATTCCCTGAAGCCACTTTGTATATTTCTCCCACATGGGAAGATAAGAAGCTTCATTATACTTTTGTGTATGAATGGTATTCCACTCCAGCCTCTCCCCACAGCAAGGACATAAAAAAGAAGAACACTTTTCTAAATGCCCCTCCAAAATGGCTTCCGTCAGCTCCCGTTCCATTTCTTCCTTCCATGGGTACAATTTCTCTATGCAGCCTGCCTGACACTGCAGCTTTTCCATATTGCCACAGGGCGCCACAATTCTGTCTTCTGCCAGTCCGCTTTCATAAATCATATCATCCGTACAAAGGGTAACAACAAAATAGTTTTTTCCTTCCAGCAGCCTTGCAAGGGAAGCATATGCCTTTTCTGTTTCCAAATGTTTCTCCTGTTTCAGCCACATTCTTTTCAGAAAAGGCTCCATCCACAAATATTCCGAATTTGGGTCTGCTTCCTGCCATTTTCTGTATAAATCCCATTGTGCAAATGTCTCTTCCTTTATATGAAACTCTGTTCCAAGCCCAACTAACACAAGCTGGGCTTCCTCTATATCCTTAAGCAGCTTTTGCTTTTTTTCTGTTATCATGATTCATCCACTTTCCAAAAGAAAGCCGAAAACAAAGTTTTCGGCTTATCTGCTTTCTTTTATGCTTCTTATAATACAAGCTTATCAATGACTTTTACCAGATTTCCTATTTCCGGTTTTGACAATTGTGCATCTGCACCTAATGATTCGCCTTTCCTACGCATATCATCATTTACCAGTGAAGAAAAGATTACGACCGGTATGTCTTTCATTTCGCTGTCCTCTTTAATCAATCTGGTAAGGCGGTGTCCGTCCATTAAAGGCATTTCGATATCTGTAATCACGCACTGCACATGCTCATCCAATGTCCCTTTCCTTTTACAGTCGCAAATAATGTCCCATGCTTCCTGCCCGTTTTCCGTATGAATCAGATTGTGGTAGCCCGCTTTTTTCAAAGAGTCTACAATCAGCTTATTCAACAACGGTGAATCCTCCGCAATTAAAATAGGCACATCATTTCTTGTTCTTTCTCCAAGAGCATCGATTTCGGTTATTTTCAATCCTGTTTCTGGATTGATGTCTGCGACTATTTTTTCAAAATCCAAAATGATAATCAGCTTATCGTTCATTTTGATAATACCGGTAGAGACTCCGTCCTCTGAATTGGATATAGTCACATCCGGTTTGATAATCTCCGTCCATGAAACCCTATGTATGCCAACTACCTGCTCCACATGAAAAGCAATGTCCAGCTTGTTGAAATTAGTGACGATAAAAAGTCCGCCTGCCTCTGACTGCCCCCGCTGAAGACAGTTTTTCAGGTCGATTGCCGTAATCATAGTGTCACGGGGCATAAATATACCCTCAATACTCGGATGGGAATTAGGTACTGGAGTAACCGGCTGATACGTGATAATCTCACGAATCTTTGCTACATTGATACCATATGAATTTCCAGCTAAGCGAAATTCTAATACTTCAAGCTCATTGGTGCCATTTTCCAAAAGAATGTTTGTATCCATTTTGTCCACCTCTCAAATTCTCTAAAAGGAATTTTCCTTCTCGCATATCATATTGGCATTATAACATAATTTATTTAAAAAATATACATCTTTTTATGCAAAATAAGCAAAATTCGTATAAAACCGTTCCTTTATGCTTTTTTGAGCTTTGCTTTTGAAGGAAGACCTACCGCTTTCTTCTTTAATAATTTCTTATAAGCCGTCAGCTTAGACTTTGGCACCTTTATAGTTGCATTCTTTACAATGCCTTTAAAAGCACCCTTGCCCACGGATTTCAATGTTGTGGATTTTATGGAAATCGTTTTCAGCTTCTTGCATCCGTAAAAGGCATTGGCTCCTATTTTTGTTACGTTTTTCCCTATTGTAACGCTCTTTAACTTTTGGTTGTTCTTAAAAGCATTCTTTTCAACAGCCGTTACCTTATAGGTTTCATTGTTAATGCTCACGGTAGCTGGAATCGTAACTTTTGTCAGCGTCTTCTTAGTAGGCGCCATAAGGGTAACCTTACCGGTTTTTCCATTTGCTACAGTTGTCACTTTATATTTATAATTGCCGCACTGATATGTCTTTCCCTTTACTGCCGTATCCTTAGCCGGCTGTGGATTAACAACAGGCCTTGCCTTCATGGTAGTGGCAGAAACCTGACTGCTGCTAGGACCATAGCAAATATCCCCGTTGATTACCTGATAGTTGCGTGCCATATAGATATACTGTAAGTCATCCCCAAGACCGCCATCCCTGAAATAAAGGTTGTCTGCCCCTTCCAGCAATGCAGCAGTTTGCCAGTTCTTTTCCCAGCTTGCTTTCCGGTAGATTACATAACCGGAAGCAGAAGCCTCAGCTGACCGCTCTACCTTGTTCAATGTAATATCAAGACTGTTATAATCTTTTGCCACAACACCTGCAATAGAAGCTGCCGGTACTCCAAAAGTGCATACCTCCTGCATCTGCGCTTCTCCCGTATTCCTCCTCAGGGCATACTTCATATTTCCGCTTTGAATCACAAACCCATATATAAACTGATCTGAAGCTTTCACTACTTCCTGCTCTATTTTTTCGCCCCCGCCATTTAAATTAATCGATTTAATTACAGAAGGTGTATTAAAATAAATCCGATTCTGATAAAGCATAATCCTGGCAAGACATCCACTGACTTGCCATGCTGGATTTCCTTCGTCATCTACAGCATACAAGAGTTCTTCGGAAGAAGTGGATAAGTCATTATCCCGAAGTATTCCGTCCCCATTTGGCTTTACATAATACCAATTTCCGTTTTTGTGGAACATGCCGCTATAGATGGATGTCCATTTCCAGTCTGAATAGTAATCGCTTACTGCTTTAATGTCCCTTCTATTTTCATCCTCTACTTTCCAGTCATAATGTTCATGTTCCCAATCACTCATCTCGCTATCACTTAAAAGGAAAAAACTATGATAGACCCTTCCAATACAGTCATAAACCGGATCATCCCATGTCAAATCCGCATGATACCAGCTTCCGTCAATTTTAATTAAGCTCCATGCATGCCCCATAGTGTCGCTGGTAACAACCTGACAAGGTATCCCAAGCTTCTGCGACATAATATATTGATATGCTTTTGCATAGCCGTCACAAACCGCAATCTTCTTTACCAATGCACCATATGCGGAATGGGACTCCCCCGGTACGGTGTCAGCATCAAAATTTTCTTCATCATATTCACAATTCAGTATGATATAATCATGTATTGCCAGCGCTTTTTCATACTGGCTCATAGTATTGTCCACATAAGCCACTGCCTTATCGGCTTCTGCCTGAAATCTGGCTTTTTCTACTTCAATGGTATCTTTTGTTCCTATATAAGTCAATATATAACCGGCAACCATTCCCGTATAGGGATTATGGTAAGCAGAAGTGACTGTTACATAAAACAGGTCTGGATGATTATTTAGCACATGATAAATTTCCGTCCACATATCTTCCAGTGGTATATTATAAGCTGTTACATCCACATACATTTCAAAATTGTCAATTGCATTTAATATATAATCTTCAAAACTGACAGCCCTTCCTACCGCAAACAGGCTTCCACCCTGCTCTTTTGCCGGATATCTGTCACTGACAGCTCCATAGTAATCAGGATTGTATCTATCTTCTTCAAAAGGAGACTTCACTTCCACCAGTTCTTCCATAGATGCGCCTGCTTCATTTTGAGAAACCGTTTCCTCTTCTACCGCATCTTCTCCTATTTCCTCCGTATTTTCGCTCTCTGGCTCACCGCTTTTTTCTTCCTGCCGGCTTTCATCCGTATCTCCTTCCTCCAGCTCTTCCAAATATCCTGAAAGCTGGTTTTCCGATAAAGCCGCATATCCGCCTGCTTCCAGCCCTCCTTCCTTTTCATCGTCAGCTGCAGGATTTGCCCATACCGTCACTCCCGAAACTAGCAGCGATACCGAAAGCACAAGCGCCGTCAGCCTCTTTATCCGTACTTTTGCATTCATCTTCTTCTGCCTCCTATAATTTAAAGATAATCATTTTCTTTTATTGTCAACCATTATAGCAAAGAAATTTTTCTGCCGCAATCCCTGAAACTATTTTTATGTTTATTTATAGCTGTTTTTAACAGTTCTGCCCACATGCCCTATGGGAAATCTGCTCTTGCCCAACTGCTGCATCCGCCTCGCCACTCCCTTATCAATTTCATTTTTTGACTTTTAATTTAATATACCCACTCAATATTTAACCACATAAAAAAGAGGCTGTCCTCATTTACAGCCTCTTTCCATACTACTCATTTCTATTTCGCATAATCAGTAACACGGGACTCGCGAATCAAATTCACTTTTATCTGTCCCGGATATTCCAATTCAGCTTCAATCTGTTTTGAAATATCACGTGCCAAAAGCACCATGTCTGAATCTGATATTTGTTCTGGAACTACCATTACACGTACTTCCCTACCTGCTTGAATAGCAAAAGATTTGTCTACGCCTTTAAAATTGTTGGTTATCTCTTCTAATTGTTTTAATCTGCTTGTATAAGTTTCTAATGTTTCCCTGCGTGCTCCCGGCCTTGCTGCCGATATTGTATCAGAAGCCTGTACAATACACGCAATCAAGGACTGTGGCTCTACATCTCCATGATGAGACTCTACAGAATTGATTACTATTGCTGATTCTTTATATTTCCTGCATAAATCAACACCTAGCTGGATATGAGAACCTTCCATCTCATGATCCACAGCCTTGCCAATGTCATGCAATAATCCTGCACGCTTAGCCATACGCACATCAAGCCCCATTTCAGCCGCCAATAAGCCTGAAAGCTGTGCTACTTCAATGGAATGCTTTAATGCATTCTGTCCATAGCTTGTTCTAAATTTCATCTTACCTAGCAATCTCACAAGTTCCGGATGAATGCCATGTACCCCTACTTCTAAGGTAGCAGCTTCACCCTCCTCACGAATCATAACTTCTACTTCTTTTTGTGCCTTTTCCACCATTTCTTCAATTCTAGCCGGATGAATACGTCCGTCTACAATCAGTTTTTCCAAGGCAATTCTCGCAACTTCCCTGCGAATCGGATCAAATCCTGATAAAATAACCGCTTCCGGTGTATCATCAATAATCAAATCCACACCTGTCATAGTCTCTAACGTTCGGATATTTCTACCTTCCCTGCCGATAATACGACCTTTCATCTCATCATTTGGAAGCTGTACCACCGAAATAGTAGTCTCTGATACATGGTCAGCCGCACATTTCTGAATGGCAGTCACTACGTATTCCTTAGCCTTTTTGTCCGCTTCCTCTTTTGCCCTGCTCTCCATTTCCTTAATCATGACAGCAGTTTCATGTTTTACTTCATCTTCAACAATTTTTAACAAATACTCTTTTGCCTGTTCAGAGGTTAAACCGGAAATCCGTTCTAGTTCCTGTACTCTTTGTTCATTGAGATTTTCAATATCTGCCTTCTGCTTTGCCAGTTCCTGCTCTTTAGAAAGCAGGCTTGCTTCCTTTTTCTCAATTGCATCCGCTTTTTTATCGATGTTTTCCTCTTTCTGCTGAACCCTTCGTTCAAAACGCTGCACTTCCGCCCGACGTTCTTTGATTTCCTTGTCTAGTTCGTTTTTGGTACGAATAGACTCTTCTTTTACCTCAAGCAGTCCTTCCCGTTTTTTCGTTTCAGCAGTCTTTAAGGCTTCATCAATAATTTCCCTTGCCTTTTGATCTGCATCACCAATCTTGCTTTCCACTACTTTTTTGCGGTATGTGGTGGCAAGTACGGCAGTAAGCGGTATAGCAATGATTAAGGTCACTAAAACAGCAATCCCAACAGCTAAACCCATGCTCATTGTACAGGAGCACCTCCTTATTTAATTTTCATTGTACACGTATTTCCCCGATTGCAATCAGGGTTTTCCGCTATCTCCATAGAATGTATGTATAAGTAACATTCTAAAACGCGATTTTACAACAGTTAAATTTTAAGCCATAATTAGAGTTATGTCAAGTAAAAGTCAGATTTCATGACTTGATTTATAGAATTTATGGAAAATCCTTTACGGTACAGAGCTGCCACAAGCTTCTGTTTTTCCTTATAATCGCACTTTTCTGCAGAATATTGCTTTTTTTCCAGATAGGCATTGATTTGTTTTATTTCCTCTATCCGGACGCCTTCATTTTCACATTCCAAAAAGGCGTCCTCTAGAATTTCCTTTTGAATGCCCTTTTGCAGTAATTTATTTTGTATCTGCTTTTTGCTAAGGCTTTCCGTCCGGTAACGAATAAAATCCATGGCATAGGCAAGATCATCTACATAGCCATAACTTTTCACATAAGCTAATGCTTCCTCAATATGCCCTGCTGCATAAAAGCCCTGCTTTAACTTTCTTCGCAGCTCTTCTTCCGTATAGGTCCTTGCCTTTAGCAAATTCATGGCCCGCAGCTTTGCTCTTTTGGGAAGTACCTGCGTGGTCAATTGCTGATAAGCTTCCTCTGTGATTTCTTTTCCCTCTTTTATTCGATAAGTAGAAAGCTCACCTTTGTATATGGCAAAGGCGAACTCTCCGTCAATAAATATCTTACACTTACTTTTGGATATTTCTTCAATCCCGGTTACTATCATGCTTCTTTCTTTTCAGCCTGCGCTTCTTTTTTAGAGCCTTTTTCTGTTACAGCGGCTTCCTCCTTGTCGGCATCCTCCTTTTTGGGATTGAAATGAGCCATTACCTTTTGAGCAATTTCTTCCCGTATTTCCGGATTCTCTTTTAAGAAAATCTTGGCGTTTTCACGTCCTTGACCTATTTTATTGCCTTCATAGGCATACCATGCACCGCTTTTATTTACGATGTTTACCGATGCTGCCAAATCTAGCACATCTCCTTCTCTGGAAATCCCTTCTCCAAACATAATGTCAAACTCCGCCTCTTTAAAGGGAGGGGCAATTTTATTTTTTACTACCTTGACTCTTGTTCTGTTTCCGATGACTTCGCCGCTTTGCTTTAGCGCTTCTATCCGGCGAACGTCCAACCGCACAGAGGAATAGAACTTCAGCGCCCGTCCACCGGTGGTAGTCTCCGGGTTTCCAAACATAACGCCTACCTTTTCACGAAGCTGGTTAATAAATACAACTGTACAATTAGACTTACTAATAACGGCGGTCAGCTTACGAAGCGCCTGTGACATAAGCCTTGCCTGAAGCCCCACATGGCTGTCACCCATATCTCCATCAATCTCTGCCTTTGGCACCAGTGCGGCAACGGAATCCACTACTACAATATCAATGGCGCCGGAACGTACCATAGTTTCCGTAATCTCCAATGCCTGCTCTCCGTTGTCCGGCTGCGAAATGTAAAGGTTGTCAATATCCACGCCGATATTCTTGGCATATACTGGATCCAATGCATGCTCCGCATCAATAAAGCCTGCAATGCCTCCCATCTTCTGTACTTCTGCAATCATATGAAGGGTAACCGTTGTCTTACCACTGGATTCCGGTCCATATATCTCTACGATACGCCCTTTGGGAATCCCACCAAGTCCAAGCGCCAGATCAAGACTTAAAGAACCGGTAGGAATCGTCTCCACATTCATCTGTGCGGAAGGATCTCCTAACTTCATGACCGCTCCCTTTCCAAACTGTCTCTCGATTTGTGACAGGGCTGCATCCAATGCTTTTAATTTATCATCTTTTTCCATGTTCAATCTCCTTTTCCATAGAACGTTCGTTCTGTTATGTGTTATAATAAAACAAACGTTCGCATTTGTCAATATTTTTTCAGAAAGTTTGTGTGCTACAGTAACAGTTTCATCCGCTTTGGCATCTGTGGGCTGAACTGTTATGTTTCACAAGTTGAAATCAGTATAACAGACTAACTGTCCCATAAAAACACCTTTTCTAAAAACCTCCTATTATTTTTCTGTCCCTTGGAAATCAGTTGGCGATAGCCGGAAGCAAAGCAGACTGCTTTTGCTTCTTTTAATTTAGCATAAGGAGGATGAAAAAGCAAGGAAAAATTAAGGGAAAAGCAGATTGCAGGTAACAGTTCGCCCTTTCTAGTGAAGGTGGATAAACGGATGCGGCATAGGGACTTTGGGAGACGGACGTGGGAGAGGGCAGA
>JAMPFB010000001.1:79296-133123 GCA_023664735.1 Robinsoniella sp. | reverse complement strand
CCTCTGTTGCGTCCGGCTTAACCGTTACCTTCAAAAAAACAGGCTGAACTGTTACTTATTTTTCCACACAATTATTTCTTTTTAATTTTCAAAGTGCATGTATTTGTCACGCTGTTATTGAAATCCAAATATATCTCTTGTCCCTTGCTCAGCTTCACAGTTGCTGTACGGGACGTAAGAAATGTTGCAGTTGTTATCTTTTGACCTTTTGTATAATCCTGAGAACATACATACAACGTAGTCGTTTTTCCTCCCTTGGTTTTTACCTGTACGTATTTAGATGGATATATATTGCTCCCCTTTCCTGTCATAAAGGTAACAGCTCCGTTTGCATAAGCGGTAGGATTCCCTTTTGCGGCTATCTTTGAAATAGTAAACTGATAAGTTCCTGCTTTTGGAGCTTTAAACTTTACAAAACCAACTGCCGCCAGATTCTTTTTCTTATAATTAGCCGCTTTATAAGGTCTTGCAGTTACGATAGTCGTACCCGTTTTTACAGCAGGCGCCTTTTTGTAATTATAATTTGTCGTAACCTTTCTTGCCGCCTGCACCTCCATGCTGGCAGTGGGCGCTAATGTAGTCAGCACCAATGCCATTACCAAACTCAAGCATACAAGCATTGTAGATTTCCTTCTTTTGATTGAATTCATTTTATTCTCCTTTCTATGAGCAATTTATGATGAAACAAGTATACCGAAAATATCTTTCAATTACAAGCGATTTTCACTTTCTTGTAAAGAAAAGATACATAAATCAGGAATAATGTCTATATTCCTAACAAGCAGCAGGATTCCCATAATTGAAAAAGACATCCCAAAACCATCACTGGCTTTCTGGATGTCTTTATTACTTTTGTATGATTCAAAAAACTTATTTATAATTCACGATTTTTCCAAAATCCGGCTTTAATGCCGCACCGCCTACAAGACCACCGTCAATATCTGGCTTTGCAAATAATTCTGCTGCAGTGGAAGCATTTACGGAACCGCCGTACTGAATACGGATTGCTTCTGCCGTAGCTTCATCATAAATTTCTCCAATGCATCCACGAATAGCGGAGCAGACTTCCTGCGCCTGATCGGAAGTAGCTGTCTTGCCTGTTCCAATTGCCCAGATTGGCTCATAAGCAATAACTGCTGTTTTTGCCTGATCTGCTGTTACATTTAAGAAGGCAATCTTAATCTGTTGACGGATGAAATCAATGGTAACGCCCTGCTCTCTCTGGGTCAGTGTCTCGCCACAGCATACGATTGGTGTAATGCCATGCTCGAATGCCTTTAATACCTTTTTGTTAACAGTTTCATCAGTTTCTGCAAAATACTCTCTTCTTTCGGAATGTCCGATGATAACATATTTCACTCCTACATCAGTAAGCATAGCCGGAGCAATTTCTCCTGTGTATGCGCCCTTTTCCTCAAAGTACATATTTTCTGCACCAATTTGGATGTTTGAGCCTTTTGCTGCTTCCATAGCAGGAATAATGTCAATAGCCGGCACACAGAAAACAACATCTGCTTCCTCAGTAGCTACTAATGGTTTTAATGTGTTGATCAATTCTACCGCTTCACTGGGTGTCATGTTCATTTTCCAGTTTCCGGCAATGATTTTTTTTCTAGCCATTTTGGTATATCTCCTTTTATTTTATTCTATTTTGCTTTTGCAATTACTTGTTTTATAAATATTTTGTTTTATAAATACTTGCTTTATAATTACTTGCTTTAATAAATGCCTATATTTTACAAATAATTGCTTTTATTTCTCCATCATTTATCCTATATGGAGCCATGGCAGGAACTACGCAACTATTTGTCATCTGCTGCTGCTACACCCGGAAGTACCTTGCCCTCTAAGAATTCAAGGGAAGCGCCACCGCCCGTTGAAATATGGGACATCTTGTCAGCAAAGCCTAACTGGTTTACTGCTGCAGCAGAATCACCGCCACCGATAATCGTGGTAGCATCTGTTTCAGCCAAGGCCTTTGCAACGGCAATGGTACCCTTTGCAAGAATCGGATTCTCAAATACGCCCATAGGTCCGTTCCAAACAACGGTCTTTGCAGATTTTACTGCATCTGCATATAATTCTGCTGTCTTTGTACCGATGTCAAGACCTTCCATATCTGCTGGAATCTTGTCTGCATCTACAACCTGAACATCAATATTGGCATCAATCGGATTTGGGAAAGAAGCTGCAATAGTGGTATCTACCGGAAGCAATAGCTTCTTGCCAAGCTTTTCAGCCTTTTCCATCATTTCTTTACAATAATCAAGCTTCTCATTATCTACTAAGGAATTTCCTACTTCATAGCCTTTTGCTTTTAAGAAAGTAAATGCCATACCGCCTCCAATAATCAAGGTATCACATTTTTCCAGTAAGTTGTTGATAACGTTTAATTTGTCAGCAACCTTTGCGCCACCAAGAATTGCAACGAATGGCCTTACCGGATTTTCTACTGCATTTCCAAGAAAATCAATTTCCTTCTGCATTAAATATCCAACTGCACATTCCCCGCCCTTTGCACGTACAACTTCCGTTACGCCTGCAACAGAAGCATGTGCTCTGTGAGAGGAACCGAAAGCATCACATACATAGGCATCGCAAAGATCTGCTAATTCCTTGGAGAATGTCTCTCCGTTTTTGGTTTCTTCTGCACCACGGAAACGTGTATTCTGAAGTAATACCACATCTCCTTCCTTCATAGCCGCAACAGCATTCGTTGCAGCTTCCCCTGTTACGTTGTCATCTGCTACAAAGTTTACTTCTTTTCCTAATTTTTCAGAAAGTCTCTTGGCAACAGGCGCTAAGGATTCACCTTCATTGGGACCATTTTTCACTTTGCCAAGATGGGAGCAAAGGATTACCTTGCCACCGTCCTTGATTAATTTTTCGATGGTTGGAAGAGCTGCTTTGATACGTGTTTCATCTGTAATCTGTCCATCCTTTAAAGGTACATTGAAATCGCATCTTACAAGCACGCGCTTTCCGCTTACGTTGATATCATCAACTGATTTTTTGTTTAATGACATATTGTCTGCCTCCTGACTTTTCCCTGGCTGCATGGCAGGGAGATATTTGATTTATTTCTTTGATTTATTTCTTTGATTTATTTCTTTGATTTACTTTTTTCTTTTTGGGCTTTTTCCTGATTCATTTTTTTCCTTGGCATAGACCGACTTGACAGACTCAAATCCAGTCTATCAAAAACAAAGGGCCCGGTCCATAAGACCGGACCCTGATAGGTCTTCTTATGCAACAGCCTGCAGGCTGTTGTCATCAATTTTCATGATACTTATGCTAATTCAGCAAAGTATTTGATTGTACGAACCATCTGGCTTACATAAGAGTTCTCATTGTCATACCATGATACAACCTGTACTAAGTTGTCTTGACCAACCATTGTCTGTGTTGCATCAAATAAAGAACCATATGTCATACCAACGATATCGCTGGATACGATTTCATCTTCATTGTAACCATAGGATTCTGTAGCTGCTGCTTTCATTGCTGCGTTGATTTCTTCTTTTGTTACAGATTTTTCAACTGTTGCAACTAAGATAGTTGTAGAACCTGTAGGGGTAGGTACACGCTGAGCGGAACCGATTAATTTACCGTTTAATTCAGGAATAACTAAACCGATAGCTTTTGCAGCGCCTGTTGAGTTAGGAACGATATTTACAGCACCTGCACGACTTCTTCTTAAATCGCCTTTTCTCTGTGGTCCGTCAAGGATCATCTGGTCGCCTGTGTAAGCATGGATTGTGCTCATGATACCGGACTTAATACCTGCTAACTCATGAAGAGCCTTAGCCATAGGTGCTAAGCAGTTTGTTGTACAGGAAGCTGCAGAAATAACAGTATCTTCCTTTGTCAATGTTGTATGGTTTACATTGTAAACGATTGTAGGAAGGTCATTTCCTGCTGGAGCAGAAATAACAACTTTCTTAGCGCCTGCTTTGATGTGAGCAGAAGCTTTTTCTTTGGATGTATAGAAGCCTGTACATTCTAATACAACGTCTACATCTAAATCTCCCCAAGGAAGCTCTTCCGCATTTGCCTTTGCGTAGATTTTGATTTCTTTTCCGTCAACTGTAATGGAATCTTCACCAGCTGTTACCTTATCAGCCAATGCATATTTACCCTGAGCTGAATCATATTTTAATAAATGTGCCAGCATCTTAGGGCTTGTTAAGTCATTGATTGCTACTACTTCGTATCCTTCTGCACCAAACATCTGTCTGAATGCAAGACGACCAATACGTCCAAAACCATTGATTGCTACTTTTACTGCCATTTTTTAGTTCCTCCTAAATAATGAATTTTTTTATATGATTCTGTCAATCCCGTTTTCAGATTGACAAAATTTTGTCAGCAGGATTATTTTACCTAATTTGTCCAAAAATTTCAAGATGTATTTTGAAAATATTTCCTAAATTATTTCATTTTAAGTGATATTGGATAGAGTTTCTGGTGCGGGGAGATGTTTCTATTACAATTTTACCAAATTGTGGAGAAATTATACGCTGATGGTAGGCTGAACTGTTACTATATTTCCAACGTTTTAATGCATCTCTTCAAGCAAGCCTTTAATGGTTCTGCCTCATTCTTTAAATACCAGTTATTCAACGTAATATTAAACTCTTCTGCATTTTCTTTTCCGATTGTTAAAATGCCGTTTCCTGATTCAATCAAAATTTTACTTGCGACTATTGTAGATGTTCTCTTATTTCCATCCCAAAAAAGCTGTTGCTTACAAGCATACAAAAAATACTCAATTGCCTCTCTACCGGATTATCTATTCGCAACATTTAACCTTCCTTATCGGTCTCTATTTGCAGCAGTTCAGTCCACAGGCACAGAGCAGATTTTATGCAGAGCACGTTTTCTAAAGGAGCCCTTATAAAAACGCCAGCGCTTAGCGAGGTATTTTCGAGCTTAGCACTGTTGCGTTTTTATAGAGCGAAAGCGTGGCGACGTAGAAAACGTGCTCTGCATAAAACCTGCTCTGTGCCTGTAGTTCAAGTTTTTACTGAATATGAAATTTATTCATAAGAAATACTGCAATCCCATCTTCATCATTCGTTCCAATGGTAATATCTGCACGATTCTTTACCTCATTTACTCCATTCCCCATTGCCACGCCAAGACCGCAAAGCTCTAACATTCCAATATCTGCATAATCATCCCCAAATGCAATAATTTCCTCTGGCCGAAATCTACAGGCATTACACGTTTTTATAATTGCAGTTTCCTTGGTTACGCCTTTTTTCGTAAACTTATACCAATCTCCATCTGAAAATTTAATACAATCGCAATTAGAAAGTGCTGATTTTAACTGTTCCACCTTATCCTTGTCAAAAATCTCCACACACATTTTAAGGGCACATTGGGAAAAATCCGAAAAGTCGGTATATATGCTATCTCCCCAGCTTTGGTCTATTTTCTTAGGATCTATTTTATAATTCCAATAATGTTCTTTAACTGTATCTATCGTAATTTCGCAAGCATTTCCGCAGGTTTTCCTTGCTACAGCAATCATTTCTTTGGTTTCTTCTTTAGAAAATTCAGCCTTGTATATGTATTCTGTCTGTTTCTTAACCAAAGCGCCACCACTTGAAATTAAAATGTCTGGATTAAGTTCCGCTAAAAACCCCATAGAATTTTGTTCGCTTCGAGAGGTAGATACTCCAATCAAAAGACCTTGCTTTCTGCATTCGTCTAAAACGGCAATTGTTTTAGGCGATATGGTTTTATCACTTCTTAACAAAGTCCCATCTAAATCAAATAACAAAAGTGTATATGTGCTCATATCAATCATTATCTTCCCTCTTCATACACTTCCTTTGCCATCCGCAATGCTGCCCAAGCCTTGGGCCAGCCTGCGTAAAATGCAGCATGGGTAAGGATTTCAGCCATTTCTTCTGCTGTTACACCGTGATTTTTTGCATTTAAAATATGGAATTTCAATGAGCTGTCTAAAATTCCGCCTGCCATAAGAGCCGTTACCGTTACGATGCTTCTGTCTCTTGCGGGAAGTTTATCTTCCCTTGCCCATACCTCGCCAAATAGTACATCATCATTTAACTGTGCAAATTTAGGGGCAAATTCCCCAAGTTCCTCTCTTCCTGCTGTTACCTTTGCCATAATTATACCTCTCCTTCCAGTTTTTTATATTCTTCATCCGTTACCGGCTCACACCACTCCGTTTTGGTTTCCTCACCCGGAACCTCTACTGCAATATGGGCAAACCATTCATTTGCATTGGCGCCATGCCAGTGCTTTACATTTGCTGGGATAGTAATCACAGTTCCCGGAGTCAGACTGACTGCTTCCTTTCCTTCTTCCTGATACCATCCTTTTCCGGCTGTGCAAATGAGAAGCTGCCCTCCTCCACTTTTTGCATGGTGTATATGCCAGTTGTTCCGGCATCCGGGCTCAAAAGTGACGTTTGCCAGAAATACAGGGCACTCTCCCGGCACTGTAAGGGGATTCAAAAAGGAATTCCCAATAAAATACTGTGCAAAATTCACATTTGGCTCTCCCTGTCCAAATACATTTACCTTATCAAATTCTTTCTTATCCATCCTATAATCCTCCTAAATCCATTTTTCTATTTCGTTTCTGGAACGTTCCACGCTGCCGCCTTGAATAGCAAGCCCCTTTTCCACCTTTGCGTTGGGACACAGCCTTTTAATATCTTTTTCACTGCTGCCCATTCCGCTGCCTTCATGAGTACAAAACGGGCGTATCGTTTTTCCGCTAAAATCAAAATGCTCCAAAAAAGTAAAGACAGCCATGGGCATGGTGCTCCAATAGTTTGGAAAACCAAGATAAATTTCATCATATTCCTCAATACTCTCCGGATAATGTTTCAATTCCGGACGGGCATCACGCTTTTGGTCTGCCTGCGCCTGCGCAATACACTCATTATAGTCTTTGGAATAAGCCTGCACCTGCTCCATTTTAAACATATCCGCTTCCGTAAGCTCTTTGATAATACCTGCTGCCACTTCCGTATTGCCAATATCCAGTTTCTTAAGCATACCATTTACATAGTTTTCATCCGCTCTCGAATAAAAAGCAATCAATTTCTTTGACACTTTTCTGCCTCCTTTCCTCTTACGTAACAGTTCAGCCCCTAGGCGCAAAGCAGGCTTTATGCAGAGTATGTTTTCTAAAGGAGCCCTTATAAAAACGCCAGCGCTTAGCAAGGTATTTTCGAGCTTAGCACTGTTGCGTTTTTATAGAGCGAAAGCGTGGCGACGTAGAAAACATACTCTGCATAAAGCCTGCTTTGCGCCTAGGGGCTGAACTGTTATCCTCTTATGCCTATTATAACTGCTTTGCATTTGACAAAGAATCTCCAATATGTTATGACAGTATTAACTTTTAGTTTATAGTCTTTAAGGGGGTGCCTTATGTACAATCCTGTTCTTGATACTTTTATAACGGTTGTGGACTGCGGAAGCTTTACAAAAGCTGCAGAACATCTGTATATTTCACCTACTGCAATTATGAAACAGATGAATTCCCTCGAAAGCCATCTGCAGATAAGGCTGATAGAGCGTACTCCCTCCGGCATTCATCTGACTCCGGCCGGAAAGATTATCTACAAGGATGCAAAGTTTATGATTGATTACTCCAAAAAATCAATTGCAAGCGCCAATGCTGCATCTGCATCTTATGACACTATATTTAGTGTGGGCACATCACTACTGAATCCGGCAAAGCCTTTTATGGACTTATGGTATCTTGTAAATAAAGATTTCCCTAATTACAAGCTGCACCTTGTTCCCTTTGAAGATGACCATCAGGGAATTCTTTCTGAAATTGAAAAGCTGGGGAAAAAGTTCGATTTTCTGATTGGGGTATGCGATTCCAGAAAATGGCTTATGCGATGTGAGTTTTTACCCCTTGGAAGGTACAAAAAAATGATAGCGGTGCCAAGAGACCACCATCTTGCCTCAAAAAAGCTTATAGAAATGGAAGATTTATACGGGCATACGCTGATGATGGTACCTCAGGGCGACTCCGGAACAAATGATTTTATCCGAAATGATTTAGAGAAGAATCACCCCGCCATTCAAATTGAAGATACGCCTTCCTTTTATGATATGACAGTATTTAACCGTTGTGCGGAAACAGGAAAAGCGCTTCTCACCATTGAATGCTGGCAGGACGTGCATCCCGAATTGGTTTCCATTCCAGTGCATTGGGATTACAGCATTCCGTATGGTTTGCTCTATAGCTCGAATGCTTCTGATGATGTGTTGAGGTTTGTTGAGGCTGTGGCGGGGTTGGATAGCAAACGCTAACGGATAGTCTGAAAATTATCACAACAATGAATTGCGTTTTATGGCTTACATATTATAAAATAATCGCCATACTCTGTACCATCATGTCCTATCAGCTTCTCTTCTGATAAAACAAAACCCATTTTTGATAATGCATTTCTTCTTTCAAGCGCTTCTCTTACATTTCCGTAAACATTGCAGCGCTTAGATACAATTTAATCCTCATAATGTCCCTTACAAGAAATAATCTCCATCACATCACCACTAATCCGATACACCAGCCTATTCACATCATCAATCCTTCGGCTCCAAAATCCGCTCAAATCACCCTTCAACGGCTCCGGTTTCCCAATACCTTCAAAATTACTTCTCTCAATATCCTTTAACAGCATATTAATCCTCTTTAACGTCTTTTTATCCTGCACCTGCCAGTAGGTATAGTCCTTCCATGCCTCATCAAACCAAATCTTTTTCATTCGTCCTCCTCTACCTCAATAATATCGTGTTCTACACCATTTCCAGCATTAAGCGCTTCCATGCCTCTGTGCAAATGCGCCATATTGCTTTCTGAATAAAACGGATCAACTGATACTTCAAAAGGAATCCTTTTTTCCCTTGTCATTTTCTTAGCAAATATAGTAATTGCAGTAGTCATGTTCATTCCAAGTTCCTGACAGGTCTGCTCCATATTCTTTTTCAACTCTTCATCCATTCGGATATTTACTAATGTCTGTGCCATCATAACACTTCCTTTCTTGTTCTTACTTATACATTATCATATTATAAAGACAAAGACAATACACTGTCTTTACATTATTCTATGTCTTCCTAAAAAATTTATGCAAAGTGGAAACCTGATAACAGTTCAGCCCATAGGTGCAGAGCGGGGTTTTCACAGAGCATGCTTTGCACCTGTGGGCCAAACTGTTACGAAACCTGCTATCAAATCCTCCCCACTTATTGTATATCTTCCATATTCGTGCTATCCTAAAACAAATTATTCAAAAAAATCAAGCGTTAAACCCTAGAAACTTAAATTACAGGAGGCAAACCTCATGAACCCAATAAAAGCAGACTGCCATCTCCACAGCAGCCTATCCGGAGACGGACTGGCGCCTATGGAAGATATGGTAAAAAAAGGAATCCAGCTTGGACTAAAGCAAATGTGCATGACAGAGCATATGGATTATTTTTACAAAGACGAAGCCGGAAACTTATCGGATGAATTTATTCTGGATGTGGAAGCTTATGAAAAAGAACTATTTCGTTTAAAAGAAAAGTACAACCGCCAGATTACCCTGAATTTTGGCATTGAGCTTGGACTTCACCCAAGTGTAACAGAAAAAAATAAAGCGCTGATTAGCGCCTATCCTTTTGATTTCGTTATTGGCTCTTCCCATATGTGCCATGACTTCGACCCTTATTTTCCCGGCTTTTATGAAAACCGCACCGATAAGGAAGCCTATGAGGAATACTTTCTTTCCCTGATGGAAAATGCCAAAGGCTTTTCCGACTTCGATGTATACGGGCATTTAGATTATGTAGTAAGATATGGCAGAACCAAAAACCGGGATTACCATTATGAGGATTACCGGGATATTTTTGATGAGCTGCTGCTTTATTTAATTGAAAACAGAAAAGGAATCGAATGCAATACAGCAGGCTTAAATCCCAAATACCAGCTTGGAGAGGTGCACCCTTCCAGAGAAATCCTGAGACGTTATTTGGAGCTTGGCGGAGAAATCCTTACCATTGGCTCTGATGCCCACTGTCCGGAACACATGTGCTATGGCTTTGAACAGGCAGCCGGAATTTTAAGGGACTGCGGCTTCCGGTATTATGCAGTCTTTCATAACAGGAAGCCGGAATTTTTCCCTTTATAAGTGTTTCAGCTCTCACACATAACGATGACCCTGTCCGGATTAGTCTGGGCGGGAATGCTTCTTGTGGTTGCACCATAAAATACAATCAGATTTCTGTTTGCTGGATTTCCCAAAAATGTCTGGTTATTTTTCGTGACCACCCGAGTATTGGCTCCAATATTCAGCCGCAGGGAAGCTTCCTGATTCAGCAGGATATAATTAAAATATCCGACAATCACATTGACTCCTTCTAACTTCTCCGTAATGATAGCCGCCTGATATCTTGGTGGATAAATCAAAGGAACCGGCAGGCTTGGATCATAAAAAAAGATTACCTCAAGCCCTTCATACAGCGTAATCATATCCACCACATACGTATCGGGGGACACAATGAAATTCGCAATATTTCCGTCAAAATCCTCTACAGTCACAATCTGGGAACAGCCGCTGCTTCTGCGGTTATTCGTGTCAAAGTTGTTGATTTCTATTACCGTTCCTTCATAGGGAATGTAATTTGCCCTTCGCCTTTGGTTCATCTGATTAAAATTAATATCCATGTTTTTCCACTCATCTCCCCGTTTTCAAGGGGAATTTCCCTATTCAACGCTCTTTCTACATAGTATGCAAAAGTCATGGAGCGGTTCCTTATTGGTAGTGTAGTTTCAATACGGACGTGGGAGATGGCAGAACATAGAAACGTCTTAGGGGCACGCTCTCGCTCTGCAAAAACGCAGCGGTACTAATGCACCAAAATACGGTGCATAAGGACCGGCGTCTTTGCCAAGGCCTCTAAGACGTTTCTATGTTCTGCCATCTCCCACTGTTTATTGGAAAGCCTTATGTGCAGAAAAGCCTATGTATTAAAAAGCAACATCAACCTGCTGCCCTGCTCCAACATAATTTTTAAAATTACGCTTTTTCTAGCAAGACATGGTATGACTTGCCACAAAACAGCAGCAGAGGGATGAGACCAGATTCCATGCATTGTTTTTGGCAGCGGTTTTCCTTAACAGCCTGCCAACACCTAGGGTAAAATTGCCATGGACGGCAATTTTAGGAATATTGCGGCATGGACGCCGCTATATTCCGCCCCGTCCGGTACCAACACCTGAAATCAGGCTGTTTAGGAAAACCGCTGCCAAAAACACCGCATGGAATCTGGTCTCATCCCTCTGCTGCGTCCCTCCAGCCACTACTTATACTTACCCTCTTACCAGCACTCCATCCTCCCAACAAGCAGTCCAACTAATTAACTAGAAACTTCCTCTACACCCGCTTTCAAAATCGTCCCCCCTCCCAGCACATATTCCCCATCATAAAACACCACCGCCTGTCCGGGCGTAATAGCCCTGACAGGCTTTTCAAAGCTGCACATCACCCTGTCCTTTCCTGTCTGCTCAATCAAACACCATTCTCCCTTATGACTATATCTGATTTTTGCAAGAACTCTCTTCTTTCCATCCAGCTTATCCACGGACATGAAATTCAAGTTATCACAGACTAACTTATCTGCAAATACATCTTCATTTTCCCCAATGACTACTTCTCCCGTTTCCGGTCTGATTTCCGTTACGAATACTGGATGTCCCATGGCAAGGTTCAGTCCTTTTCTCTGTCCGATTGTATAATGGGTAATGCCTTTATGGGGACCTATTATTGTTCCTTCTTTCGTTACAAAATTGCCATGCTTTGGCATTTTGGCAAGAAGCTGTGGATTTGCCGCTGCTTCCCTGTCAATAAAGCCTGCATAATCTTTATCCGGTATAAAGCAGATTTCCTGACTGTCCGGTTTATTTGCCACCAAAAGCCCAAGCCTTACTGCTATATCCCGTATTTCTTCCTTAGTATATTCGCCAACTGGCATAAGTGTATGTGCCAACTGGAACTGGGTCAGGTTATAAAGGGCATAGGTCTGGTCCTTTGCGCTTGTTTTGGACATGCACAGGGAATACCGTCCGTTTTCTAGCTTTTGGACTTTAGCATAATGCCCTGTTGCAATATAATCTGCACCAATATCCATGCTTCTTTTCAAAAGAGATTCCCATTTTACATAGCGGTTACAGGCAATACATGGATTCGGCGTCCTTCCCTGTATGTATTCCTCCACAAAATAGTCCATAACCCTGCATTTGAACTCCTGTTTAAAGTTCATGACGTAATAGGGGATTTCCAATGTCTGTGCCACTCTTCTTGCATCCTCCACCGCACTAAGCCCACAGCAGCCTCCACTTTCTTCTAAGGCCTCCTGATTTTCATCCTGCCATATCTGCATGGTGACGCCAATTACCTCATAGCCTTGTTCCTTTAATAAAAAGGCTGCCACAGAGGAGTCAACTCCTCCGGACATGCCTACCACAACTTTCTTTTTCATATAAAAATCCTTTAGTATTCTTCTTCCTCTTCTTCTTCGCCTTCATGAATATCGGATTTTGGCTTTTCAAGTCCCTCGATAACAATGCCGTTTTTCTCCGCATAATCCCAAAGAGCCGCATGGATGGCTTCCTCTGCCAAAAGGGAGCAATGAACCTTTACCGGCGGAAGCCCGTCTAATGCTTCCATCACTGCCTTATTGGTAATCTTCATAGCTTCCTGAATACTTTTTCCTTTTACCAGCTCTGTTGCCATAGAGCTAGTGGCAACTGCTGCACCACAGCCAAAGGTTTTAAATTTCACGTCCCGGATAATCTGGTTTTCATCAATATCCAAAAAGATTCTCATAATATCGCCGCACTTGGCATTTCCAACGGTACCTACGCCGCTGGCATCTTCTATTTCTCCTACATTTCTCGGATTCTGGAAATGATCCATTACTTTTTCTGAATACATGGTTTTCCTCCTGTTCTAAAATGTTATTTACTTCTTTCCTGTTTCTTTATAAAATCCTCATACAACGGAGACATATTTCTCAATTCTTCTATAATGGTCTTTAGGGTATCTGCCACATAATCCATTTCTTCCATAGTGTTTTCCGGACTTACCGTCATCCTTAAGGAGCCATGGGCGATTTCATGAGGAAGCCCAATGGCTAAAAGCACATGGGAAGGGTCTAAAGAGCCTGACGTACATGCAGAACCGCTTGAAGCACAGATTCCTGCAAAATCCAGCTTGATTAACATAGACTCACCCTCTATAAACCGAAAACTGATATTTACATTATTGGAAAGCCTCTGTGTCCTATGTCCGTTCAGCCGACAATAGGGAATTTCCTTTTCTATTTTTTCAATCAGGTAATCTCTTAGGGCTGTTTCTTTTTCTTCTCTCTCTTTAAGTCGTGCAAATGCCAGCTCTGCAGCCTTTCCAAAGCCTACAATGCCTGCTACATTTTCTGTTCCTGCTCTTCTGCTTCTTTCCTGAGCACCGCCATGAATGAAAGAACGGATTTTTACGCCCTTTCTAATGTATAAAAAGCCAATGCCCTTTGGTCCGTTTACTTTATGTCCGCTGGCGCTGAGCATGTCAATGTTGCATTCATCTACATCAATAGGCACATGTCCATATGCCTGTACTGCATCCGTGTGGAACAAAATTCCCTTTTCACGGGCAATCCTGCCGATTTCTTCAATAGGCTGTATGGTACCGATTTCATTGTTGGCAAACATAATGGTAATTAGGATGGTATCTTCCCGGATAGCATCCTTTACCTGTTCCGGTCTTACCATACCGTATTCATCCACATCCAGATATGTGATTTCATATCCCTTTTTCTCCAATGCCTGACAGGTATGAAGGATGGCATGGTGTTCTATTTTAGATGTAATGATATGTTTTCCCTTACTTTCATAAGCTTCGGCTGCTGCCTTTAATGCCCAGTTATCAGACTCGGAGCCGCCTGCTGTAAAGTAGATTTCATTTGATTTTGCTCCTATGGAATCTGCAATGATTTCTCTTGCATGGGTCACTGCTTCTTTAGACTTTGCCGCAAAGGAATAAATGCTGCTTGGATTCCCATAATAGGTCGTAAAATAAGGAAGCATGGCTTCCACTACCTCCGGTGCGGTCTTCGTAGTCGCCGCATTATCCAGATAAATCAATTTATCCATGTTATCACCTCTTCTATGTTAATTTCCTAGTATCTCAATCAGAATACAAAAAAAGCATAGCACTACATTTTTGTTCTGTCAACAAAAGACCCGGAATATATTTGATTAATAAGTCTCATTAAAGGAGCTGCCATGTTTAAAAAGTATCCTCTTATTGCCGGGACGATTCTGCTAACCGCTACCGGAATCTTAAGCCGTATCATCGGATTCTTTTACCGGATTTTTTTGTCACAGACTATCGGCGAGGAAGGTATGGGCATTTATCAGCTCATTGCTCCGGTCATGGCTTTAAGCTTTTCCATTACGGCTGCCGGAATCCAGACAGCAATTTCCAAATTTGTAGCTCCCGAACCTACTTCTCATGATTATAAATCATCTCTTCGGGTTTTACTAGTAGGATTTACCATTTCCCTGTCCTTATCTGCTATTTTAGGCTTTTTTTTGTTTGAATATTCTTTTCCTATTGCAAAGAATTTTCTTTTAGAAGAGCGCTGTTCTTCTCTTGTGCGGATTTTTGCCCTTTCCCTGCCCTTTGGCTCCGTCCATTCCTGTATTAACGGTTATTATTATGGCATCAAGAAAACCGGGCTGCCTGCCTTTACCCAGCTCTTAGAGCAGGGAGCAAGGGTCTTAAGCGTTTATTTCATCTACTCCTACTGTCAATCTAAAGGCCTTGAGGCTTCCATTGCCATTTCTGTGGTAGGTATCGTAATCGGGGAATTTGTCTCCATGGCTGTTTCTGCCATTGCCATTTTCCTACGCTTTAGCCGGCTTGGATTTTCTCTGTCCCCTGCGTCCATGCCGATGCGCTCCCAAACAAGAACGCTTCGTGCCACCGCATGTAGTATTTTATCCATGGCAGTTCCTTTATCCGCCAACCGCTTAATCATTAATGGTCTCCAAAGTGTGGAGGCAGTTTACATACCAAACAGGCTTATGGCCTTTGGGCTCTCTAACTCAGAAGTGCTTCGCATTTACGGTGTCCTTACCGGAATGGTTATGCCCCTTATTTTATTTCCCAGCGCCCTTACAAGCTCCATTGCAGTTTTAATCCTGCCCTATGTTTCTGAGGCTGAGGCCGCTGGAAACAATAAAAAAATTGCAAATGCCGTATCAAAATGTATTTTCTTCTGCCTTGCCCTTGGTTTTTTATGCACTGCCGGATTTTTCCTGTTTGGCGGCTGGATCGGGAACCTTCTTTTCCACAGCAAGATTGCCGGTTCTTTTCTTACTTCCATGAGCTTTATCTGTCCGTTTCTTTATTTAAGGACTGTATTAAGCAGCATTCTTCATGGTCTTGGAAAAACTGCCCAATCCTTTTTCTTTCAGATAGCCGGCATTGGCATTAAGCTTCTTTTTGTCTTTTATGCCATTCCCCTATTTGGAATCAAAGGGTATTTGTGGGGACTTTTAGTAAGCGAATTGTTACTTTGTACACTTTATCTTATTGCACTAAAACCTTATATATATTATAATAAACATGTTTTGGGTCGTTTGCAGACCTTAAACCCCCAAAAATACAAATAGGATATTCCTGTTTGAGAAAATGAAGATACAAAGGAGAGAGACAATGGGATTCGATTTTATAAAAAAACTTCCTACTCCGGAGGAAATCAGAAAAGAATTTTCCCTGCCGGAACACCTTACAAAAATCAAAGAAGAAAGAGACAAGGAAATACGTGCTGTCATTACTGGTGAAAGCAACAAATTCTTAGTCATCATCGGCCCCTGCAGCGCCGATAATGAAGAGGCAGTCTGCGATTACGTCCGCCGCCTTGCAAAAGTGAATGAGCAGGTAAAGGATAAGCTGATCTTAATACCGAGAATCTACACCAATAAACCACGGACTACCGGTTCAGGCTACAAAGGAATCGTCCATCAGCCCGATCCGGAAAAAAAGCCGGACTTTTTACAAGGGCTAATTGCCATGCGTAAAATGCACATTCGCGCCATCGAGGAAACCGGGCTGACTGCTGCAGACGAAATGCTCTACCCGGAAAACTGGCGTTATTTAAGTGACATTCTTTCCTATGTTGCCATTGGCGCCCGTTCTGTAGAGGATCAGCAGCACCGTCTGACGGTAAGCGGCTTTGACGTGCCTGCCGGCATGAAAAACCCAACCTCAGGAGATTTGACGGTTATGTTAAATTCCGTTTACGCTGCACAGCACCCTCACGCTTTCATTTACAGAGGCTGGGAAGTACAAACCGACGGCAACGAACTTGCCCATACGGTTTTAAGAGGCTCCGTCAACCAATATGGCCGCAGCTTCCCCAATTATCATTATGAGGATTTAAGCCGTCTTCTGGAAATGTATGATACTATGGATTTAAAAAATCCTGCTACTGTCATTGACGCCAACCATAACAATTCCGGCAAACAGTTCAAGCAGCAGATTCGCATTGCAAAAGAGGTTATGCATTCCAGAAAGCTGAACAGTGATATTCATAAGTTTGTAAAGGGAATTATGGTGGAAAGCTATATAGAAGAGGGCAATCAGAAAATTGGCGAAGGAGTTTATGGAAAGTCTATTACAGATGCCTGTTTAGGATGGGCTGATAGCGAGAAGCTGATTTATGATATTGCAGAGTATGATTAAATTATGATGAAAAACCCCCTCTCCGGGGCTTGACAGCAGGCTTTGGAGAGGGGGTTTTTGCAGATGGAAATAGATGCAAAGCAGGCTTTATGCAGAGCATGTTTTCTACGTCGCCACGCTTTCGCTCTATAAAAACGCAACAGTGCTAAGCTCGAAAATACCTCGCTAAGCGCTGGCGTTTTTATAAGGGCTCCTTTAGAAAACATGCTCTGCATAAAGCCTGCTTTGCATCTATGGGCTAAACTGTTACTTTAAAACGCTATCCTCTTAATGTCCTCATCCTCTAGGGTGCGCCTTGGCATATACTTCCCGAATCCTGCTATGGTTCATATTCGCATAAATCTGGGTAGTAGAAATATCCGAATGCCCCAGCATCTCCTGCACGCTTCTTAAATCAGCTCCGTTTTCCACCAAATGGGCTGCAAAGGAATGCCTTAGCGTATGAGGGGTAATGTCTGAAGTGATGTTTGCCTTTTTTGCATAATATTTAATCAGCTTCCAAAAGCCCTGCCTGCTCATAGGCCTGCCGGAACAATTTACAAACAAAACACCCGTATCTTCATCCTGCAGCATACTGCTCCTTACCGTGTCCATGTACTGGGTCAGTGCTGTTTTTGCTGCATTGCCAAAGGGAATTACTCTTTCCTTATGGGCATCTTTACACAATATATAGCCCACCTGCAGGTTCACGTCACTTACCTTTAAGGTAATCAGCTCCGTAACCCTGATTCCGGTAGCATATAACAGCTCTAACATTGCCCTGTCACGGACTTCCTTTGCAGTATCTCCGCAAGGCTGCTCTAAGAGCCGCACCACTTCATCCGTGGACATGATTTCTGGTATTTTCTTTTCGATTTTAGGCGCCTTTAAGCCTGCCGAAACATCCTCGCTGCAAATGCCCTCTTCACATAGAAAATGAAAAAATGCCTTAATAGAGGCTATGTTTCTGGAAATCGTAGCCGTTGCAAATTTACTCTTCTCTAAATACAAAACATAAGAATTCAAATACTCCCCGGTAATCTCTTTTACATCGGTAATGCCTTTTTCTTCTAAAAAATGCTGTGCCTTTTCTAAGTCTCTTCTGTAAGATTGTTCTGTATTGTTAGAGGTTTTCTTAATATTATGTAAATATGAAATAAACTGTTGTATTTCCTTTTCCATAAACCTTGAAACCCTTCCCTAGCACTAATATTGTCTGTCCCCCAACGTATCCATTCCTTATTATAATAAGAAATTTGGAGAAAAGCAAATGGATTTTTTCCAGTATTTTAGCACATTTACAGCATTTTTATAGAAAATCGCAACATGTTGACAGATGATATTTTGTTTACTACCATATATAGTGAAAAATAAATTAAAAAAAATGTAATATTTTTCTTAAAAAGAACGGATTTACATAACTCTCAAAGAATACCCCGATTATGACAACTCCTGAAAGAAAAATATAAGTAAAAATTCCCCTTGCAAAGAATTGCTTTTTTCCCATACCCGTGTTGCAGAACATTTTTCCCGGAAAGTATATAACAGCGCATAAATCATGGAGCAGATTTACAAGAACAAGGAATGCAGGTATGTACAAAATTTCCTGCGGAAACAATGCTGCCAAAAAAATCAGGATTCCCCTTCCGCCATATCGGATAGTCACTACCGACATCAGTATGCCAAGGCTCATGCCAAACCATGCTACATATAAATATAAAATCACGATTCCAAATAAGGTAGTGGCCGCCACCAGCAAAAATAATAAAATTCCCATTCTGTTTTGCAAAAGATATACCATATACTGTTCATTGTGAAAGGATGTATAGGACAGCCTGTTCAATAATTCTTCCCCAAAAAACAGTGAATCATCCAAAAAATAATTTGTTTTTACGTTTACAAGCAAAACTCCCATTAAAAACCCAAACACAAAAAAGAGAAGCCAGTTTGCGCCTTCTCTTTTTTGTATATTTCCAATTCTTTTATAAGCCTTTAATCTTTTCATATTCCATCCCCATTTCTGTTTCTTTTCACAATATATGAGGACAGGTAGCAATTTAGAAACAAAAGCTATCTTAAAATAATATAAGCCGTATAGGCAGCATAGGCAAGGACACAGAATATGCCCTCCATTCTTTTTACCTTTTTGTCGCTTTTGCAGAACAAAAATACCATAACCGTAAATACAAGGAGGATTACCACATCTACCATAGTCTCCTTTGCCGCCTGAATCGGAGTGATAGCTGAAGACATCCCCAAAATAAACATAATATTGAACAGATTGGAACCTACCACATTTCCAAGTGCAAGCCCGCTTTCTCCCTTTCCTGCTGCTACAACGGAAGTAACCAACTCCGGAAGGGATGTGCCAATAGCAACAATGGTAAGGCCAATCAAGGTCTGGCTTAAGCCAAAGGAAGCCGCAATCAGACTTGCATTATCTACCACTAAATCGCCGCCAAAGACAACTGCAGTAATTCCAACCAGCACTGCCAGTATGCTTTTCACAGGCGACATTGCCTTGATTTCTTCCCCCTCTGTCTTACGGTTTTTCACTGCAGATATGACCATGTACACAATATATGCCACCAGCAGTAAAAATAAAATGCATCCTTCCAGTCTGGAGACATTCAAGTCCCTTAAAAAAATCACCAAAAGGACTGTCACTGCTATATTGATTGGGAAATCCCTTTTTAAAATATCCGGATTCACGCTAAATTCCTTAATAATCGCACAGACACCTACTACCATAAGAAGATTAAAGGCATTGGAACCGATAACATTGCTTATGGCAAGCTCATTGCTGCCTGCAATTCCCGCCGTAACGCTTACAGCCGCTTCCGGCGCACTGGTGCCCAATGCCACAATAGTAAGCCCTATGACAACAGAAGGAACCTTTAACAGCTTTGCTATGGAAGAGCTTCCATCCACAAATAAATCCGCTCCCTTGATTA
Organism: Robinsoniella sp.; assembly: GCA_023664735.1. Taxonomy (GTDB): domain Bacteria; phylum Bacillota; class Clostridia; order Lachnospirales; family Lachnospiraceae; genus RGIG3040. The sequence goes on along the minus strand of JAMPFB010000001.1, from coordinate 113,398 downwards.
AAAATACAAATCCCACAATCAGCCATACATACATCATAACGTTTTCTCCTTATCTCACATATTTGTTTTTATATGCCATAAGCGCAGAAATCGTTTTTCCATCTTCAATTTCACCAGCATATATTTTCTCGCAAAGTTCTTCTATGGTATAAGGCTTTACATGGATAAACTCGTCCTCATCCAGCTTTTGCATGGAAGGCTGTAGGTTTTTTGCCACATATACCTGTATCAATTCATTGCAAAACGCAACCGTAGTCCGGATATTGATTAAAAATTCCATGTTGGACTTATCGGTTTTATATCCGGTTTCTTCTTCTAACTCCCGCATACTACATTCTATAAAAGGCTCCTCTTTACTATTACGGCCGCCTGCCGGGATTTCCAGTGTATACCGGTCCAAAGCATTTCTGTACTGGCGCACCATTAAAATCCTTCCATCATCCATAACCGGAACTACTGCTGCAGCCCCCTTATGTCCGATAAAATCCCAATGTACGATATTTCCGTTTGGAACAAGCACCGTGTCCTGATAAAAATTCACAATAGACCCTTCGTATTTTAAAGTCCTATCTAGTCTTTTAAATTCTTCCGGCATAAAACATACTCCTCTACCTTTTTACAGGCTCTCCAAAAAGCTTTCCAATCTGTCAAGCCCTTTTTCTATCTGCTCCATGCTGATGGCATAAGACAGGCGGATATGGTTGGGAAATCCAAAATCAGCACAGGGCACTACTGCTGTATTATAATCCTCTAATAAAATTTCTGCAAGCCTTGCTGCTGAATTAATTGCCTCACCCTCATAAGTTTTGTCCACAGCTTTTGAAACATCAATAAATACGTAAAAGGCGCCTTTTGGCTCTAATATATGGACAAAAGGCATTTTTCTTACTCTTTCATACATATAAACTCTTCTTTTATTAAATTCCTCCCTCATGGCAGCTACCGTATCCTGAGGGCCTGTTAAAGCTTCCAAAGCCGCCTTTTGCGCAATGGAGTTAGGATTGCTTGTAGCATGAGACTGCACGGAACCCATAAGCTTTGCAATCTCTGCCGTGGAGCCTGTATAACCGATTCTCCAGCCGGTCATGGCATAGCTTTTAGACAATCCGCTGCATGTAATCGTCCTTTTATAGATTTCTTCATTTAAGGCTGCAATGCTCACATGCTTTTCCTCTCCATAAATCAGATATTCATACATTTCATCCGCTACCACATAAATATCATTTTTAACTACTACATCCGCAATTTCCCTCAATTCTTCTTCCTCATAAACCATGCCCGTCGGATTGCTTGGGGTATTTATAATCAAGGCTTTTGTCTTTGCTGTAATGGCAGCCTGAATCTGGGAAGCGGTTACCTTATATCCGTTTTCTCTTTCTCCTGCAATCGTTACTGGCACTCCATCCGATAATTTTACCATTTCTGGATAGCTTAACCAATAAGGCGCAGGAATAATCACTTCATCTCCCGGATTCAAAATAACATCGAAAATATTGCTTAAGGAATGCTTTCCACCATTACTGATAACGATTTGATTCGGTGCATACTCGATTTTATTAAACTCCCTGAACTTTTTGCAGATTGCTTCTTTTAATTCGTTTGTTCCCGAAGCGGGAGTATATTTTGTAAAGCCTTCCTTTATGGCAGAAATCGCAGAATCACATATATTTTCCGGTGTATTAAAATCCGGCTCACCTGCTCCAAATCCAACCACATCAATTCCCTGCGCCCTCATTTCCTTTGCCTTTGCCGTAATCGCCAAGGTAGAAGATGGTTTTACTGCCTGCGCTTTTTTTGATAATGTTAGTGACATAATGTTCTTCCTTTCTCATTTCCGATAAACTTTTCTAATGGATTCATGGATAAAGCAGCTCTGCCTTACCACTTCCCCAGTCTCGTTTGTGGGATTTCCCGTAGGATTTTCTGTTGAATTTTCTGTTGAAATATCCTTAAGAAAATATTATGTAACACATGGATAATTGTATACAATTATGTTTTTCTTGCTTATTCTACACTAGTTTCTATGGGAATACAAGAAGAATTTTCAAAATGGAGGGGGATGAGTTTTGGGAAAGGATGAGGATGGGGACGTGGGAGCCGGTAGGACATGGGAGCGTTCAGCCTACAGGTGTCAGAGCAGGTTTCCCATAGAAAATGTTTTCTGCGTCGCCACGCTTTCGCTCTATAAAAACGCAACAGTGCTAAGCTCGAAAATACCTCGCTAAGCGCTGGCGTTTTTATAAGGGCTCCTTAAGAAAACATTTTCTATGGGAAACCTGCTCTGACACCTGTAGGCTGAACGCTCCCATGTCCTACCGGCTCCCACTGTGTATCGAAATGCCCTTAGTTTCTTAGGGGAAAAAATTAGTTTATATATTTGTACATAGAGAGCAATATATATAGGGAGAACAATATAGATAGTATAAATATAGATAGAAAATTAGTAAGCATTTATAGTTCTTTCCTCAAAAAGAACCGTCTGAGACGAAACAGCAACAGAGAGAGGAGAGCCGATTCCATGCATTGTTTTGGATGACGATTTTCCTTAACAGCCTTTTCGTAACGTAGGGTAAAATTGCCATGGACGGCAATTTTAGGCATATTGCGCCATGGACGGCGCTATATGCCGCCCCGCAAGGCATCCACAACCTTCCCAAGGCTGTTTAGGAAAATCATCATCCAAAACACCGCATGGAATCGGCTCTCCTCTCTCTGTTGCGTCCGTCTCACCCCACTTTTACTCCCTTACCAAAACCTTCCTTCCAAATTCATCTCTAATTTCCTGTCTATTGGCAGCCTCTGCCTGCATTTGTCCGGGATAGAACAGCACGTTCCATACAAGAACCGCACAAGTCATCCACAGCAGCATAAACAGCAGTCCCGGTATTCTTTTTGCTGAAAGCAGCAACCGGATGCCATCTCCCTGATAAAATTCCTCCTTCTTTTTACAAAAAGCTTTATACCAACAATAGGAAAAGAACCAGAATGTGAAAGACGGATAAAGGAGCTGCCCATATCCCAGATTATGCAAAAGAAAACATGCTGTGCTAAGCAAAAACAAGAAAAGAAATATGCCATTTGCCGCTCTCTTTCTTTTCTTTCTTCTTTTTTCCTCCAATGACAGCCTTTTTAAATCTTCAATCAACAGCTCTGTCCTTTCGTAACGCTTGTCCTTTTCAAAGGCCATGCACCTGAAAAGAATTTTTTTAATACTATCGCCTATATAGGGGTGCTGCATTTTCTTCATCCCTTCTTGATTTCTTGGAAATTCCCCTGTAAGCATTTTATAGAATAAAATGCCAAAGCAATAGATATCCGTTCGCTCATCTATACCCGGATCATACAAATTATCCAAAACCTGCTCCGGCGCTGCATAGCCCGGTGTTCCATAGGATTCCCTCATTTGCCTGCTTTTAAAAGCAGTTCCAAAATCAATTAGCTTTACATGCCCCTCCTTGTCCAGCATAATATTGGAAGGCTTTAAATCTCCGTATATAATAGCTGGATTTTGATGATGCAGGCATTTTAACGCTTCTAAAACCTCCATTCCAATCCTTAGCCCTTCCTGCAAAGGCAGGGATTTCTTTTCCTGCAAAAGCTCCTCAAGGGTATTCCCTTCTATGTATTCCATTACCAGATATGCCTTCTCCCCCTGCCTTGCCACATCTACCAAAAGAGGAAGATTTTTATGGTTCACAGCCCTTAATGTTTCCGCTTCCCGCTCAAACTGCTGCTCCCCCTGTACCTCCTTTACCGCCCAAAGCTTTCCCGTATGCAAATCCTGCGCCAAATATACCATTCCACTACCTCCCCTTCCAATTGGCTTTATCAGACTGTACTTTTCCCCTATGACGGAGGCTGTTTCATTCTTTTCTTTTATATTTTCTTCTAGCATACCTTCTTCCATACTTTCTTTTTTCATATTTACTTCTTTCATATTATCCTCTTTCATATTTTCTTCTTTCATATTTTCTTCTTTCATATTTTCTTCTTTCATATTTTCTTCTTTCATATTTTCTTCTTTCATATTTTTTTCTTTCATAGCTAATCTCCTTCCATATTTTTTTACTTACTTGTATTTGCAGACCATCTTTTCTTTTTCTAAATATTTTTAAGCCCCTTTATCCTGATATGCAAGCAAAATCAGATTTGAAAGCTTTATCCATTAAAGCATTTCCTAATTAGAAAGCCCTATATATTTAAATATTAAAATATTTCATATTTAAACATTTAATTATTGAAATATCTCATATTTTAACATTTAATTATTGAAATGTCCCATATTTAAACATTTAATTATTGAAATGTCCCATATTTAAAACAGCCACATCAAACTGCCTTTAAAAACTATTAAAAGTAAACACACTCTCTTTTAAAAAGTAAAGTCCTGCGAAAAACAGCAACAGCGGGATGAGAGGGGATTTGCTTCCTTGTTTTGGATGGCGCTTTTCCTTAACAGCCTTTCCATAACCTAGGGAAAAATTGCCACGGATGGCAATTTTAGTCATATCGCGCCATGGAAGGCGCTATATGACGACCCGAACGGTTCCCACTACTTTTCCTAAGGCTGTTTAGGAAAATCGCCATCCAAAACACAGAAGCAAATCCCCTCTCATCCCGCTGTTGCGTCCGTATTACATCTCTGTTGCGTCCGTGTTACATCCTCTGTTGCGTCCGCATTACATCCTCTGTTGCGCCCATGTTACATCTCTGTTGCGTCCGTGTTACATCCTCTGTTGCGTCCGCATTACATCCTCTGTTGCGCCCATGTTACATCTCTGTTGCGTCCCGTTCCATCTCTGTTACACCCTATTGAATCCCTGTTCCATCCCTCTCTCAAAAAAAACATTCTACACCCTTATATAAAGCGCCGACAAATTATCCCTCTCCCCTTTCTTCTTCATCCTCTCCCCCATTTCCCAAAGTCTTTTCTGTATATTCCTTCCATCCTTCAACAGCTTAGGCGAAAGACATTTTAACTGCTCCTTTTCCAAATGTCTGTAAAATCCATCCGAACAAAGCAAAAACCCACACCCTCTTTTGGAAACAGAAAATTGAAAAAAGTCTGGCTCCCCTTTTGGATTTAACCCCATACACCTTGTCAATGTGCTGTCATCCTTTTTATGGTCCTTTGTCAGAGACTTTATAAACACCGCTTTTTTCAGAAATGGAACAGAACACAGCCTGTAGATTCTGCTGTCTCCTATATGGAATACATACCCTTTACCTTCATACAAAATTAAAAGACTGGCAGTTGTCCCCAATGGAATCCTGTTTATCTTCATATGTTCAAACAGCTCTCTATTTATCTTTTGAAACAGACGAATCCCCTTTCCCCTTATGACATCGCAGCTTTTACTTCGTCTTAAAGCTGGTATGAGTTCCTTAAAAATCCACCTTTCCAACTGTTCAACCGCATATCCACTGGCAATTTCTCCATTTCCGATGCCTCCCATCCCGTCACAAATGCAGCCTATTAAAAGACTGCCGTTTTTTGTTTTAATTGTGCGAAAAAACAGAGAATCTTCATTAATCTGCTTATGAGTCCCTATTTCCCAAACATATCCATATACTATTTTCTTATTCATACGCCTTTCCTTTTTCATATACTTTTCCTTTCATATACTTTTCCTTTCACATACTTTCTTTTTCATATACTTTCTTTTTCCTATATTTTTTTTTATTTTCTTTCCATTATGGAGAAATTACTCGATAAACATGATATGGCTTTCCTTGAACGGATTATGAAAGAATAGGGAAATCACATGACATAATAAAGTAAGAACTTTCTTGATTGCATAGAAACTTCATCAGATATTATTGAAACATTATGTTACATACATATATATCATGGTACTACCAGTCAGGCAATTGACATGTTGCACAAAAAAATGAGCCCCAAAAGGCAGAAACAGCCTTTTAAAGCCCATAATAACAGTCTTTTTACTTGTCAAACCCATTTTTTAAAAAATTCTGGATAAATCATTAAACAAGACGAATACCATAAGTATCATTAACAGCACGAAGCCTGCAAAATGAACGATTCCTTCTTTTTCCGGCGGCACCGGTTTTCTGCGGATTGCTTCTATCAAAAGGAATACAAACCTCCCTCCGTCCAATGCTGGAAGGGGCAGCAGATTCAGCACGCCCAGATTGGCACTGAGCAATATGGCAAAGCTGAGCATATTCAGGAAAATATAATAAGCGCCAGATGGCTTTGAAGCATTATAAATATTGTCTACCGCCTGTGCCATTCCTACCGGACCGGATACATCCTCCCGCTTTACCTTTCCCTGAATGAGCATCTGCAGGCTTTTAATCGTATTGTCAATCTGGTATTTCACTTCATAGCCGCTATAAAGTAAGGTGCCTCCTAAATCCATTTTTGTATATTCATAGCCTCCTAAAATGCCCATGTAGTATCTTCCTTCTTTCTGGTCATATTTAGGGGTGATGGTTGTGCTGTACTCCTTTCCGTCCCTTTCATACACTACCTGTATGTCTTCTCCTTGGTTCAGCATGGAAAAGAAGCTGATTTCCCGATATAAATGGATGTTCTTTCCATTCAGGGAAATAATCGTATCTCCCTGCTGCAATCCTGCCGCTTCCGCTGCACCGCCTTCTGATAATTGGGAAATAACGGGCAGGTCACTTCCTATGCCTCCTACAATAATAAGTGACAGTAAAAAAGCCAGTATAAAGTTAAAAATTGGTCCAGCAAGAACAGTTGCAATTCTGGCTCCTACCTTTGCTTCTAAAAAGGAGCCGGACGTTTTTTCCAAATCTGTATTGGCAACAAAATCTTTTTCTGCGCCTCCATGCTGTTCTTCTATCTTTTCCGATTCATTCTGCATCACATCACTGCTGTAGCCCACTTCTCCTTCAAACATGCAGGCTCCACCTATAGGAAGAAGACGAATAGCATATTTCGTTCCTCCCTTATGGAACTGGAATAAAACGGGTCCCATGCCAATGCTAAATTCCACAACCGTGATTCCGTTTAATTTTGCAATCAGCATATGTCCAAATTCATGGGATATGACTACGACCCCAAAGATAAGAATAAACAGTATAATGCTCATTTTACCACCTGCTCTCTATAAAATCATAACATTCTGTCTCTGTGGCTAAAATCTCTTCCAAGGAAGGATTTTCAATTTTCCTATGTCTGCTCATAGCTTCTCCAATTATTTCAGGGATTTCCAGAAATTTTATCTTTCTGCTTAAAAACAGGCTGACAGCCTTTTCATTAGCTGCATTATATACAGTCGGCATACTCCCTCCAGCACGAAACGCCTCATATGCCAATCTAAGCCCGGTAAAAGTATCCATATCCGGTTCCTCAAAGGTCAGTTCCCGCAGCTTGTAAAAGTCAAGGGTTTCCGCCTTTCTTGAAATTCTGTCCGGATAAAACAGTGCATATTGGATAGGCAGCTTCATATCAGGCGTTCCAAATTGCCCAATTACGGCTCCATCCACATACTCTACCATAGAGTGTATGATGCTTTGGGGATGTACTACTACTTTTATTTGCTCCGGCGTCACATCAAAAAGCCAGCCTGCTTCCATGACCTCCAAGCCTTTATTTACCATGGTTGCAGAATCTATTGTAATTTTCTTTCCCATAGACCAGTTTGGATGCTTTAGTGCATCCTCCACCTGTATTTCTGTAAGCTCTTCTTTTTTTCTGCCCCTAAAAGGGCCTCCTGAAGCCGTTAGAAGAATCTTTGCTACTCTTCCTCTGGATTCTCCGTTTAGGGACTGAAAAATGGCGCTGTGCTCGCTGTCCACCGGAAGAATGGGAACCTGAAGCTTTTTAGAAAGAGGCATAATCAAATGCCCTGCCGTTACCAGCGTTTCTTTATTGGCAAGGGCTATTGTCTTTCCTGCTTCCATGGCGGCTATGGTAGGTCGTATTCCAATCATGCCCACCATAGCAGTTACGACTATGTCCACATCTGGTAAAGTCACAATATGAAAAAGCCCTTCCATGCCTGTAAGAATTTCTATCTGTAGGTCTTTTACTCTTGCCTTCAAATCTTTTGCGGCTTCTTCTGTCCACATCACTGCATAGGAGGGGGAAAATTCCCGAATCTGCTCCTCCATCTTTTCCACGTTTTGTCCCGCTGCCAGTGCAACGACCTGCAGCTTCTCTTTCTGTTCTCTTGCAATTTGTAACGTCTGGGTTCCAATTGAACCTGTGGAGCCCAGCACCGCTATCTTTTTCATTTCCATCTTCCCTCTATCCTTAAATCTTTTTAATATAGCTTTCGATTCAGTAAAAGCACTGCTAAATAATAAATCATAGGGGCAGTGAATATCACGCTGTCAAACCGATCCATAATGCCTCCGTGACCGGGAATCAGCTTACCATAATCCTTTATGGAAAAATTCCGCTTAATAGCTGATGCTGCCAAATCTCCTACCTGACTGATGACTGCACCGATTCCTGCAATCACCCCTATCAGCCATATATTTTCCTGCTCCAGAAACTTAAAATGCACCAAAATATAACCATACAGAACGCCTACTAAAAAAGCGCCTGCAACGCCGCCTACAGCGCCTTCAATGGACTTTTTGGGGCTTAGCTTTGGAGCCATCTTATGCCTGCCTATAAGCATCCCCACCAAATAAGCGCAAGTATCGCAAATCCATGAGCTGATAAAAATCAACCACACCAGATAAAAACCATCCTCCAGATTTCTCGTTAAATAAATATAGGACAGCATAATTGGCGCATAGATGAAAGCAAACAGGGCAGCCATGACCTGATTGGCATGATATTTGGGAAAGGAAAACACATACACGAACATAATGCCAATGATAGTCAGCGTAATCGACAGCATAATAAAGGTTTCTGTATCCGCAAAGAAACGAACTCCATAATACCCTATCACGCCAAGCAGCCCTACGATTTCAATCCCATTTAATTTCCCATTTTTTTCATATACCCTTGTTGCCCGTACCATTTCCCAATAAGCTACTGCTGCAAGGAACAGGCATAACACGAACAAAATGTTTCCTCCAAGAATCATGGAAACACCCAGCACGATTACTAAGACAATGCTGCTAAGAAATCTTTCCAGAAACATATTACTCCTCCTTTACAAGACCGTACCGGCGGTCCCTGCCAGCATATGCTTCTACCGCTTTTAGCAGCTCTTCCTTGGTAAAATCCGGCCAAAGCACATCCGTAAAATAAAATTCTGTATAAGCTGCCTGCCAAAGCAGGAAATTAGAAATTCTCTGTTCTCCACTTGTACGAATCAATAAATCCGGAGCCGGCAGCCCCTTTGTATCCAGATATTCTTCAAACAGCTCCTCTGAAATATTGTCAGGCGCTATTTTTCCCGCTGTCACGTCCTCTGCCATCCGCTTCATTGCCCGAATCATTTCGTCCCGGCTTCCATAATTTAATGCTATTTGAAAATGAAGCCCGTCATTGTTCTTTGTGGCCTCTTCCAGTTCATCAATCCGTTTCCTGATATCCAAATCCAAGCCGGTCTTATCTCCAATTACCCTTACGCACATCCGGTTTTTTTCAGCGGTCTTTAAGCAGGTTTTCATATAATTACGCAAAAGCTTCATCAGGGCATCCACCTCATCCTTGGGGCGGTTCCAGTTTTCGGTAGAAAAGGCATACACTGTTAAATATTGGATTCCCATTTTATAGGCTTCCTCGCAAATAACTTCTACTGTCTTGCTTCCCTGCATATGTCCATAATTTCTAGGCATCCCTTTGCTCTTTGCCCATCTTCCGTTTCCATCCAATATAATGGCTACATGCTTTGGCATATTCATATGGTTTTCCTCACTTTCCTTTGCCTTCTGCCTAACAACATAGAAAGCGGGAACAGAGGCAAATCCTTCTGTTCCCCTTTATTTTCTTAAAAAAAGCTACACAGTCATAATCTCTTTTGATTTTTCTTCTACTAAAGACTCCACATCTTTTACAAATTTGTCGGTAAGCTTCTGAAGCTTTTCCTCAAGCTGTTTGATTTCATCCTCAGATACTTCTGTTTTTGCCAGCTTCTTAAAGGCATCATTGCCATCACGCCGAATATTGCGGATAGCTACCTTGCTGTCCTCGCCTTTTTTCTTTACTTCTTTTACAAGCTCTTTTCTTCTTTCCTCTGTCAGCTCTGGAAAGACTAAACGAATAACAGCTCCGTCATTGGATGGGGTAATTCCCACATCCGAACTCATAATTGCTTTTTCAATTTCTTTAATCAGGCTTTTTTCCCATGGAGCAATCTGAATCATTCTTGCTTCCGGCACACTGATATTTCCCACCTGTTGAATTGGTGTGGGAGTTCCGTAATAATCCACTTTAATCTTATCCAGTACATGAGGATTGGCACGTCCTGCACGAATCGTAACAAAATCCGCTGCTAAAAAGTCATATGCTTTTTTCATCTTCTCTTCATAAGGTACCAGTCTTTCATCCATTTGTCTTTTCCTCCCTAAACAATTACCTTTGTGCCGGCAAAATTGCCCTTTACCGTATTTACAATGCTATTTTCTTCATTTAGTCCAAATACCCACATAGGCATTTTATTATCCCTTGCCAAAATTGATGCCGTCATATCCACTACCTGAAGATTCTTTTCAATTACCTCATCAATCGTAACCGTTTCGTATTTTTTGGCATTGGGATTCTTGCCCGGATCATCATCATAAACTCCATCAACGGCTTTTGCCAAAAGCACCACTTCGGCATCAACCTCAATAGCCCTTAACAATACTCCTGTATCCGTTGAAAAATACGGATGCCCCGTACCCCCCGCAAAAAATACTACCATACCTTTTTCAAAATACTTGTTGGCTCTGTCCTTTGAAAACAATTTTGTAAAAGAGCCACATTCAAAAGGTGTTAGAATATTGGTACGCATACCTACAGAACGGAAAATTTCGGAAACATAGATACAGTTCATAATCGTAGCAAGCATACCAATCTGATCTGCTTTCGTCCGATCGATATTCTCGCTGGAACGGCCTCTCCAAAAGTTGCCGCCTCCAATTACGATTCCTACCTGAATGCCGGATTCCGTCAATTCCCTGACCTGAAGCGCCACCCTTCTTACCGTTTCCTCATCAAAACCGGTCTTCTTTGGTCCTGCCAGTGCTTCCCCGCTGAGCTTTAACATAATTCGCTTCATAGTGCACCTCTCTTATTTTTTCTTCTTTAAGTCCTCGAAAAATGCTGTTGGGTTTACTTCTGCATAGCATTGTGAGCACAAGCCCTCAATTACGGCGCCATTGTTAATCTGAACAGATTTGGATTTGATATTTCCCATAACGATTGCGGTAGTATCTAAGATTACTGGTCCCTTTACGTCGATATCACCCTTTACAGCTCCTGCAATTGCTGCGCTGGTAGCATAAATATTGCCGATGATAACAGAGCTTTGACCTATCTTAATGACACCTTCCGAACGAACCTCGCCATTGATATTGGCAGAATCTGCATAAATTTCCGCTGCCTTGGAATTACCATTAATGCCGCCTGCAACATCCAGCTTTCCTAATGTTTCCACATTTCCATTAATAGTACCCAGTACTTCCAAGGAACCTCTGGAGCTAACATCTCCATTTATTGTCATCCCTTCTGTAATAATGGATGTTTCATCTGTTGCTACGCCTGTAAGTTTTGTTGTTTCTGCCATTTTTTTATCCCCTTTGCTTTCCTGTGCTTCCACTTGTTTTTCTTCCTGCTTTTTCTGCATAAGTATTTGTTCCTCCTTTTTTGCTTCAACCGGGGGAATCTGTTGTTCCTCCCGTGACTTTTCTGTTTCTTCTTCCATAGAGCCCGATTCTTCTAATACTTCTATCTCCTCTAACTCTTCAAAATCATCTTCGAGGCTGCTTTCTGCTTCAAGCTTTGCCTCAAAGCTGTTTTCTTTTTTGAAATCACCATCTAAATCATTTTCCAGACTGCTGCTTTCTTTTTCTAAATCGTTTTCCGGACTGATGCTTTTTTCTAAATCGTTTTCCAGATTGACGCTTTCTCCCAAATCATTTTCCAGATTAGTGCTTTCTTCTAAATCATTTTTCAGATTGCTGCTTTCTTTTAGAAAATCATATTCAAAATCAACACCCGGTTCCTCTTCTTCCTTTAAGGCTGCTTCCACATCCGCTATGATATCGGGAGAATATTCCTCTCTATTTTCTTCTGTCTCTTCCTTTAAAAGTGCATCCAACTCGTCAGGATCAATTGCGATTTCTGCCCTCTCTTCCTTTTTGAATACTTTTGGCTCAATAGCCTTCTTTACCGTTTCCTTATTCTCCTGTTCCTGAGCTTCTTCCTCTTCCTGTAAGATCTCATCTGGCATCAGTTCATTTACTGCCTGTGACAGATCTTCTTTTAAGTCTTGAAAAAATCCCATTTCATTATCCTCCGTCTGTTATTGTTCTATCTTATTTTATTTCTTTATAACATGCTGTACTCTTACCGTGTCATCCGTTATAGGCAGGATTTCCACATTCTCCATAGACTGTAAAGCTTCTATAATAATAGGAAGCGCCTCAACAGTTGTTGTTTTGTCATCCGCATCGTGCATCAATACTACTGCCGTAGAATATTCCTCTATATCGCTTAGTACATTTCCTGCAATTTCTTCCACTGATAGCTTGCGGCTTGTTGCGTCAAGACTAGAAACATTCCAGTCAAAATAATCAATATCCTGTTCCTTCAGATAAGCAATCAGCTCTTCCATATCCACTTTGCTGACGGTGTTGCTGCTTCCTCCCGGAAATCTGCATATTCTGGACCATGTTCCGGTGGTTTCATAAATATACTCCTGAAGTTTGGTAAGGTCTTCTGCATACGCATCCACACTGGCATAAATTTCATTATATTTATGGCTGTACGAGTGCATCCCAATCGTATGGCCTTCTTCCACGATTCTTCGATAAAGAGACCTGTATGCTTCTCCTTCCTTTCCAACCACAAAAAAGGTTGCCTGTACATGATACCTTGCGAGAATGTCCAGAATCGCCTTCGTATTGCCACTTGGTCCATCATCAAAGGTCAGATACACCTTGGTCGTTTTGGTTTTCTCCAAAACATTTGCTTCTTCTGGGGCAAACACCTTCACGCTTTCTTCCTGCTCCTGATTCCCATCCGAATCTTGACCAGATAGAGCAACTTCCACCTGTGCAGCCGCTTCTTCCACTTTCTGCAATTCTCTTTCTGCCTTTAATTTTTCTAGCTCCTTCTCTAAATGCCCTACTCTTGCAAAAAGAATGATACAAAGAAGGATTGGCAGCAAAATTGCCAGAAGCAGGCTGATAATAATAGCCTTTTTCAAATTCTGCACGCGTCTTGCTCTTTCTTCTTTTGCCGCTAAAGCTACGTCCTTTTGCTCTGACATGGCTATTAGCTCCTTACATAGATTTTTACATATCTTTTGCTATTGTATCACATTTTTTTGTAGAAAAAAAGAAAAAAGAATGAAAACATCCTTTTTTCTTTTTTATCAATTAAATTGCTCAAATACTTTTGACATTTCCGCATATTGTTCCTTGATTTTCAGGTACAGCCCTACGGTAGCTTCCTTTTCCTTTTCGTAATTGGAAATCACGCAGTCATAATGCATCATCAGACAGTCTACCACCCTCTGGCTGATTTTATGGTTTTGCGCATCAGAATTTAAAATTGACTTTATCTTTTCACTGTCAAAGGCTTCCTTGTAGCTCCTTTTTCCATAAAGGGCGCTTAAAATATCCGCAACTGCCACTATCTGCTGGGGAAGAGTCAGCTCCTCTTCCGTAAGGCCCTTGTGATAACCGCTTCCATCTAACTTCTCATGGTGCCTTACTGCAATCTGAAGCACATCATCATCCACGATTCCCTCTAAAATCATTTCCGTAATCCGCACATGCGCCTTCATGACCTTCATCTCTTCCTCTGAAAGCTTTCCAGTAGATTCTAAAATATTTAAAGGAATACAAAGCTTTCCAAGATCATGAAGCAGCGCACCGTAATAAAGATTCCTAAGCTCCACGCCGCTAATGCGCATAAGCCTGCCAAGCTGTCCTGCAAAATTCACTGTGGACATAGTATGCACCACAGTATGTTCACTCCGGAAATCAATGGTATAGACAAGCATTTCCAAAAAGCCTTTTTTGTACTTTTCACTAAATACCTGCTTGCTCAAAAGCCTGTTCAATTCCTTCTGATAGGTGTTATTTGCCAGCTTTTCCATAATATGAAAGCTTTTGTCTGCCTTAAAAAATAAATCCAGCGCCCTGCCCGAAAAAGCAACATCCCTATATCTGCTAAAATAATCCGCAGGCATCTCCGCATGCTTCATATGCATGAAAGCATCCATTTTGTCTGCCAGATTCAGGCATTCAATAATACTCATATATTTACTGTTAATCAGGGGATAACGGTTAAAGTCCAAATGATGGTACAGCACGATTTCCGCCTTATCTCCTATAGGCGATAGATATTTTAGAAACAGAAAACCATAAATGGAATGAGACCATAGGTTTTTTGTTTCAAAGTCTACAACGTCTTTTACGTTTTCTTCCTTATAAATGCCTATATCATGCAAAATCCCCAGCATGGCATAATCCACAAGCTCCTGTTCGGAATATAGATTCTCATATTCCAACATTTTGTAGAGGATATATCCTGTTATTTCGCCATGGTCTATAATCTTAGGATTTACAAGGCTTAAGGTTTTCCGGATGATGGCATTTACGTTTTCACTGCTGATTATACTCATTGCGCTCTCTGCCTTTTCTGCCTGATGCTTCATATGCTGTTAGTATATCATAGTTTGGATTGTAAAAAAAGATAAATGTATTGGTTTGAATTAGTTTTTTGGGAAATATCCCTTACTGGCATAATTCTCCAACTACCTGATTGATTACCTTACCGTCTGCTTTTCCTTTTAGTTCTGCCATAACCGCCTTCATAATCTGCCCTTTATTTTTGCTGGCAATTACATCGGAAAATTTTTCTGTAAGAATTGCCTTTACTTCTTCGGCAGACAACAGTGCTGGCGCATATTCATTGATAATGTCGTATCTTGCCTTATATTCTTCCAAAAGATCCGTTCTGTCTGCCGGACAGCTGTCAAGCTGCTCCTTGGCAGTTTTCAGTTCCTTTAAAATAACCCTGTCAACAAGCTCGGCTTTTATGTCTTCCCTGCACCCTTCATCAATTGCTACTTTCTTTACTGCAGAAATCAATGCAGAAATGCCATCCTTTCTTGTCTTGTCCTTTGCCTTCATAGCTGCAATCATATCTTTTTGCAATTGCTCCATTTCCATAACAATTCCTCCTGCTTTTTTCTGTTTTTTCATTATATTTTATTATAATCTTTTTTCTCCTAAAAGCAAGAAGGTTTCCGCCTGTGTTACGGAAATTGGCAATAGCTCAGCCTTACTTTCCCTCTATTTTATCAGCAATATACTTTTCCATCTGCTCCTTTGGAATATTTAAAGAAATAGACAATTCTGAGTAAAGATTCTCCTCTGCCTGTTTGAAATATCTGCTGTCCATAGCGGTAATCTTTTTTCCGCTTGCCAGACGCTCCTGCTTGCGCTGATACAAGGTTTTAATAATCCTGATCCATTCCCTGCATTCACAGCTTTTGATGCATTCCTTGTATTTTTCTTCCCGCTGCTTGTCATTCGTAATCTGAAATTCATCAATATTTGGAATATCTTCAATTAAAATGTCGGCTTCTTTTTTGGATATGATTTTTCTGATTACGTTTTTCTGGTTGTCTACAGGAGTGAAGATCCTTCCATCCTTTTGGGCACAAGGGTGAAGCACGTAATAAAGCCTATCCTTTGGAATCCCTTCTAAATCCATAGTGGTAATATCCATTACCTCACAAACCCCTGTACTTCCATAAACAACATACTCTCCCTTTTCAAACATTTTACCTACTTCCTTTCATTTTGGAAACTATCTTGTTAGCTGCATTTTATAAATATCAATGAACTCATAGATATATTTTACCAAAACAACGTTACATTTTCTAATGTTTTTTCACTTTTCTCTAAAATTTTGGCTATTTCTCCCCAAATGCCTGAACAGGATTTTGTGCATTTTTTCTACGCAAGGTTATATCTTGAAGGAAATATGCAGATGTGGGCTGATACGGAAAATTCCTTAGAACTTTTGTCGCTCCCTCATAATTTTAAGAAAGTTTAATTTAATTTTAGCTTTTCTAAATTTTTTATCATATTTATTACAAAAGTATGGTTTTCATTGCATTTTATTAAGCTCTTTTAAAAATACTATAAAATATACGTATCGGTTATGCAAAGGAGAGTTTTTTATGAGGATGGGCGAAATACTGGCTGAGCTCCGCAAGGATAAAAATTTAAAACAAAAAGATTTGGCTGAGCTTTTAAATCTTTCCATAGGTACCATATCCAATTATGAAACCGGTTCTCATGAGCCTGATTTTGATACGCTTAACATACTGGCAAATTTTTTTCATGTTTCTACCGATTACATGTTAGGCAGGACGAATTTGCCTTATGATATAAGTAGGCTGAACGAACCTTTGATTGACAACATTACTATCAGCAGTCTGGTGAATACGCTTTTAAATATGTCGCCTGAGGATTTGACTTCTGCCATAGAATATATCAATCTGCTTAGCTACCGGAACAGAATGATTGCTGAGCAAAATAATTATAAAGAAAATAAAGAAAACAAAGATAACAGATAATCCTATACCGTTTAACAAAAGGTAACAGTTCAGCCCACAGGCGCAGAGGAAGAACTGTTACACCAAAAGACATAAAACGCTTCCGGTACTTTTCTTTTTTAAACCTCACTTAAAAATACGGTTGCTGCTTACCGGATAAAATTCGTCCGCAAGGGCTCTTCCTTTTCTGGCAGTCCATACTTCTCCCTGCCAAGGGCTATGCTTTTCATAAGAAACGTCATGTTCCCTGCCAGCGTCCGCATAGTCTGCAGGCCTTCCATATCCTCTGCTGCTTCTCCCATTGTTCTTCCATGTATGCTGTTCCAGTACTGGCTGGAGGCAACAGGCATTCCCGTAATGGTAAAATATTTATTCAGCTCATCAAAGGTAGCTGACAATCCGCCCCGTCTGGCTGCAACCACGCTTGCCCCTACTTTCATGGTCTTATCAAAATGAGTGCTATAAAACAGTCTGTCTAAAAATGCAATTAAAGTGGCATTTGCAGAAGCATAATATACCGGACTGCCCACAACAAGCCCGTCACATGCCTCGAACTTAGGCGCCGCCTCATTTACAAGGTCATCAAATACGCATTTCCCCCTTTCCACACAGCCACCGCAGGCAATACATCCTCTGATATCCTTATTGCCAACCTGCAATATTTCCGTTTCCACTCCTTCTCTTTCAAATACCTTTTCCATTTCATGCAGGGCAATATAGGTATTGCCTTTTTCATGTGGGCTTCCATTAATCATTAATACTTTCATATTCCATTCTCCTATTCTTTAACCTTTGCAGGCTTCTTTTCAAGTTATGCATGACTTGCCATGCAATTTCCTTTATTATAACAGTTTATTACTATGCTGTGTAAATCATTTTGTTAATTTCCTATACTTTTCCGCAAAAAATAGTAAAAGGAAAACTTTTCTTATAATCGGTCAGACTGCTAATACAATAGTAGTTCGGCATTTTATGGTAAAGTTGGATAAGAGGACGGACGTGGGAGGTGGCAGAGCATAGGATAGTCTTCCGGACACGCTCTCGCTCTGCAAAGACGCATATGCATATCCATATACGTATACATATACATGAGAAAGCCCTATATATAAGTCCTAGTCCTATCCATGCCTATATATAAAAACAAGAGTAATCCATTTTGAAATAATGTTAAAGACACTCTAAAAACAAGCAAACTCTTTTCTAGTACAGCCAATCCACTCTCATCCCTCTGTTGCGTCCGTTTAGCCACCACCTTCAAAAAGAACAAACATAGTCCCCTGTCTTACCGCCAGATTACAAGCTCACTTTTCAGCCCGTTCAGCTCAATCACATTATCAGCCCCCTCTGTACAAAATGCTTCCACCCGCTTTCCATCCTCTTCATAGGATATGCTTGTTTTTATGCCTTTTGCCAACGCAGTAAAAGGCGTTTCCTTTGGCACCCGGATTTTGGAGGTTGCTGACACCTGATTGATTTCCACTGCACCGTTTAAGGTGCCGCACAGGATATTCATGTCCAGATTGCAGTTGATTTCTACACTGCCCTCTACCTCTTCCAATGTCAGGTTTTTTGTTTTCGCATCAAGCTCTAGGCTGTCACATTTCAAAGAATGAATCCGGATGCTTTCCGCATTGACTGCCAGCTCGATTTTATCCACATATTGATTGGGAAGCTGCACGAATATTACTACTGCTTCTTTTGCCATTGCTTCCGTCATTTCATTTTTGCGGCTTATATCCACATCAATACGTTTTCTGACATCATCGATTTTTACCTTAAAATCGCTTTGCAGAGTGGATATGGTATTAGAGCCAAGCCGGATGCGGATTTTTTCCCCTTCATAGCCGGAAAGCACAAGCATACTGGCGCCGCCTAATTTCATATCATAGCGTTTTTCTTCGTCTATATCATATTCCGTAACGCTTTCATATAAATAATCGGTCTGCTTTTTCATTTCCTTCTCATTGGAAAGGAGCTCGTCAATGGAAATATGGAACAGGGCGGAAATCACCATAATATTTTCCATATCCGGAATGCCCATATCCGTCTCCCATTTGGTGACAGCCTGTCTGGAAACCCCGATTTTTTCTGCCAGCTTCTCCTGCGACATGCCAGCCTGTTTTCTGATTGCTTTTAACTTTTCTGCAAATGTCATTTTATTACCTCCTGTTTACTCTTTAATAAGTGAATATGCCGATATTTTTTTTATTGGCAGCGACAGACATACACTAATGAGGAAATTCACCAGTATCTGCATGGCTGCAAACAACAATAAAAACAAAAGCGACACATGGAAATTATTTTTTACGGCTCCAATCATCCCGAAAACCATCCGGTTAAGCAACGGCACATACCAAAGTCCTGCCACTGCCGAGGAACATACGGCAAGGAAGGATACCGGAAGAAGGCTTCCTGCAATTTGGAGCATCAACTGGATGTTGGAATATCCCATTGCCTTATAAATGCCAAACTCCTGCTTCCTTCTGACAATCAATGACTTGATAATCATATAAAGAATCAATAGGACTATGAGCACCGTCACAATAAATATGACCCCAATTATCCCTTCCACCAATCCCTGATACATATCCTGAGAAACTCTGTTCAATTTGTCATAATTTACTGTATTGACAATATCTGTGGCATATTCTTCTTCCAACTCCTCAAGAAATTGTTCCACATCCACATTTTCTTTCAGGTACAAATATAAAGAACCACCGTCATACCCATTGTTTAGCCTTCTATACCCTTCCTGTGTCAGCTCACAAACCTCTCCCTGATAATTCACGCTTTGAAGAAAGCCTACAATATCATACGTACAGGTATGCCCACCATCCTGAAGCCTGATTTTATCCCCAATGGAATATTTCTCTGCCAATGCGCTTCCTATTGCAATTTCATTTTCCTTCTTCGGATTTCTTCCCTCATAACATAAATCATTGGTAACAAGGGAAAAGTCCTCACAAAGAAATGCTGTCAGGCTGCTTGTGCCTGTCTTTACCGATTTCATTTCATATTCTAATTGCTTTTCAAGCTGGGACTTATGGGCAAGCCGGCTTTTCAACCGTTCCATGCTGCCCTCCTTTACCGAAAGGATGATTCCCGGCGTCTCTTCCGCTAAAGTACTGGAAAAATTATCCGGCTCTATCGTCACATTATAGAAAAGCGTCCCTGCAAATGCCAGCAGCACCATTATAAGAAATGATACGAAAAAGAGCAATACATTCTGCCCCGGCGAAGCAGCAATCTGTTTGAATATCAAATTAAGCTGCAGGCTGCCTACGGTTTCATCCAAAGGAAAATAGTTTCTTTTTCCATGGCGGCTTTCACTGTTTCCACGGATTGCATGAATTGGCTGCAATTTTTTTATCCGCCTTGCAGCAAGGTAAGTAAACAGCAGGGTAAGAAAAGCAGGTACAAAAATGGTAACGCATAATGCCGCAGCATCAAAGTGCAATGTAAAAGAAAAACCGGACTGCAGAGCAAGGACTGCTGCCAAAGCAGGCAGTATGGCATAGGACAGTACGCCCCCTGCTAATGCCGTTATGACTGTCACAAGCATATACGGAAATATGGTTGCACACAAAATCATGTTTCCTGTATATCCTATAGCCTTTAGCACGCCCATATTTGCCATGTCCTGCTCTACTGTGTTCTGAATACGGAATTTACACAAAAACATGCTTACTAGCAAAACAATGAAAGCAAAAGCAATGAGAACAGAAATCGTCAGGCTGCATACCATGGTTCTTACCTGTTTGCAGGAATTGCTGTTTAGTATCCATGGGAAATAAATGTTTTTCTCAGACAAAACTGAACTGATTTTATCTGAAATATCCTGAGGGGAAGCCTGTTCCTTTGTTACAAAAGAATATTCCACCACCTTGTTTTCTTTATTTTCCTCTGCAAATTTCTCATATGTTTTTTCCGGCAGATATACGCCGATTACTCCGCTTCCTGCATTTCCATACTGCATTTCTTCTAGGATTCCTGCTATCTGAAATGTATAATCCTGCTCTCCTATCTGCCATGTAATGGAATCTCCCAATTGAAACTGTCCAAACTGCGCCACATAAAGGGACACATAAATGGGGGAAGCATAATTACCCGTTCTTTCTTCCACCATTTCAAACCTGTTTAGCTTCCTAACATAATCCAGATTATAAAACATAGTATTCATGGAAAAATCTACTCCACGAAATTCCTTAATTACAGCGTTTGTAAATATCCCCTCTTCCGTTTCCATGCTGCTTATTCCCTCAATGCTTAAAAGCTCTTCCTCTAAAGAATCGCTATTCTGTATTTTTGGTATGCACACATTGATATTTGCAGCATCCAGCCTCCGAAACTTCTCATCATATGCCTTATCCACCTGAAAAAACAGCACAAAAGCAAGATTTAAGATAAAAGCGGTAATAAGGATGATAATTCCAAAGGACAGATACTGCCCTTTCTCTTTTTTCAGGTTGTGTCCAATTAGTCCACTGATTTTTCTCATCCTACCACCCCATTTCCATTAAGAAATCATGTAAACGCTTTGTTCTAGCCTCATCCTTAGGCTGATAACCGCCTAAGTCGCACTGTCCGGAAATTTCGCCATCCTTTAAGTAGATAACACGGTTTCCACGCAATGCGGATTTCTTATCATGGGTCACCATAATGATACTTTGTCCGTTACGGTGCAGCTTTGTAAATACGTCCAGCACAGCATCGGAATTGTTTGAGTTTAATGCTCCTGTCGGTTCATCTGCAAATACCACTTCCGGCTGGTTGATAACAGCCCTTACGATTCCTGCCCTCTGCGCTTCTCCTCCTGAAATCTGGGTGGAAAATTTTTTCTGGGTGTTTTGCGGGATATTTACCATTTCAAACAGCTTAGAAGCTCTTTCTACGATTTCCTTCCTGTTTTTGCTCACTAATGCCCCAGCAGTAATCACATTGTCCATCAGGCTCATTTTTTCCAACAAATAGATTTGCTGAAATACAAAGCCACAATTTTTCCTTCTAAATACCGCAAGCTGGTCATCGCTTAGCTCCATCAGGCTTTTCCCGCAAAATGTAATATTTCCTGCTGCCGGACGGTCCATGCCCGACAGGGAATAAAGCAGCGTGGATTTTCCCGCTCCGGAGGAACCCATGATAACGGTAAAATCTCCCTTATAAATATCCAGATTAAGATTATCGAAAATAACCTGCTCCGTATCCTGATTGACAAAGCTCTTTTTTAATTTCCTTGCACATATGACAGCTTCCTTTTTACCTTCATTTGTCTTTACTTCCATTTATCTGCTCTCCTTTTTATTGGGCAAATAAATTTGCCCTTTGGTATGAGAGCATTATAGGAGAGCCGGATTTGCCACACAAGAAAGTATAGGTAGCATGAGGATTTTTTCTGCTACTCTTGGTAGCATTTCAGGGGTTTTCAGAGCTTTTGGCTTGTTCTTCTCTCCTAATTGTTATAAAGCTTTTGTAGATTTCCTAAGCTCCCACGCCCTCTTATCCAACAACTTTACCAAAAAAAATTTCCACACCCTAACCAGATATGGAAATTTAACATCATTCTTCTTATCATAATTCCTTCACTTCCTGTAAATAGAAATCATCCATGCAGCATCTTCCGCTTGTATATTCCAAAATGGGAAATTCGCTATACTTTTTCATATGAAGCTCTCGCATGATCATTCCTATATTCTGACGGTCTGCTGGCACTACACGCTCCGATACGAAACGTCTTGCCCATTTATCATCCAATTCCCGTATTCCCTGCTTTGCAAGCAGGGATAAAATAGCAGGCAACTCATTGCAATCAATCGAATCCGGAATATGAACAGCATATTGTTCAGATTCCTCATCATAGGTAAGAATTGCATGCTCATAGGATGGTTCTAAGGAATCATTTAGAATCCGGAAGGTTCTTAACATATTCTACTCGCTCCTTTATCATTTCATAAATACAGTTCCAATATTCACCCGGTACTGCACCAGCGGCATTTTCCAGTCCCTTAAACAATTGTTCTCTTTCAGGTAGATAGACTTTTGCCCGGATATGCTCCGGTACAAGCTTTAAATTATCTGACAAATTACTGCTGCCTACATAATTATTCACAGGTCCATCTTTTAATTTATCAAATTCCCGCATTTTATTACCATCATTATAGCAGGAAAAAAGAAAAGATAAGCCATGATCAAATAAAGGTGCCAGCCTATACTCATCACCTTTCTGTAAGACTTCCACATTAGCGCCATGCCGATCCCTGTTACAAATCAGATAATCTAAAAGAAACATATTAGAAAAATACTCTTCTAATTCCATTCTCCTTATAAAATGAAACTTATCTTCTCCATCCATATGCAGGATCTCATAGTAGGTTTCAAATGTCATCTTACTCTCGCCACAATTTTTGAAATCTCTAGAACAAGTAACCCATGTTTCAAAAATGCTATCAGCCACTTGAACCGTACAATGTAACAAATCGTAGGTCAGATGTTGAATGTGGAATAAATCAGCGATATTCTGCGCTACTATTTCATTTATGCTTTCATGTCCGATAACTCCTCTGACGCTATCATAATTGGACATTTTATAATAAAACTTCTGTCCATCTTTTTCTTCATAGGACTTTAAAAAGCTTCCTGCAGTACCTGTTGATGACCTTGATAATGTCCATGTCAAATGTGTAAGGTCAATTGGCTCAGCCGTATGTGTATCTGTCATAACATCACTCCCTGCTTCCTTTATAACATATGGAACGCAAAAAGGAAAGTCTCAAAGCCCCAACTCCCTCAACAGCCCAAGGAAATTCTCTTCCTTCAAAATAGCAAGCCCCTGCGTTTCATCTCCAATGATAAATAGATTGTCGCCCGGACATATATGAAATACCTTTCTTGCCTTGGCGGGAATGACAATCTGTCCTTTGTCTCCAACCTTTACCATGCCAAAAGCATGTCTCCCTTTTGGTGGTATGGGAAGCCCGCTTTCACTGCTTTCATAACACACTAAATCGTCCAAAGTAACGCCAAATAATTGCGCTATCGCCCTGCTCATTTCAATATCGGGCAGGGAATCCCCCGTCTCCCACTTAGAGAGGGTCTGGCGGCTGACTCCAATCCTCCCTGCCAGTTCCTCCTGTGTCATGTTATTGAGCTTTCTTAACTCCATAAGATTATCCTTGAACATGCTCTTCTCCTTTTATTGTGTATTGGATGCAAATGTTGCCATTTTCCTTTTTTTCACCACTTTGTATCAGGATTCCTGTTTCTTTTTCATACCAATAGATTCCGGTCCATGCCCAAGAAAACATTGTTAGCACAAAGCTGACTTTTATACATGCATAGTTCCTGTCATTTACCGTAATGCTTTCTTCTCCCAGTTTTTTTGCGGCAAATTCCCCAAGTCCCATTGCTCCCCGATTATTGCCGGTTCCAATGGAATAAAAGATAATTTCATCCAAAGTGGAATGAACAAAGGCAGGCATCGCCTGATCCATTAACTGATACCAAAGCCCATCTCCGATTTTCAGTTTCTTATCCTGCTTTTTGCCTTTGAAGGTTCCCGTCATGCGAATCATATCGCCTTCTCTGACGGCAAGAAGCTCCGTCCCGTCCTCTTTTCTCGTATAATGCCATGTGTGCGCTGAAAGATTTGCTTCCAGTTCATATTCTTCCGCCGCCCATAATTTTCCACTGCGATATATTCTGTTGGACATTTTCTTTTCCTGTAAAAATGCCTTCACATCCAGTACCCGCTCTTCATTTCCATCTGTGCTTCCATAAACCAATGAAGAACTGTTTTCCGGATAATCAAAACCCGGAATCTCGTAAGACTGAATTTTCACTGCTGAATGTACCAGCCGTCCTTTGAGAAAAACTTTATCAATGAACTGTATATACGAAATATCCTCAAGAGGATTTTTCTCAAGCAGAATCAAATCCGCCTCTTTTCCCTCTTCCACAGTGCCCTTCCTGTCAAGGATTCCCAGATACTGTGCACTCCCCCCGGTTGCTGTTACAATTGCCTGCATTGGGGTAAGGCCTGCCTCTGTATAATACTGCAGCTCCTTATGCTCTATTTCTCCCGACATAGTCTCTAACAAATTGTCGGTTCCCATTGCTATGGGAATCCCGGCATCATACAATACCTTAAGGTTATGAATGCTGTGCTGCAACCGCCCCGGCACCTTCTCATAGGTCATGGCATTTACCGTGGGCACGAAGTATGCCCCGCTTTTTTTCCAAAGGTTTACTATATCATCATCCATTTCTATGTCTTCATCCAGAATGCCATGCTCAATTCCATAGATTCCTGCTTTTAACAAGTCCCCAACATCCTCCTTATAAAAAACATGTGCCGTAGTCTTAAGACCGTTTTCCTTTCCTTCCCGGATGATTTGCTCCATAAGCTCTTTATCCAGTTTTCCAATCTGCAGCTTTTGGTCAAAATACCAATAGTCGCCACCCTGATATACAATTTTAAGAAAATCCACTCCGGCAGCTTTCAGCTCCTTTACCACTTTATGCGCATCTTCCGCTGAAGCAATTTCCGCCGCCATCTCTTTTCTCATCCATGAATTCTCGCCGCCCAAGGTGCTTGCCGGATGTCCATCCACCCCGGTAATATTGGGACCTACGACCAAAAGCTCCGGTCCAATGATTTCTCCTGCATTTATCTTATCCCGCAGCTTGTATATAAAATGTCTGGGGGAACCAAGCTCCTTTAAGGTGGTCACGCCATAAGGAAACAGGCGATCCTGAAAGATTTCCGGAACTACCTCTGCAAGAAAGCGGTCGCTGTCACTGTCGCTTCTGTTTTCCAGCCCCTGAATATGCACATGGCTGTCAATAATCCCCGGCATAAGTGTCTTGCCGGTTCCGTCTATCACCTGCACATTTTTTCTGTCAACAGGCTCTGTCGTCATCTTCTTAATCATGCCGTCTTTGATATAAACATTTTGATTTTTAAGCTCCGTCCCGTCTCCTACGATTACATGAACATTTTGAATGAGCCATTCCCCCCGTTTGTTTTTCTTTGGACGGGTAAGATACTTTCCAACAATAAAAGCAACAATCGCTGCTCCAATTACCATCTGAATAAATCCAATCAACGGAATCCCAAAAACACTAGGCATATTTCACATCCTCCAACTTTTCATACTTTTGCTTGTTCTTTTAACATATTATAGCAAAACGGAAAGAATATTCTACCAGCCATGCTTAACATTTTTTGGCTCCTTTTGTTAAAAAAGCTGGCATTTCATATTAGCTGCTCTGGCAAATCCGCCAAGATGACTAGCTGCATGACTTGATGCGGTATCCTGCTTAAGAAAGATTATACGTAAAGATAATTCAAAGCGCAATAAAAACTGCCACTTCACGTTTTTTATCGTGAAAGCGGCAGTTTCCTTTTGTAAAATGCTATATTTCTTTTTGATTCGATGAGATGTATGGCAATATGATTTTTTTAGTTTTAATTTAACTGTTTGAATGTTGAGGTTATCCAATAATTCTCTTGTCCCATAAACTGATCATACCTTGTTTTTCCATCCTTATCCGCATATTCAGATAAATCCGTATCACTCAACTCTGAATACTGATGGAACTCTCCATTCCATAAATATTGTAATTCATAAACACCACCGTCTTTATTCGGGAAAACGAATTTCACAATTTTGGTTGTTGTTTCACCACCTTCATATGTCTCATAAAATACATATTCCTGTTCAAAAGAGATTCCCAGTTTTTCCTTCATAAAAGCTGCTGCTTTTTCACGCAATTCCGGAATTTTTCCTTCCACTTCCTCCGTCCGGATTCCTTCCGCTTCAAAATAACTATCTCCAACGGCATTCCTCGTTTCAACCAAATGCCCATCTGTTATTCCAATATGGAAAAAGTAGTTTTTTTCATACAAAGGTGCGTCACGCAATTCTACTAAATAAGTGTTATTCATATAACTAAGGTCTTCCAGATCTTCCAAATAGAAATATCTACAACTTACATCCAATCCCTCTTCCGTAATACCATAAATGTCTTTAAAATAACCTCTTGCAATCTCTAGCGCCTGTTCCTCTGTAATGCCGCCATTTTCCATACTTGCTGCTAATTCGGCATTTTGCTTTTCTTTTATGTTTGCAAGCTCATCTGCACACAGCTCCTCACTACGTTCCTGCAGCACATAATCTCTTTTTACATCAAACTCTATGATTTCTAATATTTCTTCATCGGTCAGCTCCCTTTCCGGCAGGCAAAGTCTGCTCCCATTCACCAGATAACACAATTCATACTGCCCAGCCTCATCTTCACTATATGCCATTTGCAGTTCCTTTTCCGGAAAGACTCCCTGCTTGTACTGCTGATACAAATCCAGCATCTTTGCCTTTTCATCCGCTGTATACTCTCTGGAATAGCTGTCAGCATCTGCCTCTTTATGATAGTCCGGATTGTCAATGTCACTTAAAAGCTTCTCACTTTCTTCCTCTGTCATATCCTCCATGTGCACCTGAACAATAGAACCCATATAGAAATCATTTACAAGCGCTCGTACCGGAAATGCAATGACTCCTCCAGCCACTACTGCAATAGCTGCGCCGGCTGCTATTTTCTGCCATTTCGCTGCCTTTCCATATCTTCGCTTTTTCCCGGTTTCTTCTTTTATATTTTTAATCATCTCCCGCTTTGCCTCCTCACTTAGATGGATGCCCTTCACCGCATCCCTTAACTCATCTTTCTTCATTGTCCCATACTCCTTTCCGGCAATCAGACCTTACGTTCCACAGCTCCATGCTCCTATTCCTTTTCCGATAAGGAAAGCTTTAGACAGGCTCTTCCTCTTTGCAGCCTTTTCCTTATTGTATTCACAGTGACTCCCATGAGTTTTGCGATTTCCGTAGTCTTATACCCTTCCATATAGTGCAGGTAAATCACGGCTTTTAATTTGTCTGGCAGCTTCATAAGCTCAGCCAGCACTTCGCTTTGCTCCGGCATTTCACAATACTCTGAAATATCCTCTATGTTGGATGTAGGATGTCGAAGCCTGCTTCTGTGCATGTCCCGGCATATATTAGATGCCACCTTAATCAACCATGCTTTTTCATGCTCCTTGCTGTGGAATGAAACCGAATGCTCTATGTACCTGCAAAACGTTTCCTGCACAGCGTCCTGTGCATCCTGTTCATTACACAGCATCACAACGCAGATCCGATAAAGCATGTCCCCGTAACTCTCTACAATTTCTTCCACTGTCATCCATCTCATCACCTCCTACACTTATAACACGCATTCCGCATTCAAATGATGCCAAAATTTTTTTATAAAATATATGTTTATTAAAAACGGCTGAACTATTACAAAAACTCTGCTTCCACAAAAAAGATGTAGACAGATTTCATCCTAAACACTACATGTAATCTGCCTACATCTTTCTCTTATGTCTGTTTTTCCCAAAACCTTTGTTTAACCAGACCTATTGCATCATTATCTTATTCAATCTCTCACTGGAATTTTGCCACAATCTCTTCATTTGCCTTCATTGCCGCTTCTTCCATAGCCTTGCGTTCTTCTAAAAGCTTTTTCCGAATTTCCTCATGCTTTATAGCAATAATCTGAAGGGCTAAATAAGCCGCATTTTTGCTGCCATTAATGGCAACTGTGGCAACCGGGATTCCGGAAGGCATCTGGACAATGGACATCAGCGCATCCATGCCATCTAATACAGAGCCGGAAAGGGGTACGCCAATAACCGGAAGCACTGTCTGGGATGCCACCACACCGGGCAACGCCGCCGCCATGCCTGCAGCCGTAATAATTACTTCCGTACCATTTTGATTACATTCCTCTACAAACTCCGAAAGTCCTAAATGTGCCCGATGGGCGGACAGACATCTTACATTGACCTCCACACCATATTTTTTCAAAATCTCTACAGCCGGTTCCACCTTAGACAAGTCACTGGTAGAGCCCATAATAATTGCAGTTTTCATAATCGTATCCTTTCTTATATCTCTTTTTTCTTATTTCCATTACTGCTGCCTTATCAAAACAGTACTTTGCCGACAGTCTTTTATGCACATTATAAAGGAAGGGGACTGCAAAATCAAGGTGGCTTCCATTTCAATTTTTCAACAAGGTAACGGTTAAGCCTTTTCTTATAAAGATGAATAAACGGACATGTGAAAAGCAACCTCTTTTCCAGTGCAGCCTGCCAAAAACAGCAACAGAGGGATGAGAGTGGCTTGGCTTCCTTGTTTTTGATGGCGCTTTTCCTTAACAGCCTTTTCGTAACCTAGGGGAAAATTGCCATGGACGGCAATTTTAGTCATATCGCGCCATGGACGGCGCTATATGACGCCCCGTCCGGTTTCCACAACCTTTCCCAAGGCTGTTTAGGAAAATCGCCATCAAAAACAGGAAAGCCAAGCCACTCTCATCCCTCTGTTGCGTCCGTCCAGCCACTACCTCCAAAAAAATATTCTAAACTGTTCCTACTTTTTCCCTCATATTCCCACCAACTTAATAACTGCCGTATCCGCATAAGTCAACGGCATATTGTGCAAAAAAAAGACCAGTGCATCTATTGGCGCAAAAAGCGTTTCCATAATTTCCCCATCATAGGGATTTACAATATTTGCCAATGGCTGCCCGATGGCAACGGTTTCTCCTGCCCTTACTAAAGGCTCAAATATGCCGGACTTTGCAGTCTGAATGGAAATCATATCCGTATCCTCCACAACCTTAGATTCCAAAGGCTCCGGTCCGCTATATTTTACGATTCCCTGACTTGCCAGAAAGCTCATGACCGCTAAAACTGCCTGTCCCGCTCCGTTTCTGTCTACATTTGTAGTTTTCGTTGTATAAAGAGAAAACGCCTGTGTGTCCCATACCTGCCAATTATAATTCAGGGTAGTGGTATCATAGGGTCTTACTTTTCTTATTACCACATAGGGAAGCCCAAACTTTTTTGCAAGCTCCACGCTGCTGTACCCTTCGTCCATCAAACGGATATGGGGCACAAAATCTCCCGGCATATAAAAGGAGGTAAACTGAATCCCATATTGAAAATCCTTGATTTCCCGAAAGACGCCATCTGCTATCCTTTGGGTCGTTTCTCCTAAATGATAACCGGGAAACATCCTATTAATATCTGTATTATCCGTAGGCCAGAACCGCTTTTGTATATTCATGGAATATGGATTGATGGAGGGAATCACAAGAATCCGTTTGCCCTCCTTTATGCGTCCTTCTTCCTCAAGCTGCTTACATTTTTTTACTAGCTGGGAACAGCAGTAAATCTGCTGTACCTCATTTCCTCTTGAGCTCCCTACAATGCATACGGACTTTTCCCCTTCCCCAAATTCATAGCCGGTAATTCTAAAGTCATCCCGATACATTCCTTTCATTTCATAGATGATTTTTTTATTCATGATGACATGCCTCCTTCCTAAGCAGGCGCCCCATTAAAGAGCCTTCATCTACAATAGGATAATCCCGGATTGTAAAGAGGATGCCATCTACCGGTGCCTTCACCTCATCTAATACAATTCCCCGCAGAGGGTCTACAATCCTACCGATTACCTCACCTTCTTTCAATTCCTCCCCATGCTTTACTGAGGGTATGAACAATCCGCCTATGCTTGCATTCAGATAACTTACATCATCCGGATTTCTGGAAACAATTGGCTTCCTTGGTTCTTTTACCTCTCCCTGCCAGATGCCCAGCTTATGCATTACATGCAGGATTCCATCTGCCAGTTGTTCTCCATAGTCCTTTGTAATCCGCATTCCCACTCCCATTTCCACAACAAGCGTTGGAGTGCCTGTGCTGTTTAAGCTATATGCAAATGTGGACTCCAGCACCGTACTGGCGCCATGTACCCATATAAAATCAATATTGGTTTCCTTTGCCAAAGGCACAAGCATTTCCTCGTGTAGCTCGTTGATCCGGATCTGTGGAATTTCAGTCAGATAAATATTGCTTGCATGGATGTCAATGACTAAATCCGAGCCTGACACATCTTCTATCATACCGGCAGCCAGATATTCTGTCATATTTCCCTCGATATTTCCCGGAAACAAACGATTCATGTCCAAATCAAATGCCGGGATTCCCCTCGTAATGGAATCAATTCCCAAAGGGTTCATTGCCGGATAAATATCCACGATTCCCGTAAGCTTGTCCCTTTCCTTTTCTATGCGGCGCTGCAATTCAAAACAAACATATTGTCCTTCTAATTCATCTCCATGTATACCGGTAACAATGCTGATGCGTTTCATTTTGCCTGTATTTTTTTCCGGCATAAGGCGGTTTTTCTTAATTTCCAGTGTTTCATCTATAGGAAGCCCTACAGAAGCTATTGTCTTTACCATACTGTCCCAATCCTTTGCATTCTTACTATGTTTTTTGGCAGCGTCGTCTTTTATGTTTCCTGCTTTCGCTCCACCGATACGGAAATTTTTTGAGACTGGGTGCCGCCGCCCCACATAATTCCACGGTTGATAGCACATTCTGACGCATCCCTGCCATCGCCTAATTTTATATAACTATCCCAAACGATACAATCATTTGTAGGATCAAATCCTATCCACTTGTTTCCACAAAGAGCTTCCACCCATGCATGGCTTGCCCCTTCTCCAATAATAAGCCCACATACATAACGTGCCGGAATTCCCATCATCCGAAGCAATGTAATATAAATATGGGCATAATCCTGACACACTCCTTTGCCAATTTTCCATGCCTCCTCTGCTGCCGTACATACTTCAGTGGCAGAAGGAGCATATGGAAAATCTCCATGCAGCTTATGCATGAGAGCAATGCACTTCTCATAATTGTCTTTACACCGGGAAAAATCCAGTGTCCTATAGTATTCCAAAAGCCCGGAACCCGGCTGACATTTTCCATAGGGAAAGCGATACATTCCTATCCTTTCATCCATTGCGGTCTCCTCATAATCTGTCTGCAGGATTTTCACGTCACCGTTAATATGGAACACAAATTTATCATGGGGATTTTCCACACATCCATATATCTGCCTGTTTTTATAGGAATCCTCTCCAAAGGAATAATCCGTTTCCGGAAGCAGGGAAATCTTCATTCCCAGCAATTGCTGTCTTTCATCATTTTTCGGTATGCACTTTATGGTAAAATAACATCTGTTAACGGGAATGGTATAGCCTATTTCCATATGATATTCAAAGTGTAAGCATTCCACGGAATCACTCCTAACCAGTCTTATGACTATAAAATTGTCTCAACAATTGATACAATTCTATAGTAATCCAATTTGGAGTCCTCTACAAGCTCTTTTACCAATTGCAGCTTACTTTCCTCATAGGGAAGCCCGCTTCTTTGCACCCGTGGAAGCATACGGTGCACTTCCCTGATTAGTTCCTTTTGGGGTGCCCCCAGTCTGGCATATAAATCAATTCGTTCAATTCGTTTTCCAGCCTTAATGATATTCCTAACCTGCTCCGAATCAATTCTATCATCAACGATTCCCCAGAAAGATAACATATGATCCATAATCTGCTGCATTTCAATCAGGGGAGCGCTGCTTTCTGCCGCCTTATTCATCTCGTAAATGGCAAGCTGTATGTAAGACAGCGCTTCTGAGGTAATGCTTTCCCGAAGGACAATGGCATTGTCATATGCCCTGTTTAAATTGCTGATAATGGAATCCGGATTCTCCCGGTCAAAGGGATACCTTCTTTGAAAGTCCTCCTTTGATGTATAAATATTGGGAATGTCTATGGAATTACAAAATTCTTCATAGCTGTCCGTAATTTCATCAATCATCGTATCAAAGCTCCGGGAATAGATGCGCAGTGTGGTGTACACCCTCTCCGTATATCTTCCCAGCCAATATAAATGATCCGCCTGTTCTATTGAGATAATACCCATGTGTCTTTAAACCCTCCTCCCTGAGATGAATTCACGATAAACGAATCCGGATTTCTGGAAAATCTGGTCAGCCCACTTTTCCATACCAATGGTTCCTCTGCCATCAGGACAAATGCTCTAAGGTCTGCCTTTCTGGAAACGATTTCCCCATTTTCCATAATATCCAAATCCTGAAAGTCAATGACTTCCTGTGCGATGAATCTCCTCGGTTCCTTCTTTAACAGTTCAATAAAGTTCTGCTTTTGCTCCCTTGTCATGGAATTGCCAAATACCACTCCATACCCGCCTGCCTCTGCCACATCCTTTAGCACCAGATCATCGAAATGCTCCAGTACATATTTCATATCTTTTTCATAAAACGGAAGA
The DNA here is from genome assembly GCA_023664735.1 of Robinsoniella sp. Classification (GTDB taxonomy): domain Bacteria; phylum Bacillota; class Clostridia; order Lachnospirales; family Lachnospiraceae; genus RGIG3040. The sequence continues at coordinate 80,461 of JAMPFB010000001.1, read as the reverse complement.
TAGGTAGGGGCATTCTGAAGAATCGGCTCTTCATCCAGATAGTACCGGATCATCTTTAAAACAAAATAATAGATTCCCTTATCATCTGCTACTCCGTTGCCGGGCGCATTCAAAAGAGCAACATTTCCTTTTCGGAACACATCATATATATGGGGAATTCCAATTAAAGACTCCGGATTAAAATTCATGGGATCTAAATATTCATCTGAAATGCGTCTGTACACTGCACCGACCCGCTCCTTCTTTCCATCTGCCGCTATGTAAAACAGCTTTTCATCCTCCACTATAAGCTCCGTTCCGTTTACAAGATGGGCTCCTGTTTTTTCAGCCAGATAGGAATGCTCAAAATATGCTGCATTATACCTGCCCGGAGTGAGAATTACCGTATGCCCGCCTACATTCACATAATCCATTGTATGCCTTAAAAGCTCTGCGTAGTTTCGGTTATCCTCAAGCCTTGTATTATGGAACGTCTCCGGCGAGCTTCGCCTGCAGAGCTCTCTTGCAATCATAGGATAAGAAGCGCCGGATGGCACTCTTAAGTTATCCTCCAAAATGTACCATTCTCCATTTTTGCCCTTTACCAAATCTATCCCAGAAATATGGGAATAAATTCCTTTTATGGGGCTTACTCCTTCACACTCTCCCATATATCCGCTGGAAGCATATATAAACTCTTCCGGTATGATGCCATCCTTTATAATCTGTTTTTTACTGTAGATGTCCTTTAAAAACAAATTAAGAGCTTTCACACGTTGCTTCAGCCCCTTCTCCAAATAAACATATTCTTCATGTTCTATAATTCTCGGTATCGAGTCAAATGGAAATAGCTGTTCTTTAAATGTGTTATTCTTATAAATTCCAAATTTCACGCCATAGCGCGCCAACAGTTCATTTACTTTATTCGTATGCTGTAATAGCTCCAGTTGCTTCATAACCATCCCTCCTGTTTCATTGATTGCAGTTTACGTTATAAAACAAGCAAGGCGCTCTGCAGTATCTGCAGAACGCCTTTGTTCGTAACCAATTTCATGCTATTACAAATAATTTCGCTTGTCAACTGTTTTTTTTCAGATTTCGGCAAATTATGGTAACAGTTCAGCCCACAGGCGCAGAGCAGGTTTCCCACAGAGCACGTTTTCTACGTCGCCACGCTTTCGCTCTA
>JAMPFB010000001.1:31916-79196 GCA_023664735.1 Robinsoniella sp. | reverse complement strand
AAGCGATTTTAGAATTATTTTCAAGCGTAATTTTGCACAAAAAAATAAATTATGTAACAGTTCAGCCACTACCTTCAAAAAAGCAGACTAAACTGTTCCATTCAATCCAACAAATCAAAAAAATCTTATTGAAACCCACTTCCATTCCATTATATACTATTCATATATTTCCCACCCTACAAATAGCCACATTTTTCAGAAAGGAGGGATTCCATGTTTTCCACATCTTTTTCCCAATGGACTCCTTTAAACATCTTTATACGTATTTTTGCCGCTCTTATTCTTGGCTGTATTATCGGTTTAGAGCGAGGGGTTAAGCGCAGAGGCGCCGGAACCAAGACCCACACCATCGTATGCCTTGGCTCTGCGCTGGTAATGCTGACTGCCCAATATATGGAGGTTGCCTTTCCCGGAAAGTCCGATATGGCGAGAATGGCAGCGCAGGTTATTAGTGGCGTTGGCTTTTTAGGAGTTGGAACCATTATCGTGTCCGGACATCAAGTAAAAGGGCTTACAACCGCTGCTAGCCTCTGGACCTGTGCCTGTATTGGAGTTGCTGTAGGCATTGGCTTTTTAAGCGGTGGAATCTTGGTCTGCCTGCTCATGCTGTTTGCCCTTCATGTACTTCCAATTATTGAAAAAAAAGCCTATAAGCACAGCAAATATTTTACCTTGTATCTGGATATTGAAAACAACAAAGCAATTCCTCTTCTTATGGAAACATTTCGGACGGAGCAAATCCTTGTGGATAACTTTGATGTAATCAAACCAAAGGTAAAGGGACAGCCCTTTTCCATATTTGCCACTCTTATCATTCCGGATATAAAAAAACTGGATGAATATATGGATATGGTAGAACATATAAAAGGTGTGTTATCGGTAGAATTTCTGTAAAACTATAAAAAAGTAACAGTTCAGTCCACAGGCGCAGAGCAGGTTGTATGCAGAGCACATTTTCTACGTCGCCACGCTTTCGCTCTATAAAAACGCAACAGTGCTAAGCTCGAAAATACCTCGCTAAGCGCTGGCGTTTTTATAAGGGCTCCTTTAGAAAATGTGCTCTGCATACAACCTGCTCTGCGCCTGTGGGCTGAACTGTCACGCATAAACAGGCACTGGAAATCATTCCTTCCAATGCCTGTTTTTTATTTTATCATTTCACAAGAGGAAGCTTTTCATAGGGAACTGTCACTTCCACATATCCTGCTGCGTAAGGCGCAAGCGCATAAGGTTCATAATAAAAAGTAACGCCATTTTCAGTAAGATAATAACCACTGTCAAAATCCGTATTTTCCTCCACTACAGAAATGGCATTCTGCCAATACATCTCTTCCTCGTCTTGAGCTATCAGTTCACTATATGCTTCCAGCTTTCTCTCTCGAAACTGTTCCTCTGATACGTCAAAAAGGCTTTCTCCTTTTACCTGCTCTCCGGTTTCCAAATCAAAAATGAGTGCCGTCCGAAAAGGCATTCCATGAGCGCCTCCTGCATACTCATAGCCCTCTGCCAGAACAGACAAATACTGATCGCTTAAAAGGGAAATCGTATATCCCACTTCATAAGTATAGTCATAATAAGTATAATCATAATCGGAATCCTCTCCCATATCTTCATCGGATTCCTGCTGGGATACGCTGTCTTGCTCGCCAACAGCAATCCCTATTTCATATTCCTCCTTATAAAAATCAAAAAGCTGCTCATTGATTTTTTCTGCTATCACGGAACGCATGGTAAGCTGCGGCATCGTTATGATTGTCTCTGCCTTTGCTAATCCGTTCTCTGACTGTAAAACTTCTCTTGCCTGATAGGAAACAATTGCCGTATATGTTTCATCCGGTATGGGATTTGCCATATCGAAGGGCGTCTCATTTACCATCTCTTGGAACTGTCCTTCCTGTTGTCCTTTTTCCTGCTGCTCTTCTTTTTTTCCTTCTTGCTGTCCTTCCTGTTGTTCCTCTATCTGTAATGTAGACTTTTCTTCCTCATTTTGCTGTGCGTCCTTCTGTAATTTCGCATCTTCCTCATTTCCGGCTGACATTCCAACTGCAATGCCTATCCCTGCTAACATAATAACCAGTGCACCGAGAAATATAAATTTCCCAAAACCTTTCTTTTTCATATTTCAGTTCCCTCTCCTGTCTTATATCAAATTGAAAATATTCCTTTGTTAGCCAACACTATTTTCTATAAATCTCACATATAAATTTTCTGCATAATTCCCTTTATAAATCTTCTCATGAACTGTTACCATAAATCTTCCATGTAGATTCCCCTACAAATTATTGAAATAACGGAGTAGAAAAATAACGTTCCGCCGTATCCGGCAATACCGTTACAACCGTTTTACCCTTTCCTAACTTCTTTGCCAGCTTTAATGCTGCCGCTACATTAGTTCCACTGGAAATGCCGCACATAATGCCCTCAAGCCTTGCTAAATCCTTTGCACTCCGAATAGCCTCTTCATCGCTGACTACATAAATATCATCATAAATATGCTGGTTCAAATTCTTTGGAATCAAACCGTCACCAATTCCCATCTGTAAATGCGTCCCTATTGTTCCACCTGCCAGTATAGCAGCATTTTCCGGCTCTACCGCCCATATTTCTATTTGCGGGTTCTGTGCTTTTAACACTTCTCCAATGCCGCTTATAGTGCCCCCTGTTCCAATTCCGGAACAAAAACCATCAATGGGGCCTGCCACCTGCTCCAATATTTCCACTCCGGTATGATGCTTATGTACCATGGGATTAGCCGGATTTTCAAACTGCTGGGGCACATATACCTTTTCATTCTCCTCTGCCATGGAAAGAGCAATGCGCATACACTCATCAATACATTCCCCTATATTTCCTTCATCATGCACAAGCTTTACCTCGGCGCCATAATGCTCTACCAGCTTCCTTCTTTCCTCGCTGACAGAATCCGGCATGATAATAATAGTCTCATATCCCTTTACTGCTCCTACCAGCGCAAGACCTATTCCCTGATTTCCACTTGTAGGCTCCACAATGATGGAATCCGGTTTCAGCCTTCCTTCTTTTTCTGCTTTTTTAATCATATAATAGGCAGTTCTTGTTTTAATGGATCCTCCTACATTCAAGCCTTCAAATTTCACAAGCACTTCTGCACTATCTTCCTCTGTCATTCTGTTAAGGCGTATGATTGGCGTCTGTCCCATACATTCCAATACATTTTCATAAATCATTTTGATACCCCTTTGTTTATTTTCTACTTCTATTCCATTGTATTTTTATTCCTTGGATAGTATAGCATAAAAAAATTTTTCTGCACATATGGAAAATAGATTTTGGGGACATAACGAAGAAAAGAGAACCAATGAAAAGAAACTCCTCCCATCAGTTCTCTTATATCACTTCCTACATCTTTAGCAATGAGCCATCCGTCTTACATCATTCCCATTCCCGGTGCGCCTGCAGGCATTGCCGGGGTCTCTTCCTTGATGTTTGCCACTACTGATTCAGTAGTTAATAAAGTGGAAGCTACGCTTGTTGCATTTTGAAGTGCGCTTCTTGTTACCTTTGCAGGGTCTAAAATGCCTGCTGCAACCATATCCACATATTCTTCCTTTAATGCATCGAAACCAATGCCGATTTCAGATTCTTTTACTTTATTGATGATAACAGAACCTTCCAATCCTGCATTTGCTGCAATGTGGAACAATGGAGCTTCCAATGCCTTTAACACGATTGCGGCGCCTGTCTTTTCATCCCCTTCCAAAGCATCCACAAGCTTGCCTACTTCCTTGGAAGCATGGATATATGCGGAACCACCGCCGGAAATAATTCCTTCCTCTACTGCTGCCCTTGTAGCTGCCAAAGCATCCTCTAAACGGAGCTTTGCTTCCTTCATTTCGGTTTCTGTTGCAGCTCCTACACGGATTACAGCAACACCGCCTGCTAACTTTGCAAGTCTTTCCTGTAATTTTTCTTTATCAAATTCGGAGGTAGTCTCTTCAATCTGTTTCTTTATGGATGAGATTCTTGCCTCGATTGCCTGCTTCTCACCTTCGCCATCTACGATAACGGTATTTTCCTTTTGAACCTTTACGGATTTAGCACGTCCTAACTGCTCCATGGTAGTTTCTTTTAAATCAAGTCCTAACTCTTCGGAAATTACCTGACCGCCTGTTAAAATAGCAATATCCTCCAACATTGCTTTTCTTCTATCACCATAGCCGGGTGCCTTCACTGCTACTACGTTAAAGGTTCCACGAAGCTTATTGACGATTAAAGTAGTGAGCGCTTCACCCTCCACATCCTCAGCAATAATCAAAAGCTTTGCGCCGGATTGAACGATTTGCTCTAATAGTGGTAAGATTTCCTGAATATTGGATATCTTCTTGTCTGTAATCAGGATATAAGGATCGTCCAAAACAGCTTCCATCTTATCCATATCTGTTGCCATGTATGCAGAAATATATCCTCTGTCAAACTGCATACCTTCCACTAAGTCAAGCTCTGTAAGCATGGTCTTGGATTCTTCTATGGTAATAACTCCATCTCCGGAAACCTTTTCCATAGCATCTGCCACTAATTTGCCTACCTCTTCGTCACCGGAAGAAACTGCTGCCACTCTTGCAATATGTTCCTTTCCGTTTACCTTAGAGCTCATCTTTGCAATTGCCTCTACTGCGCAGTCTGTTGCTTTTTTCATTCCCTTTCTTAAAATAATGGGGTTAGCGCCTGCTGCAAGATTCTTTATGCCCTCATTTACCATTGCCTGTGCCAGCACTGTAGCTGTGGTAGTACCGTCTCCTGCCACATCATTTGTCTTGGTAGCCACTTCCTTTACAAGCTGTGCTCCCATATTTTCAAAAGCATCCTCTAACTCGATTTCCTTTGCAATAGTCACACCATCATTGGTAATAAGGGGTGCTCCAAAGGATTTATCAAGCACTACATTTCTTCCCTTTGGTCCTAATGTGACCCTTACTGTGTCTGCTAACTGATTTACTCCTGATTCCAGTGCTGCTCTTGCTTCTGCACCATATTTTAATTCCTTTGCCATTGATATGACGCCTCCTGTTTCTTGGTTTATTTACTGCTCCGGTACATGACCGGAGTTAAATGCTTCTGCTCTTTATGCTTCGATGACTGCCAGAATATCATTCTGTTTTACTACGATAAATGTTTCATCATCCAACTCTACATCCGTTCCGGCATATTTGGAATAAATGACTTTATCTCCAACCTTCACTTCCATCTTAACTTCTTTTCCGTCTACCACTCCGCCAGGACCTACTGCAACCACTTCAGCCTGCTGTGGCTTCTCTTTTCCCTGCCCGGGTAATACAATGCCTGACTTGGTAGTCTCCTCCGCAACTAATTGCTTCAATACGACTCTGTCTCCTAATGGTACTAACTTCATGTTAACTCCTCCTTTAAATATTCACTACAATTCTCTTATTATACTCGATTTTTTTCATAAGAAAAGGGAATTTCGGAATTTTTTAACAAATTTATAAAATTTTTACATCTTTTCCTATGCTCTTTCAACAAGGAGCTTTTCCAGTTTTTCCCTATATCCCGGAGCATTTTTTATGGAAAATTTGTCATCGAACATTTCATATTCCGCATCAGACAAAAGCGTTTCTAACTTTTCTTCCACATTGGTCTTGGTGACAATGCCGCAAGCTATGGACAGAATCAGCTTTTCGTCCTGAAAGCTGCTGCAATTTTCCTTTACCCGTCTGCAGTAGTCCTCTGCCTCCCCTTCCTCTGCCATGGGAATCAGCACGCTGAAACAGTCGCCCCCGCACCTGCCGATTACATAATCCGGCTTTGCCTCTTCCTTTAAAAATTCTGCCGCCTTCTGAATCAATCTGTCGCTTTCCTCGTCCCCAAAATGGTCATTAAAAAACTTCCAGTCATTGATATTCACGCTTAAGACAGCTACCGGAACTACGTCGGACCTATCAATCACCTTCATGCGATTATCAAAATAGGTACTGTTTAAGGTTGCTGTCAAAGCATCCTGCTTTTCCCCATGCTTTACCTGATACTGCTCCTTCTCCAGCTTTTTCTCCAGTTCATCCGCATAGATGGAGGTTTCCATACAGGCATAGGACTTATACCCCTGTATAGCAAGCTGTTCCACGAGACTTTCAACCAGTTTAGAAAGCCTTTCATCCTCTTTATACTCTTCTCCTTTTATGTACAAATGTCCAATGGTGCGGTTCATAATCCTAATCTTTTCGCCCGGCTTATTTACCACGTCCGGAACAAAGCCCACAAAATCACCAATGCAAACAGCCTTTTCCCCATGCCGATCAGTTAGCAGCATCTGCAGTCCGCTTATCTTTCCAATGCTGTCTAAATAGATTGTTAATCTCCCTATGTCATACAACTGTGACAATCTGTAATGCTTGATATTTTCCTTCAATCGCTTCTCCAATGAAACCAACCCAAATGCCATGCCGCCACCTCTCCTTCTCTACTTTTTGAAATGCCCTTTCCCTTTCTGTCATTATATCTTTTTTCCCTACATTTGTCTAGGAAAATAAGGGGGCAGGCTGCGGAAATTCGTAACAGCTCAGAGAGGGGTGGCTAAACGGACGCAACAGCGGGATGAGAGGGGATTGGCTTTTCGTGTTTTAGATGGCGCTTTTCCTAAACAGCCTTGGGAAGTTGCGGATGCCGTTCGGGTCGTCATATAGCGCCCTCCATGGCGCAATATGACTAAAATTGCCGTCCATGGCAATTTTTCCCTAGGTTACGAAAAGACTGTTAAGGAAAAGCGCCATCCAAAACAAGAAAGCCAATCCCCTCTCATCCCGCTGTTGCTGTTTTTCGCAGGCTCTACTAAAAAAGATTGTTTATTGCCTAAATGTCCCCAACATCCTGCTAAAACAACCTGCTATAGCTTTTCTATATCAATATATAGAGCTTTTTCATATATAGGGTTTGCCAATACACAGTGGGAGCTGGCAGGGCATAGGATAGTCTTCCAGACCTTGGCAAAGTCGCCGGCACTTATGCACCGTATTTTGGTGCATTAGTACCGCTGCGTCTTTGCAGAGCGAGAGCGTGTCTGGAATACTATCCTATGCCCTGCCAGCTCCCACGTCCGCATCTCAAAGCCCACCCCATCACCATTTTATCCATAATACAATGTATGCAGAAAGCCCTTTCAGAAGAAGTCATTTCCATTATGAAAAGTCTAGCCATTCAATTCTTTCCGAAAGCTGCTGCAATATTCCTTTGCCGCTTCTATGTCATATTGGTGCTCTTCTAACAGATTGATAAAATGAGAACCTACAATGCATCCGTCAATTACCTCCTTCATAGGAAGCACATCTTTTGGAGTGCGGATGCCAAACCCCATCATAACCGGAATTTTGGAAACCTGCTTTACTTTTGTCAAATAATTCAACACATCTTTATGAAACTCTGCTGCCTGTCCGGTAACCCCCATGCTTGATACGCAGTAGACAAAGCCTCTTGCATTCTCTAAAAGCATTGGAATCCTCTCTCCTGAAACCGGAGATACAAGCTGGATTAAAATTGGCGCCTGCTGGTTTTTGTCCAATTCATCCTGAAGCTGCTTCTGCTCCTCAAATGGCAGATCCGGTACGATCAAACCGTCTATGCCTGCGTTTGCACAGGCTTTTACAAAATTTTCAATCCCATAAAAAAGGATCGTATTAAAGTACATCATAAAGACAATGGGGACTTCACAGCCTTCTTTTCTTACTCTTTCCACTAGTTCAAGAGAATTTTTTAAATTGGTTCCTCTGCCTATGGATTTATAGGAAGCTGCCTGAATAACCGGACCGTCCGCTACCGGGTCGGAAAAAGGAATGCCTAATTCCAAAATATCCGTTCCCGCTTCCTCCTGCGCCTTTATCAGCTGCCCGCAGCCTTCCATGTCCGGAAGTCCTGCCGTCATATAGGTAACAAATGCCTTTTCCCCTTTTTCCTTTATCATTTCTAATTTTTCTTCTATTCTGTTTTTCATGCTTCCGCTCCTTCTCCCTGTTTTTAATTCAAATAGCCTTTCCCGGAGAAATAGGCTTCAATCGTATGGGCATCCTTATCTCCCCTGCCGGAAAGACAGATTAAAATTGCCTCATCCTTTTTCATGGTCTTTGCCTTTTTTAAAGCATAGGCAAGGGCATGGGCGCTTTCTATGGCAGGTATGATGCCCTCTAATCTGCAAAGCTCCGATAAAGCAGCCATTGCCTCGTCATCCGTAATGGAAACATATTGTACCCTTCCGGTTTCCTTTAAATAGGCATGCTCCGGCCCAACCCCCGGATAATCCAGCCCTGCAGAAATGGAATGGGCAAGCTGTACATTTCCATCATCATCCTGTAAAAGATAGGATTTCATTCCATGGAGAGTTCCCGGCTTTCCAAGCGCCATGGCAGAAGCGTGTTTTCCTGTTTCTATGCCAAGGCCTGCTGCCTCTACGCCAATCAGCTCCACTTCCTTTTCCTCCAGAAAATCCGCAAACATTCCAATGGAATTAGAACCGCCGCCTACACATGCCATAACTATCTCCGGCAGCCTTCCTTCTTTTTCCAGAAATTGTTTTTTTGCCTCTATGCCAATGACTTTTTGAAATTCCTTTACTATTTTGGGATACGGGTGGGGACCTACTGCAGAACCGATTACATAAAAGGTATCTTCTGCTTTTTTTGCCCATGTGCGAATTGCTTCATTGGTGGCATCCTTTAAAGTATTAGAGCCGGACTGCACAGAAACCACCTTTGCCCCCAGCATTTCCATGCGCATCACATTCAAATGCTGTCTTTCTATATCCTCAGAGCCCATATAGACCGTACATTCCATGCCAAACAGCGCTGCCCCGGTTGCCGTCGCCACTCCATGCTGTCCTGCGCCTGTTTCTGCTATGACCTTTGTCTTTCCCATTCTTTTTGCCAGTAGAATTTGCCCGATTACATTGTTAATCTTATGGGCGCCTGTATGGTTTAAATCTTCTCTTTTTAAATAAATTTTGGTTCCATATTTCTCCGTCAAACGCTTTGCCAGATAAAGAGGGGTTTCCCTTCCTACATATTCTTTTAAATAGTAATGATACTCCTCTATAAAGGATTTATCTTTTATGGCATCCTCAAATGCTGTTTCCAGCTCTTTTAATGTATTCATTAAAGATTCGGAAACATACTGTCCTCCAAATTGTCCGTAATATGCACTGCTCATTTTTTGTCCTTTCCTTTCTTTCCTGATTGCCCTGTCCTTTCATGGGCCATACCTATCATCCTTTTCGCACTTCCTCTACAAAGCGCCTGATTTTTTCCGGGTCTTTTCCAACCTTATCCCGGCTAAGCTCCACTCCGCTGCTCACATCCACTCCATGGGGGCTTACTGTTTTTATTGCCTCTCTTACATTGTCAACCGTCAGTCCTCCTGCCAGAAAAAGCTTCACATTCCAGCCTGCTAACTGTTTTTTTGCTTCCTCCATCAGCTTCCAGTCAAACACCTGCCCTGCTCCGGGAAGCAGCCCGTCAAACAACAGCGCCTCAATCTTCCCACAGCCCCTTATCCATCCAAGCTGTTCCATGTCCTTAACACAGACCGCCCGGAACAGGGGAATATGAATAAAATCCAAAAGCTCCTTATCAAGATAGCCATGAATCTGGATATAATCAAAGCCCATTTCTTCTATTCTGCTTATCTGTTCCTTTGTGGGAGAAACAACAACCGCAACTGTTTTTACCGAATGCTCTTTCTCTGCCTTTTCTTGAAAACGCTTTAAAATGCGTTCTGCTTGTTTCACTGTATTGTTTCTTTTACTCTTTTCATAAAACAAAACCAAGCCTGCATAATCCACTTTTTCTTCTATCAGCAGCTCTGCTTCCTTTACGGATGTAATCCCACAGATTTTGATTTCTGGTATTGCATTCATCTTATCACCTGCATTTCTTTTTATCTCTCTCCCAGATTCTTCTACCGCCTATAAATTTCTTTCCATTCCTACTGCTTCATTTACCTGTCTGAAAAATTTTTTTCCATTTAACGGCAAGCTCCTTAGGCTTTTCTGCTTCCATAAAGACTGTCCCGATTAAAAGGCCATCCACCCGACATTCTTTCAAAAAGCTAATGTCCTCATCCTTTGTAACGCCGCTTTCCGACACGAACACCGTCTCTTTGGGCACCATTTTGGAAAGCTCCTTTGAAATATTTAAGTCAACCGTAAAATCCTTTAAATTCCGGTTATTGACGCCAATAATTTTTGCCTCCAGCCCCAAAGCGCGTTTCATCTCTTCCTCATCATGGACTTCAACCAGTACATCCATTTCAAGATCATAGGCAAGCTTATAAAACTGCTTCATTTCCCGGTCTGTTAGAATGGCCGCAATTAACAGAATACAATCCGCTCCGATTGTCTTAGCTTCAAATATCTGATACGGATCAATTATAAAATCCTTCCGAATCATAGGCAGGGGTGTAATCTCTCTGATTTCCTTAAAATAATCCACGCTTCCTAAAAAATGATCCTCCTCAGTCAGACAGGAAATGGCATCTACTGAAGCATTGTACTGGTCAATCCGGTCTGTCAGGTTGATTTTATTATCCATATTCCCATGGGAAGGCGACGCCTTCTTAAATTCTCCTATAATGGAAAGTCCGGGCTTTTTTAATGCCTGATAAAAGCTTACCTGCTTTCTTTCACAATGGATTGCAAGCTCCTTCATCTGCTGCGGCGAAACCTTTTCCTTTGCCTGCATGAGTCTTTTCTTTTTATCTTCTACAATTACATCCAAAATCATCTTTTTCTCACCCGTCCCTTTATATCTGGTCATTTACAAAATTTTCTATCAGGCGCTTTCCATGCTCCGTATAAATGCTCTCAGGATGAAACTGAAGCCCTACAACTGGGTAGTCCCTATGCTTCATTGCCATGATTTCCCCATCCTCTGTAGCTGCCATAATTTCCAGACAGTCCGGCAGGTTTTCCGCCTGTACTGCCAGAGAATGATATCTTGCAACCAGAATGGGGGAATTGATTCCCTTAAAAATGCTTTTTCCTTCATGGGTAATGCTGCTCTGCTTCCCGTGGAAAATTGTCTTTGCATAGGAAACCGTTCCTCCTAACGCTTCCCCAATGCATTGATGTCCCAGACAAATTCCCAAAATAGGCTTTTTTCCGGTAAACTCTTTTACTACCTCCATGCATATTCCTGCTTCCACCGGACTTTTGGGTCCGGGGGACAGCACGATTTTATCCGGATCTAGCTGTCTGATTTCCTCCAAGGTTATTTTGTCATTCCTTACTACTTTTATATCACTGGTAAAGGTTCCCAAATACTGATATAGATTATAAGTAAATGAATCATAATTATCAATAAGTAAAATCATAAGTTCTCCTCCTCCACCAATGTTTTTGCCAATGCCATTACCTTATTGCAGCATTCCATATATTCCTTTTCTCCCACAGAATCTGCCACGATTCCGGCGCCTGCCTGCAGATATACCTTATTTCCCTTCTTTATCATAGTGCGGATTGTAATGCAGAAATCCATATTTCCATTAAAGCCCAGATATCCAGTAGCGCCACCGTAAAGCCCTCTTCTTACAGTTTCCAGCTCATCGATTATTTCCATTGCACGAATTTTAGGAGCCCCGCTTAAGGTGCCTGCCGGGAGGAAGCTTGCTGCCAAATCCAGCGGATGGAACTCCCCTTTTTTCTTTCCTTCCACTAAGGAAACAATGTGCATCACATGGGAATAATTCTGCACCTCCATAAACCGGGTAACCTTCACGGTACCAAATTCCGCAATCCTTCCCATGTCATTCCTTGCCAGATCCACTAACATCACATGCTCCGCCCGTTCCTTTTCATCTGCCAGAAGCTCTTTTTGTAATGCTTCATCCTCTTTTTTTGTCTTTCCACGCTTCCTTGTGCCTGCAATGGGGCAGGTAGACACCCGGTTATCTGTCTGCTTTACAAGCATTTCCGGACTGGAGCCGATAAGTTCAAATTCTCCGAAATTGAAATAGTATAAGTAGGGAGACGGATTCAATTCCCGAAGCTCTTTATAAAGCTTAAGTCCATCCTGTTCGGTTTCTATCGTCCACCTTTGGGACAACACCGTTTGGAATATATGTCCTTCCCTGATATATTTCTTGATTTTTTCCACTTTTTCACTATATTGCTCTAGCGTATCGGTCTTTTCCACAATTTTTCCATCATGGACAAAGCTTTTTTCAGACTCTCCACTGCTTTCCCGTACGAGGCTGATAAGCTCTTGTGCCTTCCTTTCTCCCACCTGCCTTCCTTCCGCCGTATCCTCTTCCAATACAACTGCAGTCATTGTTTCTGCCATGTGATCTACCGAAATAAATTCCTTTGTGAGCATGAGCTGGATGGTTTCAATTCCAATCGTATCCGGATTGTCATCGGGAAGCTCTTCCGAATACCGGATAAAATCATATCCCAGACTGCCTACAAGCCCGCCTATCATGGCAAGCTCTCCGTCATCCTTTAAGACTTCAAACTGGCTGTAATATTCCTTTAAGCGCTCTAAGGGATTTCCTTCCCGTATCTCTGCTGTCCCGTCCTTTTTCGTAATCACCAGACTGTTTCCCCTAGAGGTAATGATTTCCTCCGGTTCCACTCCAAAAAAGGAATATCTTCCGTTATCCTTATCATAGCTTTCCAATAAAAATCCTTTTTTTCCTCCCGCAATTTTCTCAAACATGGAAATTGCTTTTTCCTCCACAATGCTTACCGTCTTCTTGTAAGCCCTTAATTTTCTTTTCATCTACATCCTCCTACCTCAATGTTTTTCAATGCTTCAAAGATGCTCTGGAGATATTTCTTAAAAAACCGTATCACACCCTCTATAAAATAAAAAAACACCAAACGCAGCTACATCCTCTAAAGGGACGTGGAATACGTGGTGCCACCCTTCTTTTCAAAATCAATTGTCCTGATTGCTTTCATAAAAATAGCAGCTATCCCAATCGGAACATCTGCCACCAATTCATTTTGACTCTTATGGATACGGAAATGATATTTCGATATCCTCCTCTTGTAACGTAGAGGCTACGGCTGCAGCTACTGTCATTCACCTCGCATCTCACAAACCCATTCCTATAAGCTTTTCATACCGGATTCCACCATAACCGGCTCTCTATCATGAAGGGAGCAGATAGTACTCTCTTTGCTCATTGATTTTGTTGTTTTTCAATTAGTTAGAATATAGCACTGTTTTTTTCTTCTGTCAATGGGGGAGTGGGATTTTTTTATTTGGGGTGTAATGGATTGGGCTTTTAGTAGAATTGGGCGGGAGGACGTGGGAGACGGCTGGACATAGGGGCTTTGGAGTGCGGACGTGGGAGACATCAGGGCACAGCCTTCCGGATACGCTCATCCCACTGTTACGTCCGCTTAGCCACTCCTTCCCTCAAAATCAAACCATTCAACTCCATTTAGTATACAACAATGCAAAAGACTAAATATTCCATATCCATTATTCACTACTAAAATTGTTCATCCACCTTCCTATGTCCACGATGCAATAAGTCCCAGCCCTATCAAATAAAGTGCTAATCGTACCTGCCTCTTCATCAACCGTGGTATTTAAAGGGACTAACAGATTCTCAGTTTCATCAAACCAGAAAATATTATATCTTTTTATCCCCTCTAACTCCTTTGAACTATATTCTTCAAGGGTACTTCCTAAAGTAATCTTAAAATTTAGTCTTATATTTTCCAAATTTTCTTCATCCTCATAAATAATTTCTACCACCCTTCCGAGTATGCTGTCATTTTCTAAAGCAGCAGCATATGCACTTTCCCTCACTAGCAGGCCACTGAAAATATTACCCTTTGCTTCCAGTTCCAGACTCAGCTTATAATCACTATTATCCTGATTGATTTCCTCTAAAATAGTATGGTCGTAATCTAGCTTCTGGGTGGACTTATGTTCCAAATCCGGATAACCAAATGTTTTCCCATTCAGCGGATTCAGACCAATCAAAATTTCATCTCCATCTGCATCGGAAATCTCATTGTCCAGTGTGGATAGTTTTAAAGGGTCAGACGAAGCATATAATATTTCAAATCCATCTGGAAGACCCTCCCAGTCTGTATCAGGATTTTCTATTTCTGTGCCTATTTCCTCCTCATAAACATCTGGAAGACCATCCCCATCCGTATCCTGCATACCATCCCACCACTGCTCATCATTTTCTATATTTTCATCTGCCTTACCTGTAGCGTTCGTGCCTTCTACCTGATACGAAACCTTTTCTGCCTTCTCTTTTATACCAAAATGCACACTAATACCAATGAACAGCAGACATATACCAAAAAACAAAGCAGCAAATATACTTTTTTTAACCTTCCCACAATGTTTTTTCATTTTTTCTTTTCCTTCTCCCAATATCATCTTACATAAAGATTCTGTTTTTTCTTCATCACAGCACTATATAATTTACTAATTACTATCCCTCACTTCAAATGGGGATTGGCAATTTCATTAAATACACATATACCCCCTTGCACACACATATAGGTGATTACTTATCTTTTTTATATCATAAAGAATATAGGGAGTGTCAAAAAAATACATATTTTCAAATTCCTGCAGTAAGGTTTCTTCTCCTATGTAGAAAATTTCTATTGTACAAGGAGTATCCATGCCATCTATATTAATATAATTAAAATTTTTGTATCTATATAGTACTATTTCGGGTTCTTTTTCCAACTCCTCACTAGAAACTAATGATATTGTTTCAAATAGCCATGCGCAATCCATATCTTTCATAATCTGCTCTTCTAACTCCAAAATCTCCTTAGATGACATATCCGAATGTTTCGATAAAATATACCTGTTTGAATAGGTTTCTATTTCCTTTTGATTTTTTCACAAAATGTAACCATTTCTTCAAAAGCTTTATTTACATTTTCCACAAATAAAGAATATTCATAACGGTATTTCGCTTCTATCAAAGAGGAGATGGAAATGATTCCAATTCCAATTAACATTGCTGCCATTATATTTCTTCGTTTCCTTTATATATAAGATATCCATTTATCAGCTCCTGATTTCGGATGCACATTTGAAGATTCGGCTTCTCATAACGCAGCCTTTTCCCTGATGTCTTTTAAATCTTTCCGCCCATTTCTTTGCCTGCTCTCTTATTGGCGATACATAAAACCTTTTTCAAAAATCCACATTATCCCTCGAATGATATATATCCGGTTTAGGCACTTCTATAGCTAAACCATGATACAAAATCATTTAAACACCCCACATTCCTTCATATAGCTGATGATATCGTTCACAATATAGTCCTTGCCCTGTGTATGCAGCATTTCGTAATTAGGAATAATATAATCATCCAGAAGCGTACAGGCTTCTGTAAGCAGACAATACGCCTCTTCTCCGGGAATTCCTAATTTTGCCGCCACATTTTCAACACAAAATACTACAAATCCAATCTGTTCTGCACTCATATCCCTGTCTCCCAATATGTGCGCTGCAAAAGCTCCACCTCTCAGACATTTTTGCTTTGCTATTGCTGAATATTTTATGCGTGAAACCTTCATATCACAATTTTCATTATATTCTATTATCAACATAAAAGCAATTATCTATCGAAATTTACAACCGTCACGCCCCGCATTGCTTATCGTTCCAAGGAACTCCCAATCTTCCATTTCTCCCTTTCAAATCGTTCTGCTTTTCATACAGACTGTTATGCCCCTTACATAATTCTTTCATGGAAGAATTAGCAAAGATAATAGAAAAAGAAAAAACAGAAATGAGTATAAAAAAACCTTGCCGATATTCAGTTTCCCTATCTGAAAATCAGCAAGGTTTTCTTATGCTATTGATGTAATTATTCAGTGCGTAATGTTGTAAATGTTATTTCTATTATCCTGAGACTTCTAAAAATTTTAGAAGCACCGAAGATTCGATGAAGTTTAGGAGCCGAGCCTTATACTGGCTGCAATTCCTTTTCTAATTCAAGCACCTGCTCCAAAGTAAGTCCAGAATACATTGCTACTTTTTCCAATGGCAAATCTCCATCTTGTAACATATTCATGGCAACTAAAATGGCTCTTTTTCTGTCGCCCTCATCGTATCCCTGTTCATACTTTTCCTGATAATTCATCTGCAAAGTCATATAATCCAACCTCCATTTCTCATTCCGTCTGACGGACTGCACCGCCTCATCTAATTCTCTGGTAAAATCATCTTCCGGCTCTTTCCCGTCAATAAAATCAAGCAACTTCTTCATTTCCGGTGTAACATCATCCATTGTTCCCTTAGTATTTAAAATAATCTTTGTTGTATCATCACCCAAACCTAACTCCAGATTTTGAATACAACGGTTTTCAAAGGTATAGATGTGTCTCCCCTCGCCAAACAAATCAAAAGTACATACAAAAATAACAAAACTCCGTTTCAAGTCTTTGTAATTATCTCCTTTTTCCAAGATATTCAAGTCTATCATTCCTTGATAATATCTTGTTCGCTTCGGAAGATTTCTATTCTCGGTTGTCTGCATTTCAATATTGTAAACGGTTTCTTTCCCATCCTCCACACAGATATCCAAGCGTACACTTTTTGCATCTGCAGAAATATCTATCGTCTTCTGCGACTTCGGATATTCAATGCGGGATATCTTGATGCCGAGTATCCGTTCTAAAAAAGGTTTGCAAAACTTCGGATTTCTCATGATAACACTAAACATGAAATCATCTTTGATTTGCAACTCCTCAAAGGCTTTCTCTGTCATAGCATTTTCCCTTTTCCTTATCTACATTATAATATGTGTCTGTATAATTGACAAGGACTGCTTTTTTCCAATCCGTTAGCCAACTCTTTATTGTCTATAATATCATTTTCCTTTTCGCTTTACCATTTTGATGCCCGTTCTTGCAGCAAATATTTTTGCATCATTTGATGTTTCATCATTAACAAAACTATCAATTATCTTATGCTGTGATTCCGCAGTCCAATATATCCTCAAATTCTTTTTAGCTCTTGTTATCGCTGTATAAAAAATATTATGTGTAATCATTTCATCCACTTCTTTGGTAATAACTACCTTAACAGAATTATACTCCAAACCTTGAGCTTTATGTATAGATACCGCATATGCAATTTGAAATGGAATACTTGTCTCAGCATCTATGCTATCATTATCGTCATCTCCAGATTTTTTCTTTTTAACTGTCAATCTAACAACAGATTTTCCATCATTTCGTTTCGGAAGAAGTTCCAAGCCAGTCCGAGCAACATGCATACTATTTAATACCTTGTCTATTTCTATCGAAAACCATACATACTCCTCATTTTCCTCTATATTTACAATCGTTCCTTTAAGATTATTGTATAAAATAGCATCATATTTGGATGAATCATTAAATAAAATCGGATCACCAACTTTATATATCCATACCCCTAACTTATATGGTGGATTAGGGTTTGCATTCTGCAAAAATCTATTTATATTGTTAATTCCGTAAAGTCCGTCATAATTAAGGCATAAAACTATCTCATCATCCTCAATACGGTCAAATAAAGAATCATCTAATTGTGACGTATATCCACAATATCCCATCCATTCTGCAATATCTGCTTGATAATTTCTTACTCTTCTCCAAAATTCTAAAAGATACTTATCATCTGTCCTATATGGCTTTACAAGTTCGTATTGTGCCTTTAACGGCACAAAGTATCTTGCAAGGCTAAACCAATTTCCAAATTGAATTGATTCAATCTGATAAATATCTCCCACCAAAACCAACAAATCATAATTATTCTTGTTTATGACCTCCAGCATATCTTTATTGCTAACCATACTACACTCATCAACAAACAATATGTCTGTTTTTTTTGATGACGGATATGACTTTATAATTTTTTTGATTGTCAAATATTCTCCACCATTATCCTTAACCTTTCTTCTTAAATTTTCTACTGCTGGATGAGTATTGGCAATGTACACTTTATTTCTATCTTCCCAAAATTGCGCAATATGCTTAATTAATGTTGACTTTCCTGTTCCAGCGGCACCATATATCATTGCTACATTTGAATTTTCAAACATCTCAAGAAGGATATCACGCTTTTCATCACTGTCAATAAGCTGCGAATTCTCTAATAGCCAATCCTCCACGGAATCCTTGTACTCCGTTACTCCTTCTTCTGTAAGAGAAATCAATGCTTGCATAATTTCTCTTGTATCTGATTCGTAACCTCTTATATAAATATTATCCCCTAATGTCTCTAGCCTTCTATCTTGGTGTTTCTTTTTCCAATATAAATTACCATTATATTTTTGAATCAAAACATCAATATCTTGAAAATCATTCAATTCGTCTTTTTTTGTATATAATTTCCCATAAGTATCTGCATTAACACTTATTCGATGTGCTAAAATTTCATGCTCCCTTCCATTAACTTTTAAGCATGAAAGTAAATCGTACATTGATGGGTTATGATTACATAATCCAGAATTAAACGGCATCTTTTCAAACGGTAATGTTTTAATATCAAGATACAACCCCTTCATCTGATAATTTTCTTCATCTGATAGCTGCATTTTAATAATTCTATTATTAAGCATATACAATAAATATCTAACGCAATTACTTCCTAATTTTTCATGCCTTATCCATTCTCTTGCCTTATCAAACACATCACATAATACTACTTTTTGAGCTTTTTGCGTAATTCCAGCCTTAAAATTTTGATATTTTGAATCTGAAAATTCCAATATTTCAACCAAATTCAGACCAGTTTTATTAATATAATTCATCAATGCTATATACTCTGACAAGTCACTTCTTACGTTAATATCAAAATCAAAAATTTTAGCATAATTTCTAAATTCACATGGTCTAATCGATGCTCCCCACTCCATAACAATTTTAATAGGCATAAAACGACCTGAAATTTCAATAATATCATCTGTAAGAGCTACCTTAATCGCATAATTTGTTGTTATTCTATGATTTGAAAAAGCTACTAATCGATTAAATTTACTAGATTCGTCATTTGCTGGTATCAAAGTATTTTCATAATACACATGATGATTCACAAAAAATGTCTTGATTTTTTGAACATAAAATCTTTCACTGTATTTTTCGTAATCATCAGCGTATCTGGCAACTTTTAATTTTTCTACAATCTTTTCATAATATATTTGTAATGTTTCATCAGTATCAACCGGAAATTTATCTATATTATGCAAAACACTCATTCGATATCTCTTATATACAAAATCTTTAATCTGGATTAAATATTCATAATACTTCAAAAGCAACCTCTCGGCATTGTCATTATCTGGTGTATAATGAAATCTTGATTCTTGTAATAAATTATGAAACTTTCGGAGAAAGTAAAATTCATTACTTGTCTTTAAAAATTCTATTGCATCAGGTATTGTATCATAATCTACATATGCATTCTCATGACTTTCTGCATATATTTTTACAGCAATATGCTCGACAAGATTACGAAAATAGCTTAACATATTTTGTGCCACTTTGTCTCTCGTCTTGTATTCTATATCATCAATATTCTCGCAAATAGCATTATCATCCGCCATAATATAATCATCTATTGATTTCAAATTCTCACCTACGTCCTTATTTCTCTCTTGATATTTCGTATATCATTATATTCTTAATCTAAAGTATTAGCAAGAAATTTCTCACCAAGACGATATAAATCAACAATTCCTTCTATTCATATTCCTCAACGCAATTCAGCCATCATTTACATTCTTTGTAAATATTTAGGCTGTTACAAGCTATGTGTTGTAACAGCCCTTTCTTTTGAAACTTAGATGTTTATTAACTATAAAAGTTCATTAAGAAGATTCATGCATTTAATCTTCTGCTGCATATTTGCCTTCCCATATACATTGAGAGTGAACGAAACATTTTTATGACCAAGTATCTCTGATAAAGATTTAATATCAAAATCAGAAATTTCAATTGCTCTTACTGCGAAGGTATGTCTCAATTCATGAAAACATATCTTGGGCATATCATATCGCTTTAAGAATCTTGTGAAATATTGGCGATATGTTCTTGGCTCTGCCGACTTTTTCTTTCCTGTCAAATAATAATCATCTGGATTTTCCGTATAATACTTCTTGATAACATTGGCTAACAATGAGGGAAACACTGCTCCTTCCCCTGCACCTGTAGGCTGAACTATTACACAATACCCACCACTTCCACCCATAAAAATACCTTCCCCAAAACCAAAAACAAGGCTTCTAAATGCACAAAATACACCAAAAGCCTTGTTATCTTCCATATTCCAACTAATCTATCCATTTTGCCGGCTGCATTCAAACACCCATCAAAAACCTCTCCCACTCTACACGCTAATCTCAGCCTTCACTCCAAGCAGCTCCTTATTCTCCTCAAGTATAGGCTTAATCACCGTCTCCAAAAACTTCTCCACCTGCTCCTTGGACCGTCCCACATACTTAGACGGATCCATCGTCTTTTGTAAATCTTCAAGGCTCATATTGAAAGCCTCATCCTCTGCGATCAACTCAAGCAGGTTATTTTCCCTGCCAAGCTCCTTTACGTTCCTTCCGGCTTCCATAGAAAGCTCCCGGATGCGTTCATGAAGCTCCTGACGGTTTCCTCCTGCTTTTACTGCATCCATCATAATGTTTTCCGTTGCCATGAAAGGCAGCTCGCTCATAAGCCGCTTTGTAATAACCTTTTCATATACTACCAGACCATCTACCACATTCAGACATAAATCCAGAATGCCATCCGTTGCTAAAAAGCCTTCTGGAATGGAAAGCCGCTTGTTAGCAGAATCATCCAGTGTTCTTTCAAACCACTGAGTAGCGGAAGTAATTGCCGGGTTTAAAGCATCAATCATCACATATCTGGATAAAGATGCAATCCTTTCACTTCTCATGGGATTTCTCTTATATGCCATGGCAGAAGAACCAATCTGACTCTTTTCAAAAGGCTCCTCCACTTCTTTCAGATGCTGCAGCAGTCGAATATCGTTTGACATCTTGTGGGCGCTTGCCGCAATGCCTGCAAGCACGTTTGCCACTCTTGTATCAATTTTTCTGGAATAAGTCTGTCCGGAAACCGGATAACATTCTGCAAATCCCATTTTTTCCGCAATCATAGGGTCAATTTTATCAATGGTTTCCTGATCCCCGTTAAACAGCTCTAAAAAGGAAGCCTGTGTTCCCGTAGTTCCTTTGGAACCAAGCAGCTTCATATGGGAAAGAACAAAATCCAGCTCCTCTAAATCCAAAGAAAATTCCTGAAGCCACAAAGTGGCCCTTTTCCCCACGGTAGTAGGCTGTGCTGGCTGAAAATGAGTAAAAGCAAGGGTGGGAAGCCCTTTGTAACGGTCTGCAAACTTAGCAAGCTCGTCCATCACATTGACCAGCTTCTTTTTTACAAGCTTCAAGGCTTCCGTCATTACGATAATGTCCGTATTATCCCCTACATAGCAGGAGGTAGCGCCTAAATGAATGATACCTGCCGCATTGGGGCACTGCTTTCCGTACGCATATACATGGCTCATCACATCATGGCGCACTTCCTTTTCTCTTGCCTTTGCCACCTCATAATTGATATCCTCTGCATGAGCCTTTAACTCTTCAATCTGCTCCTTTGTAATAACCGGCTTTCCATCCTGACTTAAGCCTAATTCATATTCCGTTTCCGCCAAAGCGATCCAAAGCCGCCTCCATGTACGGAATTTCATATCCGGTGAAAAGATATACTGCATTTCCTTACTGGCATACCGCTCTGAAAGAGGGCTTACATATCTGTCATTACTCATTGTGTGTCTCCTTTTTCTCACTTTTCCTCACTCTTGCATCCCAAACCCGGCTTGCTTTCCCCACTTAGTACCAGAACCCGGCTTGCTGCTTAGCCATTTTTTATCAAAGGTATGGCTGCCTTTCCCCATTTTATACCGGGGCTATCCGCATTTTTTCTGCATCTAAAATTTTTCCTGCCTTATTCCTCAAAATCTCCCCGGATATCTTCCTTAGGAGGCTCCATAGGATATTGCCCCGTAAAACAGCCGGTACAGATTCCAAGCCCTCCTGTAAGCTCTATAAGCCGTTCCAGCTTTAAATACCCAAGGCTGTCCGCTCCGATAATCTGTCTGATTTCTTCTACGGAACGGTTATAGGCAATTAACTGCTCTCTTGCCGGCACATCCGTACCAAAATAGCAGGGCCACAAAAACGGCGGGGAGGACACTCTCATATGCACTTCCTTTGCTCCTGCTTCCCGAAGCATTCTCACAATCCGGTCTGAGGTGGTTCCTCTCACAATGGAATCATCAATCATGACTACCCGCTTTCCTTCCACCACTTCCCTGAGGGCATTTAGCTTAATCCGCACGCTGCTTTCCCGGCTCTTCTGCTTTGGCTTAATAAAAGTACGTCCTACATAAGCATTTTTTACAAAAGCGGTTCCATAAGGGATGCCTGACTGGAGGGCATAGCCCATTGCCGCACAGTTTCCCGATTCCGGCACTCCCACTACAATATCCGCTTCCACAGGTGAATCCATTGCCAGAAACTTTCCGGCTAAAATACGGGAATTGTATACGCTTACTCCATCAATATAACTGTCCGGTCTTGCAAAATAAATATACTCAAACACGCATCTTGCATGTTTTTCCTTTGGAATACACAAAGACTTATCCGATTCAATACCATTTTCCGGGCTGATGGTTACGATTTCTCCCGGCTCCACATCCCGGATATATTCCGCGCCTATCGTATCAAGGGCACAGGTTTCAGAAGCCAGCACATAAGCATTATCCCGCTTTCCGATGCAGAGAGGCCGAAACCCAAATGGGTCTCTTGCCCCAATCAGCTTTCTGGGGGACATGACAATCAGGGAATAAGCGCCCTTAAGCTTTTTCATGGCACGTCCCACTGCTGCTTCTACCGTACCGCAGTTTAACCGTTCCCTTGCAATATGATAGGCAATCACTTCCGAATCAATGGTGGTCTGGAAAATGGCTCCGGTATATTCTAACTCCCGGCGAAGCTCTCCTGCATTGATTAAATTTCCATTATGGGCAAGCCCAAGAGTTCCTTTTACATAGTTTAAAACAAGTGGCTGGGCATTTTCCCTTGTACTGCTTCCAGCCGTGGAATAACGCACATGCCCTACTCCAATATCTCCCTTTAAGCCACCAAGGATTTCCGGCGTAAATGCCTCGCTTAAAAGGCCCATATCCCTTGTGCTAGACACCTTTCTTTTAGGTCCATTCGTTTCACTTACGGCAATGCCGCAGCTTTCCTGTCCTCTGTGCTGAAGAGCAAACAGCCCATAATAAATGCTGGTGGCAACATCATTTCCGTCAAAATCATACATGCCGAAAACGCCACATTCTTCTCTTAAATGATCATTCTCTTCTTCTAATGTATGTATTGTCATGAATTATAATCCCAATCTTTTAAACACTTCGTTATATGCTTCTTCTACATTTCCTAAATCCCTACGGAAACGGTCTTTATCTAATTTTTCATTGGTATTTACATCCCACAGCCTGCAGGTATCCGGACTTGTCTCATCTGCCAAAATAATCTGTCCATGATAACGTCCAAATTCAATCTTAAAGTCGATCAGCTTAATATCTGCCTGTAAGAAATAAGCTTTTAACACTTCATTTACTTTAAATGCATATTTCTTGATGGTTTCAATTTCTTCCCATGTAGCAAGATTTAATGCTCTTGCAAAATAATCGTTAATCAGCGGATCGCCCAACTCATCATTTTTATAGCTAAATTCCACGGTAGGCTCTGCAAACGGAGTTCCTTCCTCCACGCCCAGCCTTTTAGAAAAGCTTCCTGCTGCCACATTCCGGATAATCACCTCAAGAGGTACAATTTCCACTTTCTTTACGGCAGTTTCCCTGTCGCTTAACTCTTCAATGAAGTGAGTCGGAACCCCTTCCTTTTCCAGAAGCTTGAATACATGGTTAGTCATACGGTTATTGATTACCCCTTTTCCAACAATAGTCCCCTTCTTTTCCCCATTAAATGCGGTAGCATCATCCTTGTAATCCACAATTAACACATCCGGATCTTCCGTTGTATACACTTTCTTTGCTTTTCCTTCATAAAGTAATTCTTTCTTTTCCATTTCCATACCATCCTTTCTTTTTTCTAATACTGCTTTCCATACGAAAATATTATAATCAATTCATTCTTATTATTCAACATGGAAATCTATTTTCAGGTAGCGGTTTATAACAGTTCAGTCTGTTTTTGATGAGGTAGTGGCTAAGCGGACGCAACAGCGGGATGAAAGTGGATGGGCTTCTGTGGTTTTGATGGCGCTTTTCCTAAACAGCCTTGGGAAAGGTCTTGGATACCGAACGGGTCGTCATATAGCGCCCTCCATGGCGCGATATGACTAAAATTGCCGTCCATGGCAATTTTCCCCTAGGTACCGAAAAGGCTGTTAAGGAAAAGCGCCATCAAAACCAAGGAAGCCCATCCACTTTCATCCCGCTGTTGCTGTTTTGTCTCAAGTTGTACTAAAAAAGTTTGTTTGTTTTTAGATTGTCTCTAACATTATCTCGAAATAGATTGATTTTGCTTTTATACATAAGCATGTATAGGACTAGGACTTATATATAGGGCTTTCTCATGTATATAAATATAAATGTATGTAAATATACATACATGAGACTTAATATATAAGTTTCTCTACATAGAGCTTTTCGATACACAGTGGGAGACGGCAGAGCATAGGATAGTCTTCCGGACCTTGGCAAAGTCGCCGGCACTTATGCACCGTACTTTGGTGCATTAGTACCGCTGCGTCTTTGCAGAGCGAGAGCGTGTCCGGAAGACTATCCTATGCTCTGCCGTCTCCCACGTCCGCCTTCCAAAACCCCCTATGTTCCACCATCTTCCCCATCCGTTTATCCAACTTTAAGGACCTCCCTGTTATTTAAAACTTCCCAATAAAATTTTGAACCCTTTCATTTTTAGAAGCAAAAATTTCTTCAGGTGTTCCCTGTTCCTGAATGATTCCATCCTCCATAAAAATAATACGGTCAGAAAGCTCTCTGGCAAACTGCATTTCATGCGTTACGATAATCATAGTCATTTTTTCCTTTGCCAGCTCTTTGATAACCTTTAGCACCTCTCCGGTAAGCTCCGGGTCTAGGGCGCTGGTAGGCTCGTCAAAAAACAAAAGCTTTGGCTGAAGCGCTAATGCTCTTGCTATGGATACTCTCTGCTGCTGCCCTCCGGAAAGCTGAAAGGGATATGCATTTGCCTTTTCCGAAAGTCCTAGCTGGGAAAGCAGCTTTTCCCCTCTGGCAATGGCTTCCTCCTTAGATACCTTATCCACTGTAATCAGGGCGTCCGTTACATTTTTCATTACGGTAAAATGGGGAAACAAATTAAAGTTCTGGAACACCAGTCCAAAGTATTTCTGTATCTGCCTAAGCTCTCCTTTTTTTGCATAAATACTTCTGCCCTCTGTCTCTTTTGCCGCATAATGTTCTAAATAAATCAAATCCCCTTTATCCATCTGCTCCAAAAGAGTGGCACAGCGCAATAAGGTGGACTTGCCGGAGCCACTTGGCCCGATAATTGATACTACCTCACCTTCCTTTACTGACAGGGAAATGTCCTTTAGCACTTCCAATGCGCCAAAAGACTTTTGCATATGGTTGATTTCCAATAAATTCATCTAATTCCTCCTCTATCTGTAATAAGAAAGCTTCTTTTCTATTTTTTCCATTATAAAAGCTACCAGCAGATTAAATACATAATAAAAAATTCCCGCTGCCACAAAAGCAAGCATACTCTTTTCTGCTGCCGCTATCTGCTTGGCTATCGTAAACATTTCCGTTACTGCCAGCACAAATGCTAGAGACGTATCCTTTACCAGAGTAATCACTTCATTAGTAACCGGAGGCAGGATTCGTTTAATTACCTGTGGCAGAATAATCCGGAAAAAAGTCTTTCCTTTGGAATATCCTAGTATCTTTGCCGCTTCATACTGTCCTACCGGAATGGATTCAATTCCCGCCCTGTATATTTCTGCAAAGTAAGCGGCGTAATTTAGCACGAATCCAATAATAACCGCAACGATGCGATAGGACGAAGAAATCTTCATTCCAAATAAATAAAAAGGAGCAAAATAGACCACAAGCAGCTGGAGCATTAAGGGAGTTCCCCTCATAACGGATATGTACAGCTTTGTAACAGTTCTTAATATGCCGTTCTTTGCCATTCTTCCAAAGGACAGCGCCAGTCCTAACGGCAGGGAAAAAAGCAGGGTCAATATAAAAATTTCTCCGGTGGTAAGCATACCTTTTCCCAATTGGGAAAGCATCGTTGCAACGTCCATAATATCCTCCAAACTGGAAAGGGACTGTTGTCAAACAGTCCCACCCATTTCTATTTTCCTAAACAAACACTGTCAGAAAGTCCCCATTCCTCTGCTATTTTTGTAAAGGTGCCATCTTCTGCCATTTCCAGCAATGTTTCTTCTACCTGATTTTTCAATTCATCATTTCCAAGCAGGAAGCCTACCGCATACTGTTCCGTAGCAAGCAGCTTATCTAATTTCACAAATTTTCCTTCTCTGCTGGAAAGCTGATAATCCGCTACTCCTACATCCATTGCCACTGCATCCACTGCGCCTGCTTCCAAATCCATAAATGCCGTATTATAATCGGCAAATTGTGTCAGGGAACCAAAGGTAGCTGTCAGCGCCAGATTTTCTTCATTATCCTCTTCATCCGTTAATGCTGCCAGCGCAGAAGAATCTGCCTGAACCGCCACTGCCTTTCCCGCTAAATCTTCAAAGGTTGTAATGCCGCTGTCCGCAGCAACCACGAACACTTGACTGTTATCCACATAAGGAACAGTAAACGTATACTTATCCTCCCGCCCATTCATGGTAAATCCATTCCAAATACAGTCTATGGTGCCGGATGATAGCTCCATATCCTTTGCATCCCAGTCAATGGGCTGTTTTACCAGTTCCCAGCCTCTTCTGTTACATACCTCTTCTGCCAGAGACAAATCGAAGCCTACATATTCTCCGCTTTCATCCATATATCCATATGGTGGAAACTCCGCATCAAAGCCTACAGTAAAGGTTGCTTTTTCGGTTTTCTGGCATCCTGTGAGCACACTTATGGACAATACTGCCATAGCTGCAGCCGCTAATACTTTTTTCATATCTTCTCCTCCCGATAACCGCTTTTCCCGGATTATGCGTTAGCACATGAAAGCGCTCGCCTAATCTTCAAGGGTTTTCTATTACGTTGCAATAGTATCATTAGAACAACTCTTCTGTCAATTTACTTTTTTGCTTTTTTCTCATATTCTGACACTTTTCCTAAAATCTCATCTGCAAATGCAGGGTGTTCCCTTACGAGCTCCTTTAACTCGCTGCTAGCATGGTTGGCAAGCTCTGTGTTATATTCCATCTGCTTTCTAAGGTTCTGCCTTCTGACAATCAAATTATGTCTGACCTCTACCATTTCCTTTTTGTCCAACAATGCCTCCGCCTGATGGAGCCAGATTAGCGGATCAAACAGGTGATATCTTTTTAATATGCGTATTAGCTGCTTTTGATGATATTCCAAATCCTCCTCCACCTGCCGTATTCTCTGCCGCTCTTCCTTTTCCTCCTTATAAAGCCTTCGCAGGTTTTCAAGCTCCCTGCCGGAAGAAATCTCGTACTTGGCATACAAATATTCCAACAGGTTCGTGTTATTGATATATCGTATCTTCACCTTATTCTGCAGCAGTATTACTTTATTCAGGCTGCCGGATGCTCTTTTCATCTCCTCCACATTTTCCATGTACTTCAGGTACAGCACCGTCAATGCCAGCGCTGCTATGCCAGCTGTGAGAATATATCCAATTTTTGCTTCCATCTTAAGGGCAAACTGCAAAAATGCCAGAAGCGTCATGCAGGCAAATACAGCACATACACAAATCACCGACATTCCTCTGATATTGGCAATCCCCACGCCTGCCTCGTGCTTTCTGTACAGACAGGCATGCTTTTCTCCCTCCAGACGGTGCAGGTCCTGATGGATGGCTTCCTGATACTTTTCTGCCTCTTTGATTTTTGCCATACCCTCATCTGCCACAGACTCTAACCGCTCCATCTTGCTGTAATCCTTATCGCTCATGGAACGCTTTTTTCCCTGATACTGCTTGGAGTCAAAAGAAAGCATTACAATTCCGCTGGCATGTTCCTCCAGCTCCTTTTTGTCCTCTCCTTTGATCTGCTCCACTTCCTCCATATCCTTTAAATAGGAGTTTACCAGCCCATACTCTCCATTTAAGGATTCTATTTCATCAGAAGCCTCTGCCATCTGCTCCAGACAGCTTTCCACGAACTGCCTCCGCTGTGCTTCATCAAAAACATCAATATCCTCTCTGTCCAGACTGATTTCCTGTTCTCCGGATTCCTCCATGCCTTCTTCAAAAATCTCGGTTTCCTGATTCTTTTTTCTTCTAAAGAGCTTATCAAAAATTTTCATGTCCTTATGCTAACACCTTATCTAAATATTCTTCCTTCCATTGTTCTAACAGTTCTGCCATTGCCTGATAGTAAGCGCCTGCCTTTTCCCTACAGCTTTTTATTTCATCCAGCCGCTTTTTTTCATCCGATTCCATCCATGCTTTCTCTAGCGGCTCCATTTTCTGCTCCAGCAAAAGAGCGGCTTCATAATAGTTTTCCTCCGAAGAAGTAAATGCTACATACTCTTGTTTTCCCATTTCCATTCTTTTGCAAAACAAAACCCCTGCCAGTTCATCCTTCTCGCCGGTACGGTCATATGCTTCCTGAAAGCACTTTGCTGCCATTTCAAAAAGAAACAGCTTTCCATAAGCACATGCCATATTATGCAGGATACGGCTCTCAAACAGCTTATCCCTGCCGCCGATTTCCAAAAGCAGCCTTCCGTATTCCTTTATCGCCAGCACATATTTCTTTTCCTTCAACAAATAATCCGCCCTGTTTTTCTTTCTTTCGTAAACGGATAAATTTTCGTTCTCCTTTAGGATTGTGCTGATTTTTTTAATTTCCTCCGGGCTTTTATAATAGCAATCCTCTAAAATCACCGAAACAAAAGCGGACAGAGAACCGCCAAAGTGCAACAGCTCCCTAAGCTTTTTGGCAAGAGCCTCCATGGAACACTGCTCCTGAATCCAGTCTATCAGCTCCTCCGTCATAAGATCCCTGTCCAAAAGATATACGTTTTCACATAAATAGTAACAAAGCTCTTCCATAGAGTAAATCCCTTTTTTGGTTTTATGCATTCTAAAGGGCATGGTTCCATATGTGCCCATGCACAAAGAGAGGTTACATTCCATAACAGGCTCTTTCCCATCCTCTATAGAAATTTCCTTTTCAAAGCTCATGCCAAAGGTAGGATAGAAATCTCCAAAGCCCTCATCCCGCACTGAGGCATGGAGCACAGTTTTGCTTTTCATGCAAAGCTTCAAAATAATCCGGCTTCCCCTTTGGCTTATTTTTTCAAAGCCTTCCAGATACATGGGGATTTCCTTTTTTGTTCCCCCCTCTAAAGAAGTGGCAAGGAATGCGAGATAAGCCCCTCCCTTTATAAGAAATTCAACGGTTTTTTCTGATTCATACCAGTTCTTTCCTCCATCCAGCAGGGGATAATATACTGTCTTCCCTTTTGATTTTACTATAATGCCCAAATTTACTTTCAGCTTTTCTTCCCCTAAATAAATATGGGCGCTGCCATTGCTGCTCTTACATACCCGCTCCCTTGCCCCAAAACAAGCTCCTTTGCTATATAAATTGTTTCCTTCAAAGACCCTTCGGCTCTTGCACAAAAAACGCAGGGAGTTTTCGTACCATGCATCCTGAAAGCCCTCTCCAATAAAATACACGCTGGACAAAAGCTTTCCATCCACGTATCCTGTCAAAAGCTGAAGGAACTGCTCATCAAGCTTCTTTAAATATTCTTTCTTTTCTTCTTCATCCTTAAATTCCTTACAGCTTTTCACAGATGCATAATCTTCCCTGTCCACCAAGGCTACCATGGGCGTTGTATGAATATTTCTGGAAAAGGTATAGGACTTTAATGTGTCTGCCGTAAAATCAAATACGCCTACCTGATAATGCCACAATTCCTCCGGCTGATTCAATACATAATAATACAGGCACTCCTGTCTGTCTCCGAAAAAAATCCTGTCCTCCTCTAAAGGCAGCTTCTTTCTTACTCTGCTTAAAAGCTCAACCACACCACCCTTTAAGCTTTCTACTGTAATCATAAGAGACACTGGTTCGCTTCCGCTAATCATAAACTGAAGAAGGGAATAACACTTTTTCATATATAACAGAAACAGTTCCTCACCTGAAACCTCTTCACCTTCCACGGTTACTGTTTTCCCATCCCTTGCAAGGCTGTATAAATTTTCTATCAGGATGCCTTTTCCCAACTGGGCATATTTCAAAGCTTCCACGCCAAAAGCCCACTGGTTCATCTCCTGTCGTTTTGCAAGACACATGGGAATGTTGTATTCCTCTGCTGCCCCCTGCCTTAAGGTGACCGGTTTTTCCTCATCTAAATACAAATAGCTAATCTGAAGATAAGCCTCGGATAAATCCATACCCACTGCCAGCTTCCTCTTATGTATTCCTGTCCCTTCTTCCTTCCTCTGTTCCATGTATCTCACCTGCCTCTTACTTCATGGGAAACAACTGCTCACACTGCCATACCTTTTTGGCATATTCTGCAGCAATTTCTTCCATTGATTCATATTCCTCCAGACTCTGACTCACTGCCATATCATTTAGCAGCTTAAACCGGCTTTCTCTTTCCTCTGCAACCATACTGTTTCCCTCTATGGTGCCGCTTACCGTTAATGTTTCTTCTCCATTTGTCTCCTCCGTTATATAATACTGGAGCCTTTCTCCGAAAAACAGAAGAAATTCCTTTTGGAAAATGCCTCCATAAATCTCTTCCATTTCCTCATTGCGGTACTTGCCGTTTACGTTTCCTTCCTTTTCTATTACATAATGGATAACCGCCCTGCATCCGGGCTCTCCTTTATACTCAATATAAGTATAGCTGTCATATAATATGACCGCTGGGAGAATATCCTTATAACGCAAAAAGAAGGGAAAGAACATATCCTTTTTAAACATTTCCGTAAGAAACTCTTTTGCCATCTGCTGCTCTTCAAAAGACAAAACCACATCCCTTGTGGAAAAATACTTTAAAAAAGCAAGCATACATATCTGGGACACAACGCCCTTTTGTCTGTAAAAAGCAATCATATCCCCAAAAAACCTTTCATCCAGAATATGCTCCTTTACAAAATATTCATAGGCGCTTTCTGACAAATATCCTTCTGCAAGCTGTTCATCCGGTTTTCCCGAAAAATAATAGGAAAAGATTTCTTCCTTGCCGGACAAAAAACAGCCGCTAAACAGACAGGTTAGCAGAATCCGCTCCGAAAGTCCGTATGCCTCCATGCCCGCTGCCAAAGCAGCCTGCCAGATATCCCTTAAATATCTCGGACTTCCCTCTGCATATCGAACCAGATAAGCAAGCACCTTTTCATTGTATTTTTTCTGTCCAAACACATACCTGCATAGCTCAAGGAGCTTATTGTCCATTTCGTCAGTCTGCTCTAGCTTATAGCTGCATATTTGAATCAGCGTCCTGATCCGAACTCCTTCAAATCCCAGACTGCATACGGCTTCATATGCCTTTTCGTACATTTCGCGAATTACCATATAGGAAAGCATTTCTGCCCTTTCCTTTTGGTCAAAGTACTCTAATTCCAGCTCTTCTAAATAATGATCCAGCTCTTCTAAAGCATCTTTTTCATACAAATAAGGAATGAGCTTTAACAAAAGGCTTTTCCGGTAGCTTTTCTTAATCCTTACATCCTTTAGCAGCAGCCTGTACCCATACAGATGGGAACTTTGAATATTATTCTGCTCCCACTGCTCATGGCACATATATAAGAAAAACCCTGTATGGCTTTTGACTTTTTCCTCCAAAGGACTTAAAAATGCCTCCGGCTGCAAAAAACGTTTAATATGGTACAATTCCCTGCTGCCATAGCGGTTTCCCCATCTATCCTCCAAAAACAGCATATAATCCTCTGTATAAAGTGAAATCTGCGCTTTTTTATCCTGAAGCGGATAGCTGCGCTCGCCTTCTAACTGCCCGCACAGCACCACTACCTGCTTCATATCCTCTGCTTCCACCGTTACCTCATACAGAAACAGCAGACCCGCAAGGCTTTCCGCCAATTCCTCGGTAATCATCTGCTCACTAAATGTCCTTTTATACAAATAAGCAAGCTCCTCATTGATATGCGATGCAAGAATCTGCTTTTTCAGAAATGCTTTTATTTGCTCTTCATAAACCCCGTACAGCTCCGGCAATTCCTCTTTATGAGCCGTTATATTGGCATAAATATAGGCGGTATTCTCATAGTCCATAGTACATTCATAGGAAAAATAAAGGAGCAGAGTTTTTGGAAGCAGTTCCTTTTGTTTCTTATTCAGGCTCAGCATATAATATTCATATAGTCTGGTAATCCGCAGTCCTTCTTTTACTGCAGCCTCATACCAGAAAAACCATTCTTCACCGGTGCGGTTCCCTTTAATCAACAGATTGCAAATAATTCCCAGCGTTTCTTTGTCCCCGGTCTTTTGGTAGCACATCTTTAATATGCCAAATAACTTATCCGAATACTCCTTTTCCTTTCCTGCCAGATAAACAATCTGCCCCACCAGTTCCTTTGTAAGCAGGTCATGCTTTGCAAGAAATAGAAGGAGCTGCTGCTCATAGCTGCCAAGCTTTGCCAGATAAGCCGGGCTTTTCTCCAATACTAGATATGCTTCCACATAAAGAATTGGCGAATTTATTCCTTTTTTATAGGCTTCCTCCAAAAGCATATACCGTTTGGCATAATCTGTCTCATACTCCTCCTGCAGATACAAAAGCATCCATAAAAGCATCGGGCTTTCCGGATTTTTCAAAAGAAGCTCCCTAACCTTTTCCGTTGCCGCTTCAATCATTTCTTCCGTCTTGTCATACAGGGAGGTTACGTAAAAAAAGTATCCATAAACTTCATCCTCACAGCCATGCTCTTCTATCATATCCTCCACATGCCGCAGAATCCATTTTGCTTCATTGAATTTTTCCTCTGTAATCAAAAGCTGTGCCTGAAAAAGCCTTGCAGCCATATTCCTGCTGTTTAACCCAAGCATTTTATCCACTACCTCTTTTGTGGATTCCACCCATACAGCCTCCGGAATCTTCTGGATGCGGAAGTCCACATAGAGCTTCAGCATCTGCAGGATAAGCCTCTTCATTTCCCATTTATAGGAAAACTCTTTGCCAAACCGCTTCTGGTTTTTGACAGTTATTTCGTATTCCATGGAAAGCATGGGACCAGACAGGCATATCTTTCCTGTATTCTGTCCCTCGTGAAGCTTTTCGGCATCAATATAGTAAGGCAGATGGCAGCGGTTTCCCAAAAAGTCCGCTTCGGAAAGCTCTTCCTTTTCCAGCCGCAGAAAATCCCCTTCCGCCTTTATGCTCAGACCGGAATATCCCCAGCCGTTTCTTTCAATAACAAGAAATTCCTGCTGCTTTCCTTCTACTGCTTCAAACTGAACCGACGGTTGTTCAAAGCTGTATTCCATAGGCTGTTTTTTATGAATCCTAAGAAGGAATTCTTCCACATTTTGCTGATTGCCCTTATATTTGGAAAGTCCTTCATAGCTCATCCGGTATTGTCTGTCATTTCCCTTCAATATTTGAAACAGGTCCTTGGAATAGAAAAAGGACACCGCTTCATTCCAATCATTTTTGGCCATATTGGTAAAATGGAACAGATTTTTTACCGGTCCCATGGACGATGTAAACACCTCTTCCGCAACCGTCAGGTGGAAGGGAAGCAAAAACTGTCCTGTGTTGGATATCAGGATAATTTCTCCTTTCAGGGTATCCCCTACTTCCATTCCGGCAGCATCACATATGTAGGAGACTGTATTTTCTTCTCCTTCCAGCTTTTTAGCACAAAGCTCCATCCGATAATGGGAGGAATACAAATAGCCGCAAAATTCCTGCCCAAGACTGCTTTTTACTGTAATTTCACCTGTCTGCTTCTCATTTTTTCTGACGGTAAGGGAAAGCTTTGGCACAGAAAAATCCACAGTGCCTGCTTCATATTCATATATTTCCTTTTTAAGCCGTTTCAGGATCTGCTTCATCCTATGCCTCCTGTTTTCTTTTCACTTGCATTTTTTCCGGGAAATATTATAATAGGTAAGAACGTAGTAGCTTAAGTATAACATTTTTTTTGCAATTTCACAACTGATAGCTGGCAAGTAAACACAGAAAGGGTAACCGTTCAGCCAGTTTTTTTGAAGGTAGTGGCTAAATGGATGCGGCATAGGGGTTTTGAGAGACGGACGTAGGAGAGGGCAGAGCATAGGATAGTCTTCCGGACACGCTTTCGCTCTGCAAAGACGCAGCGGTACTAACGCACCAAAGTACGGTGCGTAAGTGCCGGCGACTTTGCCAAGGTCCGGAAGACTATCCTATGCTCTGCCCTCTCCCACTGTGTATCGGTAAGCTCTAGGTATGGAAACTCATATATATTAAGACCCATGTATGTATATCCATATACATATACATGAGAAAGCGCTATATATAAGTCCTATTCATGCCTATGTATAAAAGTAAAATCAATCTCTTTTGAGATAATGTTAGAGACACTCTAAAAACAAACTTTTTTTAGTACAACCTGAGACAAAACAGCAACAGAGGGATGCGAGTGGATTGGCTTCCTTGTTTTTGATGGCACTTTTCCTTAACAGCCTTTTCGGTACCTAGGGGAAAATTGCCATGGACGGCAATTTTAGTCATATCGCGCCATGGAGGGCGCTATATGACGACCCGTCCGGCATCCGCAATCTTCCAAGGCTGTTTAGGAAAAGCGCCATCAAAAACAGGAAAGCCAATCCACTCGCATCCCTCTGTTGCGTCCGCTTAGCCACTACCTTCAAAAAACTATTACAAAAGGAGATTTCTATGATACAACACACAGACCATTTTCATGGAAGCGATTTGGAAAAAATTGAGGCTGCCATGGGAATTAAGAAGGAGGAGATTATCAGCTTTAGCGCCAATGTAAATCCGCTGGGGCTGTCTGACGAGTTGAAAACATTTCTGGCAGAGCGGCTGGATGTGATTACGTCTTATCCTGACAGGGAATATACAAAGCTTCGGAAGGCTATTGGAAATTATATCCACTGTAATCCGGAGCATATTATTGTGGGAAACGGGGCAACGGAATTGATTTCTCTGTTTTTAGGTGCATTGAATCCAAAGAAGGTTCTGCTTATAGGACCCACTTATTCCGAATATGAGCGGGAGATTTCCTTATGCGGCGGAACGGTTGATTATTATTTTACAAAGGAAGAGCAGAATTTTCAGTTCGATATGGCTGACTTTTTAACAAGGACAGGGCAGAGGTATGATTTGGTTATTTTATGTAATCCCAACAATCCCACTTCCACTACACTTACTAAAAAAGAATTAAGTCTCCTTTTATCGGAATTGAATAGGCAGGGCTGCTGCCTGATGGTAGACGAAACTTATGTGGAATTTGTAGAGGATGTGGCTTCGGTTTCTGCTGTTTCTCTTGTAAATGAGTTTGACAATCTGATGGTACTAAGGGGCACTTCCAAGTTTTTTGCAGCGCCGGGACTTCGGCTTGGTTATGGCATTACCGGGAGCTGCCGTATTCTTTCTTTAATCAAAGAACATAAGAACCCATGGACTATCAATTCCCTTGCAGAGCTTGCAGGCTGCTTTCTATTTCAGGATCAGGCATTTATGAAAGCAACAAAAGAGCTGATGGAAAAGGAACGAACTTTTGTCTTAAGGGAGCTTTCTTCCATAGACGGGCTTACCGTGTTTCCTACTACCTGTAATTTCGTGCTTGTGAAAATAGAAAAGAAAGGCAAAGATGCGGATATGCTTTTTGAATACTGCATCAAAAAGAAAATGATGATTCGCAACTGCTCTTCCTTTCCCACATTAAGCAAGCAATTTTTCCGCATATGCTTTATGAACCACGAGGATAATCTTGCACTTATAAAAGCCATAAAGGAAGCTATGAATTAAGCTTCCTTTTTATATGGTTCTAAAGCCTCCTTCAGCTCTTTATAACTAGCAAGCAGTCTTGGGTTATGCTTATGTATAGCTGCCACATCCCCAAGCTTTCCATACTTTTCCAGCTGCTCTGCCATATCCCCCAGCTCAAAGGCTCCTATCATTCTGGATATTCCCTTCAGTCCATGTACCTCAACCGTGTACTCTCCAGGCCGTTCTTCTGCATCATACTGTATCAGCTTCTCACATTTCTCTTCAAACCCATCATAATAATCCAATAAGGTCTCCAGATAAAGCTCCTTATCCCCAATCATTTCTATGGCGCATCTGCTGTCAACACCCTTGATTCCCAAATCCCAGTCCGCTGAAGCTCTTTGGGCAGCCGCCCTTTCCTCCATATCCATTGCCTCCTCCATGGATATTATTTTTTCCTTTGGCAGCCATTTTTTCAGCTTTTGATTTACATCTGCCAGTTCTAACGGCTTTGCAAGAAAATCATTTAATCCTTCCCTTAAAAAATGTTCCTTGACTCCGCTTATTACATTTGCCGTAAAAGCAATGACAGGCAGCTTCTTATAATAATCTCCCTCCAGAGCCCGAATGATATGAGTCGCCTCCACGCCATCCATCTCCGGCATCATATGATCCATTAAAACCAAATCATACCGATTAGCTTTAACTAACCGAATGGCTTCCTTTCCGCTGGTACATGTGTCCACTGTCATCCGGAAAGGCTTCAAAATCCCTTTCGTCACTTTCAGGTTCACTGCATTGTCATCCACCACCAGCACTCTTGCTTCCGGGGCTGCAAACTGAGTAACAACTTCCCTCTTCCGGTGCAGATTCTCTTCCACCTCCTCATGATTGAATACAGCCGCAACTGAAAGACAGTATAAAGGCTTTTTCAGCACCTGATACCATGTATCTTCCTCTGCCATATAATGCAGGCTGGTTACCAGAATACAAGTTGTTTCCCTTGCATTTTCCAGCATTTTCTGAATCATTTCCGAAAAACATTCCTGTTCAATAAATATATAGTCATAATGGTTGGGAAGTAGGTTCATCAACTGCTCAATTCGATTGCAGCCCTTATAGTCCACTCCCAACTGAACCATCAAATTGTAGAATGCACTTTTTACATAACTGTTATAAAAAAAGCCCAGCGCTCTTATCTGCTTCTCTTCCTTAAGCGTTACAGATGGAGTGTCATCAACTATCTTTTGCGGAATCATAAAATGAAATTCACTGCCTTTTCCATATTCACTTTCCACCATAAGGCTTCCGCCCATCAGCTCTATCATCTGCTTGGATATGGCAAGACCTAGACCGCTTCCTTCCATCTTTCTGTTCCTTTTTGTATCTACCTGCTGGAACGAATCAAACAGCTTCTCCATATCCTCCTTCCGAATGCCAATTCCGGTGTCTTTTACGCTGATATATAAATCAATTCCTTCATTGGTCCTATAATAATTGACCCGCAGCGTCACTGCCCCTTCCTTTGTAAACTTTACCGCATTCCCCGCAAGATTTAAAATTACCTGCTTCAAGCGCAAATCATCACCATAAAGCTTACAGGGAATGCCCGGATCCACCTCTAAAATCAATTCCAAATCCTTATTGCCGATACGGGCATTCATCATATGCGCCACGTCATTAATTAGCGGCATGATTTCATAATCCGCTTCCACTAGCTCCAGCTTGCCGGATTCTACCTTGGAATAGTCCAGAATATCATTGATAATGGACAAAAGACTGTTGCCCGATTCCCTGATTTGATACATATATTCCTTTTCTTCCTTTGGCACATTTCCTCTAATTGCCATTTCTGCCATGCCGATAATGGCATTCATGGGCGTTCTGATTTCATGGGACATATTAGCAAGAAAGTTGGATTTTACTTCTACAGCCCTTGCTGCCTCTTCTGTTTTTTCTTCCATAACCATTCTGTAATTTTCACTGCCCTTTACAAGCATCAGCAAACTGATATTTCCAATGGCATAAATGGCAAGATAAAGAAAATACAAAGGAATGGGCATAACATTTCTTATCATTTCCTGCAAAAAACAAGGAATGGCAAGCAAAATACATGCAGTTGCAAAAATATATTCAATAAGCAAAGACGGAATAATGAACATAGAAATAAGCACCGCCGTTGCCATAAATATAAAAATCAACATACTGATAGTGCCCAGATAATAGCCAAGAAAACAACCGGATACGATTACAGAAATATAAAACCAGCGGATAATCAGATGCTCATTTTCTGCCGCAACAAAAATAAGACAGGCAAACAAAAACGGAACAAAGGAAAGGCACAAAAACCATGCCATATCCGGTCCGTTCGTATAGAATCCATAAATAATATGGATTACGATATAAGTTAAGTATTCAAATAAAGATAATTGCATGGTTTTCTTAAAGGGCAGCATGGTTTTCCTTTCTTTTGCATATATTTTTCCCTACTTGCATGTACCATTCTAACACGATTTCCATCGGAAAAAAAGTGGGGAATTTGGAAAACCGGACACAGGGTATCAGTTTGACCCACAGGCACAGAGCGGATTTCCCATAGAGCATAT
Source organism: Robinsoniella sp. (assembly GCA_023664735.1). Taxonomy (GTDB): domain Bacteria; phylum Bacillota; class Clostridia; order Lachnospirales; family Lachnospiraceae; genus RGIG3040. The sequence continues at coordinate 40,459 of JAMPFB010000001.1, read as the reverse complement.
TTTCTGCGTCGCCACGCTTTCGCTCTATAAAAACGCAACAGTGCTAAGCTCGAAAATACCTCGCTAAGCGCTGGCGTTTTTATAAGGGCTCCTTCAGAAATTATGCTCTATAGGAAATCCGCTCTGTGCCTGTGGGCTTTATCACGCTTTCTTAAGTACCCGGTTCTGCAATGCGGCTTACGCCTACAAAAATTTCTGATATTTCATACCATGTGGAATAATCCACTTCTCCGGTTTGGGGAAGCTTGAATATCTGTTGAAACTTCTTTACAGCTTCCGCCGTGGCATTTCCGTAAATACCATCCGGCGTTATTTTAGGTATGGCAGGATAATTTTGTGAAATACGGTTCAACTGCTCCTGCATCTGCTGCACCTTAGCGCCTGATGAGCCAATGGTCAGCACATAGCCCGGCCATGAGGAAGGCACTCCGGATACTGCATCCGTACTGTTAATATACATATCATTTCCAAAATAGTAACGGATAATCTCAATAGCAGAATACCCTTCATCTCCCAGATAATTGGAGCCCCACTGGGAAAGCCCGTCGCAGGTTACCCGTCTTCCATCGCAATAGGACGTAAAAATAGGCTGTCTTACTCCCGGTCTTGATAAATAATTGTTAAATATGGAGTCCACAATCCGATCCACATTTTCATATATATTTCTTCCATATATCCATTTCTGGTCATATGCAGTGGAAGAGGTAATGGTAAAATCATATCCCTGATTCCGGTACCATTCTGTATACACTCTGTTCAGTGTAAAAGACAAAATACACAATGTATTGGCATAAATAGCTGCCTCTGTCCATGTAGCATAAATTTCCGATGACACCACGTTCTTAATATAATCCTTATATCTTACATAATAGTTAGGAGCGCTGGCATCTGACGGCAGCCCATCATGCACGACTATATATTCCGGTATTACAACCCTGCTCAGTACGATTTCACCGGATTCATCCATAGGCTTTATTTCTTCCTCCGGAATTTTAGGCGGATAATCCCCATACAGCGTATGGTCCGGTATTACGACTGTATCCTTTACTTCTCCCGGATCCGCTACCGGATTCATCCTTACATTCTGCAGGGCAATGGTATCTGCTAGCACTTCCGTCCCTGATATGCTCACATCCTCATATCCATCCGCCGATACTTCCAAGTCGTATTCCGCATAAGGCTGAACCTCTCCCGGCTCCAAGCTCAATTCAATAGGAGGCGCAGGCAGTTCAATGTTATCCGTCTGTCCGCTTTCATTTGTAGTAAAATCTCCTACTGTTAGCTCCGGCTGCCCTGTAATAGTGATTCTGATATGGGCATTTTGTACAGGAATCAGCCCAATTCCGCTGATAACGCTAACAGCAAGCATTCCATGATTCGGACTGTCTAACATTCCATTTGTAACCTGCTGTCCTTCCGCTTCCTGCTGCCCGTCTGTTTCCTGCTGCCCATCTGTCACCTGTGCCTGTTCCACTTCTATCCTTCTTTTCATAAAAAAACCTTTGCATTTTTCTTTATTCTATGCAAAGGTTTTTCTATGGGTGAATGCTTTCGTTCTGAAAGCCACAGCTTACTCTAAATTCAATTTGTTCTTCATAATATGGTTGCTTCCCATATACATTCCGGCATCTGCCGCAAAAATAATAATGGCAACCAAAAGCAATATGGCAAATACTAAGCTTTCCGATACATCATAGAGATCTACATTAACAACCGCCAGATTAAATCCAAGCTGAATCATATTGAGAAGCATCTGCAATGCTGTCTGCATTCCTACATATATGCCAATGGATGCGATTATTTTATGATTTTTGGATAACTGCCCTAAGCTAATTGCCAGATATCCGAACATAATGGAGAAAATCTGAGCTCCAATTAAAATAAGCAGTATTGCAAGACCGCAAAGCACATCCAAAAATGTCACATTCAAATCGGAAAAATCCAGTGAAGCGACTAACTTAAATATATTCTCTTCTCCTGCTCCCAGCACCAAGCTGTTAACCAGTAGCAAAATGGACACAATCATCACACAGCCGCTAATCACCTGCCAGATATACATAACAAATGCCTTAGACACAATCAACTGATGGGACGTAACCGGAAGGGTATGCATCAAATATCCCTGATCCGTATAAAGATTCTTGTAAAACCGCATTAAGAAATAAAGGGTAGTAGCAAATCCCAATGCAAGTATGGCAAAATAATATAACAGAAAATAGCTTACATAGATGCTGGCATACCATGAATTTTTCTCCACTGCCTGAATCCAGTTCCCATTGGAAAGGGCAAATATACCGATTATAGTAAATACCACAACAATTACATTAAATAAGGTTACCAGCTTCCAGCTGTCCTTCCATTCATGTGCGAATAATTTTTTTAACATGCAAACACCTCCCTGAAATACTGATCCACACTTTTCCCTTGCTGCTCCCTGATATTTTCCACAGTCGTCTTTAACGTAATCTGCCCATCCCTGATAAATACCACTTCGTCCAAAATGTTCTCAATATCGGAAATCAGGTGGGTACAAATCAGCAGGGTTGCTTGCGGATTAAAGTTTGCAATAATGGTCCTTAAAATATAGTCTCTAGCCGCAGGATCCACGCCTGCAATGGGCTCATCCAAAATATAAAGCTCCGCATCCCGACTCATTACCAGTATAAGCTGTACCTTTTCCTTTGTACCTTTGGACAGATTCTTTAACCTTGCCCCTGACTCTATATGAAGAGCCTCTAGCATGGCATATGCCCTGTCCTTTCTAAAGTCCTCATAAAAATCCCCAAAAAACTCTACAATATCTTTTACTGTTCTCTGGGCCTCTAAATATGTCCTTTCAGGCAAATAGGATATCCTTGCCTTTGTTTCCGGTCCCGGAAGAATCCCATTTATCAGTACCTCTCCGTTGGTAGGCTTTAGCAGTCCATTCATCATCTTAATCAAGGTAGTCTTTCCACTTCCGTTAGGTCCAAGCAATCCAATAATATGCCCTTTTTCCAAAGTAAGATTTAAATTATAAACTGCCGGTCTTCCATTCACGTAGCATTTTGTCACATTTCTACATTCCACTAACGAGCTCATCTTCATCCCTCCTATTGATTGTTCTCTAAAAATTCTAATATTTCTTTTTTCTCAAAGCCTAATTCTCTCATTTTCTCTAAAAACCGTTCAATCTGTTCTTTTGCCATCTCTTTTTTTATTACGTCTATCATTTCCTCATTCTCCGTTACAATTCTTCCGCTTGTCCTTTGTGTTACAATCAAACCGCTTCTTTCCAGCTCACCAAATGCTTTCTGCATAGTATTGGGATTTACCCCTGCAATTGCAGCAAGCTCTCTTACACTTGGCAGCTTATCTCCTGCCTTATACATGCCGGATACGATTTGAAACTGAATCTTTTCCACAATTTGCGTATAAATAGGTCTGTCATTTTCCAAATTCCATGCCATAAAATTTCTCCTTTCTGTATTATTGTATCAATCGCTTAATACAATAATACGCATTTTTTGAAAAATGTCAAGGGGGTTTTGAAAAAAATTTAAAAAAATTGTAACAGTTCAGCCTGTTTTTTTGAAGGTAGTGACTAAACGGACGCAACAGAGGGATGAGAGCGGAGTGGCTTTTCGTGTTTTTGATGGCGCTTTTCCTAAACAGCCTTGGGAGGTTTTGGAGACCGGACGGGTCGTCATATAGCGCCCTCCATGGCGCGATATGACTAAAATTGCCGTCCATGGCAATTTTCCCCTAGATACCGGAAAGACTGTTAAGGAAAAGCGCCATCAAAAACAAGAAAGCCACTCCACTCTCATCCCTCTGTTGCTGTTTTGTGGCAGGCTGTACTAGAAAAGAGTTTGTTTATTTTTAGAGTGTCTCTGACATTATCTCAAAACAGATTGATTTTGCTTTTATGCATAGGCATATATAGGACTAAGAATTATATATAGGGCTTTCTCATGTATATGGATATACATACATGGGATAATATATATATGAGTTTCCATACATAGAGCTTACCGATACACAGTGGGAGAGGGCAGAGCATAGGCGCAGAGCTGGCTGAGCTGTTACCTTTTTTCAGGTATAGCCTGAGACAAAACAGCAGCAGAGAGATGGAATCCACTCTCATCTCTCTGCTGCGTCCGTTTAATCCACTCTATTTCATTCCACCACTTTAATCCAGCCTTCCGGCGCTTCTATCCGCCCCATCTGGATACCTGTCAGCGTATCATATAACTTCTTGGTAATTTCCCCCATCTGCTCCATCCCGCTTGGGAAACAAATTTCTTTTCCATGGTCTACCACTTTTCCAACCGGTGAAATAACCGCTGCCGTACCGCAAAGCCCGCATTCTGCAAAATCCTTTAATTCATCTGCATAAACCTCACGTTCTTCCACTTCCAGACCCAGATAATCCTTTGCAACCGTCATTAAAGACCGTCTTGTAATAGACGGAAGGATGCTGTTGGATTTTGGAGTCACTACCTTGCCATCCTTTGTAACGAACAGGAAATTAGCTCCTCCTGTTTCCTCTACCTTAGTGCGGGTAGCTGCATCCAGATACATATTCTCATCAAATCCATTTTTATGTGCTGATACAATGGCATGGAGGCTCATTGCATAGTTCAGCCCTGCTTTTATATTTCCGGTTCCACAAGGAGCAGCCCGGTCAAAATCGCTTACGCAAATAGTAAGCGGCTTTATGCCACCTTTAAAATAAGGTCCTACCGGTGTAGCAAACACTCTGAACTGATATTCATCAGCAGGCTTTACGCCAATTACCGCATTGCTTCCAAACATATATGGACGAAGGTATAAGGTAGCTCCCGAACCATAAGGAGGAACATACGCTTTATTGGCTTCCACTACTTTTACTACTGCATCCACAAAGCGTTCTTCCGGAAATACAGGCATTTCCAGTCTTTTAGCAGAATCGCTCATACGTTTTGCATTCAAATCCGGACGGAAGATGACAATCTGTCCTTTTTCCGTTGTATAGGCTTTCATTCCCTCAAAAATAGTCTGTGCATATTGCAATACGCCTGCACACTCACTGATGACCACGTTGGCATCCTCTGTAAGCGCCCCTTCATCCCATGCGCCGTCTTTGTAATTGGAAACATATCTTTTTTCCGTTTCTATGTAGCTAAAACCAAGATTTTCCCAATCGATATTTTTCTTTTCCATACTTGTCACTCCTCTATTTAAGTTAGCAGCCTGTCCCTGCCCCATTGCACTGTATTATAACACTGTTTGTATTGTATTTCAACTTTGATGAAGGAAGAAATTGTTTTTGTATAACACTTGGCCTTTCATTTTCATACCCGCTCATAAACAGCAAACACATACTCCAAATCAAAATATGTCTGCTCTTCACTTTCTTCAATCTGTTTCCACTCCGAATCTTCGTCCAAGTTGGGAAAATAGGCATCTGCATCATAACTATGGTTTACCTTTGTCACATAAGCTTTCGTGCAATATGGAAGAAGCTGGCGGTAAATGCTTTCTCCGCCCACCACGTAAACGTCTTCCTCCTTATATTTCTTTAATTCCTCAAACAGCTCCTCCATGGAATGAAGAACGGTTGCACCATTTACTTTATATGCCATATCTGTTGTAAGGACAATATTATTTCGCCCTGCAAGGGGCTGTGCCTGCGGGAAGCTTTCCAAGGTGTTGCGTCCCATCACGATTACCTTTCCAATGGTCTGTGAACGAAAAAATTTCATGTCGTTGGGAATCCGTACAAGCAGCTTGTTTTTCAGCCCGATTCCCCAGTTATTTCCTACATTTACAATTAAACGCATTTTCTCTACCCTTTCTAAATAGCAATGGGAATCCCCGTAATCTGTTCTCCTGTTATATAATTTTCCAGCTTTACATCATTTCTTGTAAACTGGTAAAAATCCTTGATATCCGGATTCAGCCAGAAAGTGGGGGCATCATAACATGGTCGTTTTATCAGCTCTTCAATAATAGGGATATGTCTGTCATAAATATGGGCATCTGCAATCACATGGACAAATTCCCCTACATTCATGCCGCATACCTGTGCCAGCATATGAATCAAAACAGCATATTGCACCACATTCCAGTTATTTGCTGCTAACACATCCTGAGAACGCTGGTTCAAAATAGCATTCAAGGTAAGCTTTCCCTCACCCTTTCTCTGAGTCACATTAAAGGTCATACTATAAGCGCATGGATATAGGTTCATTTCATGCAAATCCTGATGCACATAAATATTGGTCATAATCCGCCGGCTGAAGGGGTTATTCTTTAAATCATAGAGAACCCTGTCCACCTGATCCATCATGCCTTCCTTATACTGGTGCTTTATGGACATCTGGTAACCATATGCCTTTCCGATAGAACCATCCTCATCTGCCCACTCATCCCATATATGGCTGTGCAGGTCATGGATATTATTGGACTTTTGCTGCCAAATCCAAAGCATTTCATCTGTAGCGCTTTTTAGCGCTGTCTTCCGAAGTGTCAAAATGGGAAATTCTTTTCTAAGGTCATAACGGTTCACTACCCCAAACCTTTTTATGGTGTACGCAGGTGTTCCATCCTCCCACTTAGGACGTACCTTTTCTCCTTCGGTGCTTGTGCCGTTTTCCAAAATGTCCCTGCACATCCTGATAAATATGTCATCTGCAACGCTCATGCCCTACCTCTTTCTTACTTTTTCTTTTATTTCATCTTTTCTATTATTTATCCCACTTATCACAAAGGGAATTGATTTGATCCGCAAATTTTGCCAAATCCTTATTGGTACTGCTTTCATTTCGCCCAATAACTGCAATAAGCCTTTGTCCTGCAGCCACCAGCCTTGCAAATACATCGGAAATATGACCTGCTTTCTTTTTGATTCGTACAGGAGAAGCAGCATATTCTATCGTATTGTCCAAAAGGTTCACTCTTGTGCCGCTATAGGGGGCATAAGCGGAAAAGCCATGTTCCTTTTCCAGACACTCCGTAAATGCCGTACATACACTGTCCTCACCATGAACCACAAATACCCGTTCCGGTTTTTCTTTAAATCCTTTTATCCAGTCTAACAGTCCATTTTTGTCCGCATGGCCGGACATGCCCTCCAGCCTCCTGATTTGCGCTTTCACTCCAATGGGCTCGCCAAATAATTTTACCTGATCCACTCCATCATTCAGCATCCGTCCCAAAGTACCTACTGCCTGATAACCCACAAACAATATGGTACATTCCGGTCTCCATAAATTGTGCTTTAAGTGGTGGCGGATTCTTCCGGCTTCACACATACCGGATGCCGATATGATAACCTTTGGCGTGTCATCAAAGTTAATTGCCTTGGATTCATCACTTGTAATAGTAAGGCGCAGTCCCGGAAAGCTGATTGGGTTGATCCCCTGCTTTACAAGCTCCATAGCCTCTTCATCAAAGCAGTTGTATATATTCTTTTGAAAAATCCCAGTAGCCTCCACAGCCAAGGGACTATCCACATATACCGGAAAATCGGGATACCCTTCTACCATGCCTTCTGCCTTGATTTTCCTAAGAAAATAAAGCATTTCCTGCGTCCTTCCAACAGCAAAGGAAGGAATCACCACATTACCGCCTCTGTCAAAGGTTTCCTTTAAAATCTGGGTAAATTCCGCCACATAATCCGGTCTTCTCTCGCTATGGAGCCTGTCGCCATAGGTTGATTCCATTATGACATAATCTGCTTCCTCTGTCCTCTTTGGATCTTTTATCAACGGCTGTCCATAATTGCCAATATCACCTGAAAATACCAGCTTCTTTTCAATTCCATTTTCCGAAAGCCATACTTCTATGCTGGAAGAGCCAAGCAAATGTCCGATATCCGTAAACCTGACTTTGATTCCCGGACATAATTCAACGATGTTATCATAATGGCAGGGAACAATCCGCTTAATAATCCCATCTGCATCTTCCATAGTATATACAGGCTCTATCACGCCTACGTCTGCATGACGTTTTGCCTTCCTGTTTTTCCATTCTGCCTCCTGCATCTGTATATGGGCACAGTCCCTTAACATAATGCTACACAAATCAGCCGTCGCATCCGTCATAAATATCTGCCCTCGAAAGCCTCTTGCATACAAGAGCGGAAGCATTCCCGAATGATCCACATGGGCATGGGTCAGAAGCACATAGTCAATCTGTGCCTCATCCACCGGCAGCGGAACATTTTCAAATACGTTGATTCCCTGTTCCATTCCAAAATCCACTAAAATGTGCTTGCCACAGGCATCCAGATAATGACAGCTTCCCGTCACCTCATGGTCAGCACCAATAAAAGTAAGCTTCATAGTATCCCTCCAATTTGCATATATTTCATTTTACCATAGCTGGTAAAAATATTCCATTCATTTAAGTGCGTATAATAAATTTTATGTAACATGTTGTAACAGTTCAGCCTATTTTTTTGAAGGTAGTGGCTAAACGGACGCAACAGAGGGATGAGAGTGGATTGACTTCTCTGTTTTTGATGGCAATTTTCCCCTAAGCTACGAAAAGGCCGTTAAGGAAAAGCGCCATCAAAA
>JAMPFB010000001.1:0-31816 GCA_023664735.1 Robinsoniella sp. | reverse complement strand
TTTTAGTCATATTGCGCCATGGAGGGCGCTATATGACGACCCGTTCGGTTTCCACAACTTCCCCAAGGCTGTTTAGGAAAAGCGCCATCAAAAACACGAAAAGCCAATCCACTCTCCTCCCTCTGTTGCGTCCGTTTAGCCACTACCTCCCAAAAAAGGCTGAACTATTACGAAAACAGTGTGTCTGAAAACTTCTATATGCCCTGCCGCCTCCTACGTCCTCTCATCCAATTCCCTTCTTTCCCCTTATTATCTGAATACCCATGAAAAAGATGAATTTTTCCATAACCTGTGATATACTCTATCCATAAAAAATCTGAGCAGATGGTTTCTAAATGTATGAAAGAAGGGGAAAGATGTTTCATAAAAAAATCAACCGGAAGGAATATGATATGGAAAACCAAAAGCCGATAATCCGCTGTAGCATCTGTACCGGAGAACAGGTGGCAGGCTTTAAAAATATCCATAACGGAAAATTTGAAGAAGTCATGCTGATAAATGGAGAGAAGGATTTGGCTGCATTCATGGCAATGTATGGCTTGAGCCATGTGGCAAAAGAATATTGAGAGAGGTCCGGCGGCAAAAGGCAAAAGGCAGGATGTGGCTTAGAAGCTGCATAGCATAGCCATACAGGGAGACACTATACATAAAAAACCTTTTTTGGGAGGAACTGTATATGTCAAACAGGTTAAAAAATGAGAAATCCCCGTATTTATTACAGCATGGGGATAACCCGGTAGATTGGTATCCATGGTGTGAGGAAGCATTTAAAAAGGCGGAAAGGGAGGATAAGCCGGTATTTTTAAGCATTGGCTATTCTACCTGCCACTGGTGTCATGTGATGGCCCATGAATCTTTTGAGGATGAAGAAATCTCAAGGCTGCTTAACGAAAATTTTGTCTGCATTAAGGTTGACAGAGAGGAACGTCCGGATATTGATGCAGTCTATATGTCTGTCTGTCAGGCGGTTACAGGCTCCGGCGGATGGCCTCTTACCATTATTATGACGCCAAAGCAGAAGCCCTTTTTTGCAGGAACTTACTTTCCAAAGCAAAATCGTTACGGGCAGCCGGGGCTTTTAGATATTTTAACAAGTGTTTCAGATTTATGGAAAGAGGAAAGAGAGGAGCTGCAGGTTACAGGAGCCGAGATAGCAGCTGTAATTTGTGAAAGAAGGCTCCCGGTAAAAAAGGAGCCGGAAAAGGACATATTGAAAAAGGCATATGTTCAGTTTAAACGGCAGTTTGACGGAAGCTGGGGCGGCTTTGGCAGTGCGCCTAAATTTCCGGCGCCGCATAATCTATTATTTCTGATGGAGTATGCGCTCATGGAAAATGTTCCGGATGCGGAAAGGATGGCAGAGGAAACCTTGAATGCAATTGCCAAAGGTGGAATCCATGACCATATTGGCGGAGGCTTTTCCAGATATTCTACGGATGAAAAATGGCTGATTCCCCATTTTGAAAAAATGCTGTATGATAATGGTCTTTTGATTCTTGCTTATCTGAAGGCTTATCAGATTACCGGAAAAGAGGATTATGAAAAAATTGTCTGCTCCACGGCAGATTATATCCTTAGAGAGCTGACAGATGAGAAGGGCGGCTTTTACTGTGGGCAGGATGCGGACAGTGATGGTGTGGAGGGTAAATATTACAGTTTTACCCCAAAAGAGGTGTTATCCGTTTTAGGAAAAGAGGATGGGGAAGAATTTTGCCGCCTGTATGGGATTGCCCAAGGAGGAAATTTTGAGGGAAAGAGCATCCCAAATCGGATTGGACAGGCTCATATTGGCTGGCAGGCAGATGATATGCGTCTTAGGAAGCTGTATGACTATCGAATGAAACGCACCAAGCTTCATAAGGATAAGAAATGTCTGCTTTCATGGAATGCATGGACGATTCTGGCCCTTGCCCGGACGGGATGGATTCTTTCCAAAGAACGGTATTTGAATGGGGCATTTGAGGGCGAAGCATTTATAAAAGAGCATATGAAGGATGAGAAAGGTCGCTTGTATCTGCGCTTTTGTGAGGGAGAAGCGGCTCATCAGGCACAGCTGGAGGATTATGGGGTGTATGCCTTGGCAATGTTGGAGTTATATCGTATCAGCTTTCGTGTGGAATATTTAAAAGAAGCAGTTTGGCTTGCAGAGTATATGATAGAGTTTTTTGAAGATGAAAAGGGCGGATATTATATGACTGCTAAGGATGCAGAGCAACTGATTTTACGTCCAAAGGAAGCTTATGATGGAGCGATTCCTTCTGGTAATTCCGTAGTGGCAGTGGTTTTACAGGAGCTGGCAGCCTTGACGGGGGAAACAAAATGGCAGGAAGCAGCATGGCGGCAGCTTGTATTTCTGGCAGGTGAAATAGAGGAATATCCGGCAGGGCACAGCTTTGCCCTGCTTGCAATGCTTAAGGCTTTTTCTCCTAAAAAGGAGTTGATTTGTGTGGTAAATGGTAAGATGCCACAAGAGATGATGGAATCTTTAAAAGAAAAGCCGCAGGATGAATGGCATGTATTGGTTAAAAACGCTGAGAACGCAGAAATCCTGTCAGAATGTGCACCTTTTACGAAAAATTATCCCATTCCGGAAAGCGGTGCGGTTTATTATCTTTGTGAAAACGGAGTCTGCAGGGCGCCGGTAACGGATTTTAAACAATTGGGCTTATAAAATGTCACCTACATGGAGGAACAATGCAGAAGGATTTAACGAGAGGAAATGTAATAAGGACAATGCTGCTTTTTGCAGCGCCGATGATTTTGGGCAATCTGCTTCAACAATGCTATAACATAGCGGACAGCCTGATTGTAGGACGTTTTTTAGGACCGGATGCGCTGGCAGCAGTAGGCTCGGCATATACACTGATGACCTTTTTGACATCTGTGCTGATTGGCTTATGTATGGGGAGCAGCTCCCTGTTTTCCTTTTATTTTGGAAAAAATCAGGAAGATAGTTTTCAAAGGGCAAATAAATCCGCCTTCCTTTTTATCTGCCTGATTACGATTCTTTTAAATGGAGCGGCATTTTGGGGAATTGATATGATTTTAAGGCTGTTAAAGGTTCCAAAATCGGTTTATGGAATTATGCGGGAATATGTGTGGGTTATTTATTTTGGAATCTTTTTTGTTTTCTTATATAATTATTTCGCATATTTGCTAAGAGCTGTGGGCAATTCTTTAACCCCGTTATATTTTCTGGCAGCGGCAGCAGTGTTCAATATATTCCTTGATTTGCTGTTTGTGGCGGTTTTTTCATGGGGAATAAGGGGAGCGGCTGCAGCCACTGTACTGGCACAGGCACTTTCCGGTGTCGGAATTGGGATTTATACTTTTCAGGTTCATCCGAAGCTAAGGCCTGTAGGCGGACGATTTATGACCAGCAGAAGCTCTTTATGGGAAGTGGTGCGGTTTTCTGTAGCTGCCTGCATCCAACAGTCTGTTATGAATTTTGGAATACTGATGATACAGGGGCTGGTAAACAGCTTTGGAAATGCAGTCATGGCAGCTTTTGCGGCGGCAGTGAAGATTGATACGCTGGCTTATATGCCTGCGCAGGAATTTGCCAATGCCTATTCCCTGTTCATCTCCCAAAATCATGGAGCCAATAAGAAGGAGAGGCTGAAGCAGGGAACAAAATGGGCAATTGGAACGTCCTGCCTGTTTTGTATCAGCATTTCCATCTTTGTTTACATAACATCTCCGCTTCTGATGGGAGCCTTTCTTCCAAAAGGGGAGCTGGAAATTATAACAATAGGAACCGGATATCTGCGGATTGAAGGAGCCTGTTACTGCGGGATTGGCTTATTGTTTTTGTTATATGGTTATTTTCGGGGAATGGGAAAGCCGGAAATGTCCATTGTGCTTACGGTAATTTCCTTGGGCACGAGGGTGCTGTTAGCTTATGTACTGGCGCCTGTTCCCAAAATCGGTATATACGGAATCTGGTGGGCAATCCCCATTGGCTGGCTTTTAGCGGATGTGGTGGGGTGTATTGCGTTGAAAAAACACAAATGGTAAATATAGTTGGCTGCGAGCTTAGTTTAGTGCTTGAATATATTAAACTTGAAAAGGATTCGCCAGAATAGGAGTGATGCTATATGCGGAAATTAAAGGTATATTTAGACACATCGGTTGTCAGCCATTTATTGTAGGAAGATGTACCTGAGAAGATGGCGGATACAAGAAAATTATGGGAAATGCTCAAAAATGGCAAGTATGATGTGTATTTGTCTACTGTTACATTGGAGGAAATTGTAGATTGTCCAGAACCAAAAAGGGGTGAGTTAAGGAAACTGCGTGAGTATAACTATGAAATGACTAAAGATATGTCACCACAGGAAAGACGTAATTACTATAATGAGCGTGAAAAAGCTTTTCTGAAAGAGATTGAGGCTGGAAGATTGCAGAAAGCGTGACAGACTGGAAAACTTAACATTTTGAAAATCAGGCTAACTTGTTTAGCCGAAAAATAGAAATGTTAAATTGAGAGAAGCACCAACAGATATTATAAAATAAAATCCAGTATTTTCATGTATCATATTTTACGATATAATAAAAAGAGGAAGGATGGATTTTATGGATATTTTCAACTTTATTGCCAGTACGTGCTCTATTATGAGCTTAATAGTTTCTTTGATTATTGCATCTAAAGTTACAAAACTCACAAAATCAAATAATAATAACAGTGGACAAATACATCAGGGAGATGGTGATCAAAACATTGCTCAAAATCATTCTCTTATAGGAGATGGAACAATAATACATAATGATTATACCAATGCTGAAATAATTGGCGAAATTGATGAACCCCCAACATTGACTGAAAACGAATACTATATTTATAATGATAATTATGACAAATATAACTTAGGAATTTCAGGTAAGTCTTGTGAAATGATAAATATTAACAAAAATGACATCATGATTTTTAATATTGACTTTTCAGATGTTATTTCGTCTCCACACGAAACTCGTTTTATTGGTTATAGTTTTAAATCTTTGCCTATGAGAGATTGGAGAAGTTTTATTTTAGAAAATTATAAATTATCATTTACATATAGTTGTACTGATAGTATCAAAGAAGTGTGGATAGAGATAACCAACAAAGTAGAAAACTTGAAACTATATAAGTTTAAATTGGAATTATCACATAATAAAAACGAATTTTCTCTTTCTCTAAATACTTTTTCTAATGTTATTGGTGCATGGAAATATGTTGATGAAATTTGTTTTGTATTTTTCCCGGAAGATTGTATTAAACAAAAAGGATGTGTCTATATAACTAACCTTAAAATACATAAAAGTAAACAAAATACCTTATAACCAGAAAAGGTAGTGGTTACGCAGCCACTACCATATATTTCTATTCTTCATCTTCGTATCTGGGGATTTCTCCACAGTATTTATCTGATTGGTTGCATAAGAGATGTGATTTTGATGACGGAAGGATTCAGATGATTAAAACCTTTTATGACACGGTAATTACCGCAATATGCAGTTTCTATAAATGTCAGAAAATCATTCAGTTGGTATGTGTGTCATAGCCATATCAGCTATTTGCTCCGTATCCACAGCGGAGTATATGTATGCTGACTCCACTAGGCATATAGAACACAACAAATAATAGTGCTCGTATCACATAGCTTTTTGGAAGAAGGTTACGTGATACGAAAAATCCTATATGTTCTACAACATAGGTCATTTGGAAATGTACTCGCACAAATTTCTGAATGGTATGAAACCGCATGATATTCACAAAATGTTCATTTTATGTTCGTTGAGTATTCGGGTAAATTTGAGTATAATATGAGTAAGGAATCTTATGGATTCCTTGTAGTATGATTTCAGCAGGCAACTTGAGTGTCTGTGGTCGCAATAGTGTATGTGGCTTTGTCAGAGGAGTGATATACATTGACATTAATGGGGTTTGCACAGTTTCCACAGTCTGACTAGGGATAAAACCGAAAGAAAATGTGTCAAGAGGCTTCGCGTATTGCGAAGCCTTTTGTTATACTGGAGGATGAATATGTCTGATATATTATATAATGCAGCTATAGAATACAAAAAATTAGAAAAGACGGTTTATAAGATAATCGTTGGAAGAAAAGGATATTCGTATCCTATAATGTTACATTTCCCACCGGAATCATTTTTCCACTTGGCTGGATTACAGCATCTAACAGATTTGACATATCCTTCGACAAATAAAGAGCGTATTTATAAAGAAATATTGAAAAAGAAATTTACGGTAAATGATATTGAAAAATCTATTTTTTATAGTAAGTGGTTTGTTGAAGAAAGGTTAAATAATTTTAATTACTTGAGAGATATGATTGAAGGCGATTCTATTACATATTTAATAAATGCAAAGCGATATATAGCGTATACCACTATAAGGGCAGATTATTTGTGCGAGCATAAAGAGAATGTTGGTATTTTGTATCTGTTTTTGGTAATGGAGAGGTATCACCCTATATTCAAGAATGAATGCAAAGGATGTTCATTTTTAAAAAAGCATGATTATGACTATACAACCGGTACTTCAAAAACAACAACATTGTTGATAGAAAAAGAGGAAAAAGGAAAGGATAAAGTTACAATATTCAAAAATCCAGTATATGTAGAAAGGTAAAATCTAATAAAGACGCTGCCAACTAAGCAACGTCTTATTTTAATGTTTTTTTGTGTGACAGAAAGTATATATGATAGAAATAAAGGAAGGAGAAATTATGGTAAGTCAGGAAGAAGTCAGAGAAAAATTGATTCGGAGAGCAGAAAGGGAAAAACAGACTTATATAGCCAAACAGATAGGAGTTCCCAAACAGCTTATTTCCGATTTTAAATTGGGAAAAAAGAAATTGTGGGAGTCCACATTGCTGGCACTTAATGAATATCTGGATAGTGATCCGTTAAATTAACAGTAAAATCAAAAAATAACCTATTAACCAATCAAGCAAACATATATTAAAAATTCAAAATAAATCTAAAATGAAAATCTCTGTAGCAGAATAATCAAAGCTACAAAATCAAATTAAAAACTGAATATAGCACACAATGAGCGAGGATAAAAAATATGGCAATTGGAGGATGAAGCAACCCAAAAAAATGTAAGAAAAAGGCACTTTTTAATTGAAAAAGTATTATTGAAATGCTATCCTATTAAAGGAAAGTTATATTCAAGGAAGAAAACTACATCAAAAATCACAAAAGTGATAAAACGGGAAATGGATTTTATGCGAAAGATAAACTACTTGAATATAGCTTTCTGCTTATTTTGTATTAGGAAAACAGGGAAATGCTAATATTTGTCCAATGTGCGGTGCTGAAACGTGGTGATGTTTATTACCTTATAAAAGAGTTTAAAGCACCTCCAAGAGATGCAAAGCAAGAACTTAGAAAATATGTACCAGATGCAATTGAATAATGAAAAGATAAGAGAGAGGTTACATTGTAGTCTCTCTTTTATTATGTCAAAATTAAGGAGGAAACAGAAAGATTGAGTAATGGAAATAATGAATTTGTAATAAAATTGCTTGCTTTATTGGACAAACAGAAAAGCAAAAGCCAAATTAATTCTGATATCAATAATTTGGAACAAACAATCAGAAAGATTAAAATAGTTGCACCCTGTCAAAAGGAAATAGAAGATATTGTAATCCAATATTGGAAAACAGAAGCAGCGAATCCAACTATCTGTGAAGTGTTTAAAGAGTGGAATGACAGGCGGCTTGAATTGAAAAAGATTTCAAATGCATCCATTTAAGGAAGACTTTGAAAGAAATTCCTTCAAGATACGCCGTACAGAAACAAGGTTTTTGGGAAAAGATAATAACTATGTATGTAATGTTAAAAAATTTCCAAAGTCGCAGGCAGGGGTGAGAACGGCAATTATCCCAAAAGATTTTTCATGGTTGGTAAGAGCGATTCAAAGATAAAATCCTTTTGGGGAATACAGATATTCTTTGCACAGAAGAACATTACCATAGAAACAGGAGGAGTGTCGATCAAAAAAGCCTGATATTAAGCTCCATTTCTGAATTTAAAGCGAATTGATTACCTAGTAATCAAAAGTAATCAAACAGAAAGCTGAAAACCTTCGATTTTTAGGGAAAAAACGGGGCTCGGAAAAGGGATTATTTCCCTTCTCCGCCCGGTCCATCCTTACGGGGAACCTCATCAGGAATCACATTTTTTCCGGGAAGGTCTTCCTCGGGGATGTTTCCGTCATCGTAAGAATTTGAGGGAGTCTTGTAATCTGTTGTTTTGGTTGTATTTTTAGAATCCATAGGGCACCGTCCTTTCGCAGATAGTATGTGTAGCAGGTGAGCAAATTATGCATGGCCGCCTGATGATATTGATTTTTGAGTAATGCTAGAGACACTTTAAAAACAAACTCTTTTCTGGTACAGTCTGCAACAAAACAGGCTGAATTGTTACAAATGAAACAGGAAAAT
This sequence comes from Robinsoniella sp., assembly GCA_023664735.1. Lineage (GTDB taxonomy): Bacteria > Bacillota > Clostridia > Lachnospirales > Lachnospiraceae > RGIG3040. The sequence goes on along the minus strand of JAMPFB010000001.1, from coordinate 23,363 downwards.
TTCCAGATTCATTGACAGTCCCCTCATCCTATGTTATATTAAAACACGTATGGAAACAGATTTTGTTCATTGGTTTCCTTATTGATTGAGTTAAAAGCTCAAATTTTATAAGTTGGTTACTTCATAACCCGTGTACACGCAGTGCACAAAACTTGTGAAACGGTCAATAAGAGTAGTAAAAGTAATATATTTGCTATATAGACTCTGGTCATAATCTGTTTTTACTTCAATACTATATACGGAAGCAATGAAAAAGCTGAATTTTCGTATGAATTTTGAAAAAATTGTCAGATGAAGCGTAACGCAGGTAAAGGTTGTGAAAGCCATTTATCTGCGTTTTTTATTCCTCCTATAATGAGCTTAAGCGGGAGCTGTTGCATGATGTCTTTTGCGGACGGATGTTTCAGCCGCATCACTGCAGCCTTGCACAAAAAGCAGCAGGAAGTATTCATTTGAAAGAGGATGCAGGAAAGGAAGAGTCTCATGGAAGGTAAATTAAAATTATATGGTTTCAATAATCTGACAAAGTCTTTAAGCTTTAATATATATGATGTATGCTATGCAGAGACTTTTGCCGAGCAGATGGATTACATTTCTTATATCGATCAGGAATACAATTCAGAACGCCTTACGAAGATACTGGCGGACGTAGTGGAAATGATAGGGGCAAAGATTTTAAATATTTCCAGACAGGATTATGACCCGCAGGGGGCAAGCGTGACGATTCTCATTGCAGAGGATTCCATGGTGCCAATGGGAGATACGATAGTGGCGCATTTAGACAAAAGCCATGTAACGGTTCATACATATCCGGAATATCATCCCGAAAACTGTCTGGCTACCTTTCGGGTGGATATTGATGTGGAAACCTGTGGGAAAATAACCCCGCTTTCTACGTTGGATTACCTGATTCGTTCCTTTGATTCGGATATCATTACGATGGATTACCGGGTGCGGGGGTTTACCAGAGATGTATCCGGGAAAAAGCTGTTTATGGATCACAAGATGTCCTCCATTCAAAACTATATTGATGAAGAGATATTGAAAAAATATGATATTGTGGATATCAATCTGGAAAGGGCAAATATTTTTCATACAAAGATGATGTTAAAGGAGCGGAAGCTGCAGGATTATCTGTTTAAGACAGATGTGGATGAGCTCCCTATGGAAACAAGGCGGAAAATTGAGAAGAGTCTGCAAAAAGAAATGATGGAGATTTTCACCGGTGAAGAGCGATATGAAGGGGATAGATAGCATGGGACAATATTCTCAAAAAGATGCCCCGATTTATGAGGCATTAGAACGGTTTCGCAAAAGGCGAGTAGTGCCCTTTGATGTGCCCGGACATAAAAGGGGAAGAGGGAACCCGGAGCTGGTACGGCTTTTGGGAGAACAATGTGTAGGGCTTGATGTAAATTCCATGAAGCCTCTGGATAATCTCTGCCACCCTGTCTCGGTTATCCGGGAAGCGGAAAAGCTGGCGGCAGAAGCCTTTGGAGCAGCAGAAGCCTTTTTAATGGTGGGTGGGACTACTTCTTCTGTTCAGAGCATGGTGCTGACGGTATGCAAACGGGGTGACAAGATTATTCTTCCAAGGAATGTACATAGAAGCGTCATTAATGCCCTTGTATTATGCGGGGCAAAGCCAGTTTATGTAAACCCGGAAGTGAACCAGCGCCTTGGTATTTCCCTTGGAATGGAAACTGCTCAGGTGGAACAGGCGATTTTAGACCATCCGGATGCAGTGGCAGTTTTGGTAAATAATCCCACCTATTACGGAATCTGTTCCGATTTGTCTGCAATTGTAAAGCTTGCCCACAGCCATGGCATGAAGGTGCTGGCAGATGAGGCTCATGGAACCCATTTGTATTTTGGGGAGAATCTTCCCATTTCCGCCATGAAAGCAGGAGCGGATATGGCAGCAGTCAGTATGCATAAATCGGGTGGAAGCCTGACACAAAGCTCTTTTTTGCTGGCAGGACCCAATATCAATGCAGGCTATGCTAGGCAGATTATCAATCTGACCCAGACTACAAGCGGCTCCTATCTGTTATTATCCAGCCTTGATATTTCCAGAAGAAATCTGGCCCTGCGTGGAAAGGAAGAATATGCCAGAGTGGTGGAGCTTGCAGAATATGCCAGATCGGAAATCAATCAGATTGGAGATTATTATGCGTATTCCAGAGAGCTGATAAACGGCAGCAGCATATATGATTTTGATGTGACTAAGCTTTCTGTTAATACGTTGGATATAGGGCTTGCAGGGATTGAAGTATATGATATTTTAAGAGATGAGTACGACATCCAGATTGAGTTTGGGGATTTTGGAAACATTCTTGCCTATATTTCTGTAGGAGACAGAAAACAGGATGTGGAAAGGCTGGTAAGCGCCCTTGCGGAAGTAAAGCGCCGCTATAAAAGAGACAAGGCAGGGCTTTTGACACAGGAGTATATTGAACCAAGGGTGGAGGTGACTCCTCAGGAAGCATTTTATGCGGAAAAGGAATCCATATCCATAGAAGAATCGGTAGGGCGCATCTGCAGCGAATTTGTCATGTGCTATCCACCGGGCATTCCCATTATCGCACCCGGTGAGCGGATTACCGAGCAGATTATCGAATATATCCAGTATGCCCGGAAAAAGGGCTGCTCCATGACAGGATCGGAGGATGCCAATATAGAAAGATTAAACGTGTTGAAGGGAGTGTAAGGAAATGGAATTATGGTTTACGGAACGTCATACCCCAAATGTGAAGTTTTCCATTCGGGTGGACAGGCAGCTATATAGCGGACATAGTGATTTTCAGCGGATTGATGTATTTGAGTCTAAGGAATTTGGGCGGTTTCTTACCTTGGACGGCTATATGATGCTGACGGAAAAGGATGAATTTATTTACCATGAAATGATTACCCATGTGCCTATGGCTGTTCACCCTCACGTGGAAAAGGCGCTTGTCATAGGGGCAGGCGACGGAGGGGTAGTCAGGGAGCTGACCCGGTATGTCTCTATTAAGGAAATTGATATGGTGGAAATTGACCCTCTAGTGGTAGAGGTATGTAAAAAATATCTTCCCCAGACCGCATGTCGCTTTGATGATCCAAGGCTTCACATATATTACGAAGATGGACTTCGTTTTATTCGTTCCAGAGAAAATGTGTACGATTTAATTATCGTGGATTCCACAGATCCCTTTGGACCGGGAGAGGGACTGTTTACAAAGGAATTTTACGGCAACTGCTTTAAAGCATTAAAAGAGGATGGAATTATGGTAAACCAGCATGAAAGTCCTTTTTATCCGGAGGATGCCATTGCCTGCCAGCGTGCCCACAAGCGGATTGTGGAAAGCTTTCCAATCAGCAGGGTATATCAGGTCCATATCCCTACGTATCCATCAGGACATTGGCTTTTTGGCTTTGCTTCCAAGAAGTATCACCCCCTGCATGATTTTGATGCTACGAAATGGAACATGCTTGGAATCAATACCAGATACTATACGCCAAGGCTTCATGGGGGCTGTTTTGCTCTGCCGGCTTATGTGGAGGAGATGCTAAGAGATGTTGAATAAAAATATAGAAACCTTTATTGGATGCGATTGCGAGTATGAAAATGCTGATGTGGTACTGTTTGGAGCGCCTTTTGACTCCACCACCTCTAACCGTCCGGGCACTCGGTTTGGAAGCCGGGCAATCCGGGGGGAATCCTATGGGCTGGAAACCTACAGCCCTTATCTGGATAAGGATTTAACGGAGTATTCCTTTTTTGACAGCGGAGATTTGGAGCTTTGCTTTGGAGACAGCAGGCTTGCTTTGGACGATATACGGAAAAGGACGGAAATTATCTTAAAGGATGGAAAGCTTCCTTTTATGATTGGCGGAGAACATCTTGTTACGTTAGGAGCAGTGAAAGCGGCAGCAGATAAATATCCGGATCTGCATATCATCCATTTTGATGCCCATGCGGATTTAAGGGATGAATATTTGGGTACAGGACTGTCCCATGCCTGTGTTCTTAGAAGATGCCATGAGCTTTTGGGGGATGGCAGGATTTTCCAGTTTGGCATACGTTCCGGAGACAGAGAAGAGTTTCAGTGGGGCAGTAAGCATGTGTTTACAAGGAAGTTTGATTTTGAAGGCTTAGAGCAGGTGGTGGAAAGGTTAAAGGGAAAGCCTGTTTATTTTACTATTGATTTAGATGTGCTAGACCCTTCTGTCTTTCCGGGAACAGGGACGCCGGAAGCCGGAGGCGTGTCCTTTTTGGAGCTGCTTCATGCCATGTATGCAGTGTGCAGGAAAAGCAGAGTAGTTGCCTGCGATGTGAATGAGTTGAGTCCGGCTTATGACCCTAGCGGGATTTCAACTGCTACGGCATGTAAAGTAGTGAGGGAATTGTTGTTGAGCCTTGTGTGATTGGAAGAAAGCAAAAATCTGAAATGGCAGAAAGAAATAATGAGTATTTTATGAGCAGCTTTTCTTCTGTTTTTTCGTGTAATGATTTGGTGCTTAATTTGGAAGAAACTTTCTCAAAAGGAAGAAAAGAATAAAATAATAATTCAGGAGGAAAAGAAAACATGGGAAAAGCGCTTATTATAGGCTGTGGCGGCGTTGCCAGCGTGGCAATCCACAAATGCTGCCAGAATAGTGATGTATTTGAAGAAATTTGCATTGCCAGCAGGACAAAGCAAAAATGTGATGATTTGAAGGCAAAACTGGAAGGAACTACTAAAACAAAAATTACTACCGCAAAGGTAGATGCGGACAATGTAGAAGAGCTAATTGCCCTTATAGAAAAAGAAAAACCGGACGTAGTAATGAATCTGGCTCTTCCTTATCAGGATTTGACCATTATGGATGCCTGTCTTGCCACGAAAACCCATTATATGGATACGGCCAATTATGAACCAGAGGATACGGCAAAATTTGAATATAAATGGCAGTGGGCATACAGAGAACGGTTTGAGCAGGCAGGCATTACCGCTCTTCTTGGCAGCGGCTTTGATCCGGGGGTTACCAGCGTATTTTCCGCTTATGCCCTAAAGCACTATTTTGATGAAATCAATTATATTGACATTTTGGACTGCAATGCAGGGGATCATGGCTATCCTTTTGCCACTAACTTTAATCCGGAAATCAATATCCGGGAGGTATCTGCAAAAGGCTCCTATTGGGAAGACGGGCATTGGGTGGAAACCGAGCCTATGGAAATTAAAAGGGTATATGATTTCCCGGAAATCGGGGAAAAGGATATGTATCTTCTGCATCATGAGGAAATTGAGTCTTTGGCGCTGAATATTCCGGGCATAAAAAGAATCCGTTTCTTTATGACCTTTGGGCAAAGCTATCTGACTCATTTAAAATGTCTGGAAAATGTAGGGATGACTTCCATTGAACCGATTCTGTATGAGGGAAAGGAAATCGTACCTTTGCAGTTTTTAAAGGCAGTATTGCCAGATCCATCCTCTTTAGGACCCCGTACAAAGGGCAAGACCAATATCGGATGTATTTTTGTGGGCAAGAAGGATGGCATGGAAAAGAAGCTTTATATTTACAATACCTGCGACCATCAGGAGTGCTATAAGGAGGTGGGCTCTCAGGCAGTGGCTTATACGACAGGCGTGCCTGCCATGATTGGCGCCATGATGCTTATGACGGGAACATGGAAAAAAGCAGGCGTTTACAATATAGAGGAATTTGACCCGGATCCTTTTATGGATGCTTTGAATCGGTGGGGGCTTCCATGGAAGATTTCAGAGTCACCGAAGCTGGTAGATTAAATAATAACAGCATGAGAAAAAGTGCGGATAAAAACTAAGAAGGAAAAAGGAGGCGGATAAGTTGAGAATAGAGGAATTGCCAACCCCTTGTTATCTGATAGAAGAAAGGCAGTTAGTAAAAAATCTGGAAATTTTAAAAGGGGTTATGGACAGAACGGGGTGTAAGATTCTTCTTGCACAGAAGGCATTTTCCATGTTTTCCATGTATCCGCTGATTGGGAGCTATTTAAGCGGCGCTACGGCAAGCGGACTTTATGAGGCAAGGCTTGCAAAGGAATATATGGGGAAGGAGAATCATATTTTTTCTCCTGCCTATAAGGAATCGGAAATTGATGAAATCGCCTCTTTGTGCGGACACGTGGTGTTTAATTCTTTTTCCCAGCTTGAAAGGTTTGGAAAAAGGGTAAAGGAAAAGGGGGCAGGCATAGGGCTTCGTATCAATCCGGAACATTCCACTCAAAAAGGGCATGAGATTTATGACCCCTGTGCAAAAGGCTCAAGGCTGGGAATCCCTTTTTCTGCATTTAAGCCTGAGCTGTTAGAAGGAGTGGAAGGGCTGCATTTTCATACGTTGTGTGAGCAGAATGCAGATGCCCTTTTAGAAACCCTTCAGGCAGTGGAAGAAAAGTTTGGCCCGTGGATGAAGCAGATGAAATGGATTAATTTTGGCGGCGGCCATCATATTACAAGAAGCGATTATGATATTCCCCTGTTGGAGCAATGTATCAAGCATATTCAGGAAACCTATCAGGTACAGGTATATTTAGAGCCGGGAGAGGCAGTAGCGTTAAATGCAGGATATTTAATAACAAGTGTGTTGGAAATCGTGGAAAATGGGATGAAAATTGCCATCATGGACACTTCTGCAGCCTGTCATATGCCGGATGTGTTGGAAATGCCTTATCGTCCGCCTTTATCAAATTCCGGCAATCCGGGAGAAAAGCCCTACACCTATCGCCTTGCAGGTCCTACCTGCCTTGCAGGGGATGTGATTGGAGATTATTCCTTTGAACAACCGCTGCAGATTGGAAACAGGCTGTTCTTTGAGGATATGGCTATTTACTCCATGGTAAAAAATAACACGTTTAATGGAATGGGGCTTCCGGCTATTGCAGTCAGGAGGACGGACGGCACCTGTGAGATTGTCAGGGAGTTTGGATATGAGGATTTTAAGATGAGGTTGTCTTAATGCAAAGGGATGAAGGAACGGACGCAGAAGAGAGGAAGCGGCAAATGGAAAAAAATGAGAAGTTGATTATCGTCATAAATGGAAAAGGCGGTGTTGGGAAAGATACCTTATGTGAGAGCATTAGTTCCGAATACAAAATATTAAATGTATCTGCCATTACCCCTATTAAGGAAATTGCCAAAGCATACGGCTGGCAGGGAGAAAAGGATGAAAAGGCAAGGCGTTTCCTGTCAGAATTGAAAAAAGCCTTTATCAATTACAATGACCTTCCTACCAGATATCTGCTAGAGCAGTATCAGTCTTTTTTAAAAAACGATGATGTGATTATGTTCGTACATATCAGAGAAGGAGAGGAAATAAGGAAATTTGTAGAGGCGGTAGATGGAAAGTGCGTCACTCTTTTAATTTATAATGCTGCAATGAATGAGCAGGTTTACGGAAATGAATCTGATGACCGTGTGGAGCAATATGAGTATGATTATAGATTTGATAATTCCGCACCCTTGAAACAGTCAAAGGAAGCTTTCTTAAAATATATTGAGGAAATATGGAAAAAGGAAAGGATTCGGTTTACATAATCGAGTCCTTTCCTTATATTATCGAAAAGTGTGGTTCTATTCATATTTTTTCATAAATTCCCTATTTTTATTTTAAATTCCTGTCTTATGCTAATAAATAAAAGAGGGCTGTCCGGAAAATGCTGCTATGCTCCCTTATAAGCAGGCTGAAAGGAGAGGAAAGTGTTATGTGGCTTAAAAAAATAAGAAAGAAAAAAGTGCAGAGCATATTCATTGTGCTTATTTTGATGGTTTGTTCCATGCTGATGACCAGCTCGTTAGTCATTATGACAGCAGGTGATGCACCATACAAGGAACTGACGGAGGAATGTGGTTCCCCCATTGTGAAAATTTATCCATTTCAAAAGAATGACCCTGCAATTGCAGGGCAGATAAAAGAAAACATGGAGAAGCTTGATGCAGTGGAATGGGCAGAAGTGATTCCTTATCATTATGTGTATGAGAGAATTGAGGTAGACGATAAGGAGAGTCTGGAAGGCTATTTTTTTGATATAATGCCATGGAATGACAGAACCTACGACAGTATCCGCATGTTGGAGGGAAGTAGGGAATTGAAAGAAGGGCAATGTCTGATTCCGGCAGTTCTTTCCAATCTGGAAGGAATCAAGCTGGGGGATATTTTGCATATAGAAAGCGGCATTTCCTATCAGGTAACCGGCATTTATGCAGATCCTTATAATATGAATGTGTCCTATGAATTGGAAATTATTGTAAAGGAAAATCCCAGCTTGGAAGACCTTAAATATCAGGTTCATGTTTTTGCAAAACAAGGAAGCAGCGGAGATGAAGTGGTAGATGCCTATAGGGAGCAGAATGATGGGATTTTAGAAGGAAGGGCAATTACACTGGAAACAAGAATCGGGAACAACCAGATAACGGAACGGATTATTGGAGGGATTTTGCTAGGAGCCAGTGTGGTGATTTTGCTTATCAGCGGCATTATGATTCGTTACATGATAAAAAGTACTTTGCTTACTGAAAAGAAAACAATTGCTATTTATAAGATGCTGGGCTATAAAAATCGTAAAATTATTTTTATATATTTAAAATTTTACGGATTTTTGGTAGTGTTGGGAACTGCATTGGGAAGCAGTCTTTCAAAGGTCATTTCGGATTCCTTTACGAAGAACCTTTTTAGGAATCTAGGCGTCACATCCAGCAGCAGCATCCTGTCTGCCGGAATTTTGTGCAGCGGCATTATTATTGTCTATGCATTGTGCTGTGTATATTTGCTCTTAAGAGTTGTGGGAAAAATAAGGCCTATGGAGGTTTTTCGGAACGAAGGGGATTATACCGGAAGAAAACAAAAAAATGCCGGAAAAACGCTGGGCTTTTCTCCCCTACATATGGCAATGCGGATGATTTTCAGGGATAGAAAAAACACCTGTATGCTTGTGCTCACTTGTATTATGGCTGCCTATTGCATAAATTTTGCCACAACAGCAATGGGACTGCTAGGGAATTTTACGGAAAAAAATTATTATTGGCTTGGCTTTGATAGGCATGATGTTTCCTTTTCCTCCACAGACTTAAAAACCTACGAGAAAGCGGTGGAAAAACTGGAAAAAGAGAAGGAAGTGGAAAGGGTAATTAAAACCACCACTCAGGCAGCAGTCTCTGTTCCATGGGAAAAGGGGATGGGAGATACGATTTTAAGCGCTATGGTCTATGACACCTATGAAAATCTGGATGTGCCTGTACTGCAGGGAAGAAATCCAATCTACCCTGATGAAATTGCCATGGGAAGCCTTATGGCAGAAAAGATGAATAAACAGGTAGGGGACTATGTGGACATTTACTTTAACGGCAATCAAAAAGCGACCCTTTTATTATGCGGTACCTATCAAAGCCTTTATGACATGGGAAAAAGCTGCAGACTGTTAGGGAAGACGCTGGAAGAAAAGAATGTGGCATTTCAATATGAGGAGGCCTCGATTTATTTAAAGGAGAATGTAGATAAAGAGGAGTTCTTAAAGGATCATGAAAAGGAATATGAAATGGAAGGAAAGCTGATAGACAGGAAAGAAAAGTATGCAAATATACTGAATACGATAACAGAGCCACAGATGCTGGCAATCGGGCCTTTTATGGTTATGGCAATTCTGCTTGGCGGTCTGAATATTATTGCAATCGTCTATTTGAAAAATATGGACAACCGGAAGAGGCAAAGCATTTATAAGGCAATTGGATATTCTTCAGGGCATTTGGTAAAAGCAAATATAACGTATGTTTTTTTGATTGCATTGTTTTCCCTGTGCATTACCATACCGGCTTTTATAGTGGCTTTTCCCAAAACCATGGTATTGGCCTTTTCAGCAATGGGATTTAAAGAATATCCGGTTTCTTATAATATAGCAATAGTTATAATAAGTAATCTGGGAACTCTGGCTGTGTATCTGCTTAGTGCACTTGCTGCTTCCAAATCCCTGTATGACAATCCAATTTCAGAATTGACAAGTGAGTAAGCGCTGGCGTTTTTATAAGGGCTCCCTCAGAAAACATGCTCTGCGGGAAACCCGCTCTGTGCCTGTGGGCTGAACTGTTACTAAAAAATAAGGAGAGATGAAAATGAAAACATGTGTTATAGAAACAGAAAAAATATGCAAAAGCTTTGTAAGCGACGGAGAAGTGAATAATGTAATAAAAAATCTGGATATGAAGCTGTATCAGGAGGATTTTACTGTTATTATGGGCAGCTCCGGTTCTGGAAAATCCACCCTGTTATATTTGCTAAGCGGTATGGACAAAGTAACAAGTGGTAAGGTATATTTAAAGGAACAGGAGATTACCGGATTAAAGGAAAGCGCTATGGCGGATATCCGGAAGGATTCCATTGGTTTTGTGTTCCAAAACATGAACTTAATTCCTGATTTAACTTTGCTGGAAAACGTGTTAAGCCCTTCTTATCAGTCAAAAATAAAAAAAGAGGATAAGAAAAAAAGAGCAGATGTTCTGATTGAAAAAATGGAGCTATCTGCCCATAAGAATAAATTCCCAAATCAGTTGTCCGGTGGGCAGAAGCAAAGAACGGCAATCTGCCGGGCATTGATGAACCAGCCGGAAATATTATTTGCAGACGAGCCTACAGGAGCGCTGAACTCCAATGCGGGAAAAAGAGTTTTAGATACCTTCACGAAGCTCCATGAGGAGGGGCAGAGCATTGTAATGGTTACCCATGATTTAAAGGCGGCTGTACGGGGCAGCCGGGTTATCTTTTTAAGGGACGGAAGAATTGACGGGGATTTGGAGCAGGGGCCTTTTAAGGAAAAGGAAGAAGAGGCAAGGGAACGAATGTTATACGAATTTTTAAAAGAACGGAACTGGTAAAATGGCAGAAAAGATTTTGATTATTGAAGATGAAAAAGAACTGGCAGAAATATTAGGGGAATATTTGAAGGTGGAAGGATATGAAGCAATTCTGGCGCCGGATGGAAAGGAGGGGCTTTCCCTTCTTTCCCGCTGCCTGCCGGATTTGGTGATTTTGGACATTATGCTTCCGGGAATGGATGGAATGGAGGTCTGCCGGCGGATTAGGCAGGAGCATGAGCTTCCAATTATTATGCTTTCAGCGAAAAGTGGGGAAATGGACAAGGTAATCTGCCTTGGAATCGGCGCAGATGATTATGTGACAAAGCCTTTCAGCCCCTTAGAGCTGGTAGCAAGAGTAAAGGCTCATTTAAGGAGGGCTGAGAAAAGCAAAAGGGATTTGAATGCAGAACGTCTTGTTTTGAAGAAGGAAAGCTATACCGCTTATGCAGACGGACAGGTGCTTGAGCTGACTACGAAGGAATTTGACATGTTGTATTTCCTGAAAAACCATGAAAATCAGGTGTTTTCCAAGGAACAGCTATATGAAAGCATATGGGGAATGAACGAATTTGGAGATATTAGCAGCGTGGCGGTTTACATAAAACGCATACGGGAAAAGCTCAGGGCACATTCCATGGATTATATTAAGACAGTTTGGGGCGTGGGCTATAAATTTTTTATAGAGGAATAGGGGATTATGAAAAGAAAATCGTTATTAAGGCTGCAGGCTTTTCTCTATCTTTTGGTTTTGGCTATCTTGGCAGCCGGATTGCTTTTTAGTATGAACAGGCTAAAGAAGCGGCAAAGCAGGGAAGGAATTTACTATAACCGGGCAAGGGAACTGACAGCAGATAAGGTAAAGCTGTTAGAACAGGCAATGGAATCCGGGCAGTGGAAAGAGCTTGGTGAAGAATATACTCCGGTAGTAGTAGATTTGGAAGGAAAAGTACTCTTTAGCCGGAAAGGAGAATATGCTTCCGGCGATATAGTTAACATAAATGAGATAATACAGCAGGATCGGAGTTTTTTTCAAAAGGAGGAGCAGACAGTAAAAGTTGCCTTTTCCTTAAGGAAACAGGAAAAAGTATGCGGCTTTGCTGTTTTTTGGCTGGATAAATCCTATTTGGGCAAAGAGCAGGAACAAAGTGGGCAGCTTTTTGTGTTTCTGCCGATTCTTATCAGCATGGGAGCAGCGTTTTTTATATTGGGTTACTTTCTTTTTTATACAAAGAAAAGAGTCATGGATCCGGTAAAAGAGATGGCAGATTCGGCAAAAGCCATTACAGAAGGCAATTATCAGGTGCAGGTGCTGAAGGCGGCAAGCGGGCGGCTTCTTAGTAACGATATTGAAAAGCTGTCTTACCACTTTGAACTGATGCGGGATGAGCTGAAAGCAAGAGCGGAACGTGAGGAAGCGCTGAAGCGGAACCAAAAGGAGCTTATGACTTGCATTTCCCATGACTTTAAAACGCCCATTTCCATTATTAAGGCATATGGGGAAGGGATTCGGGATGGAATTGACGGCGGGGATAGCGAGAAGGTAAAAAAATTTGCCTCTATCATCGTAACCAAGACGGAGCAGCTTACAAAAATGCTGGGAGATTTGCTGGAGCATTTTCAGGCGGAGCTGAATAGGCTGACAATCCATAGGGAAGAGCAGTATATCAAAGAATTTTTTGACGGGCTGGCAGTGGAGTTTAGACAGCTTGCAAAAAATCATCAAATGGAATTTACTTATGTAAACCAAGCGCCCGATTTAGTGCTTTCTTATGATGAAAGAAGACTTTCCCAAGCATTTTCCAATTTAATTGATAACAGTATCAAATACGGAAGGAAGCAGGGGGGGAGCATTTTGTTTTCTGTAGAGCTTTTAAAGGAAGAAAACTTTCTGTTAGTCCGGATTGCCGATAATGGAAAGGGAATTGACAGGGCGGATATTCCATTTGTGTTTGAAAAGTTTTATCGGGGCGAGAAGTCAAGAAATACAAAAATACCCGGCTCCGGACTGGGGCTTTCCATCTGCAAATATATTATTGATAATCATGGTGGGGAGATTTCCTTGGAAAGCGGAAGGGAAAAGGGGACGGTTTTTTCGATTAGGTTGCCGATATAGAGTGAGGTGTGAGGGAAGGACGCGGCAGAGGGAGGCGGTATGGTTTTCTGGGGCGGGGAATGTAACCGCTTGGCCCACAGGCGCAGGGCGGGGGTTCCACAGAGTATGTTTTCTACGTCGCCACGCTTTCGCTCTATAAAAACGCAACAGTGCTAAGCTCGAAAAGACCTCGCTAAGCGCTGGCGTTTTTATAAGGGCTCCTTAAGAAAACATACTCTGTGGAACCCCCGCCCTGCGCCTGTGGGCCAAGCGGTTACATTCCCACCTCAGAAAACCATACCGCCTCCCTCTGCCGCTGTTTCTTCTCAGTTGGGGCGTTTTGAGGTGGTGGTATTCAGGAGGGATGTTATTTTTTATTGCGATACGAAATGCTATAACCGATTGTTGTTTTATTACATTTATGCCATTTATACCTTCAAAAAGAAACTATTAAAAAGCCTTATATTTACGTAGAGAAAAGCCATAACAGGCTGTTTTTAAAAATGTTGGAAAGCTTTTAAAATGGACAATTTCTTTTTTTAGGTGCAGCTTGCGAAAAACAGCAACAGAGGGATGAGAGTGGAGTGGCTTCCTTGTTTTTGATGACGATTTTCCTTAACAGCCTTTCCAATACTCAGGGGAAAATTGCCATGGACGGCAATTTTAGTCATATTGCGCCATGGAGGGCGCTATATGACGACCCGTTCGGTATCAGCAGCTTTCCAAGGCTGTTTAGGAAAATCGCCATCAAAAACAGGAAAGCCACTCCACTCTCATCCCTCTGTTGCGTCCGTTTAGCCACTTTCTCCCCTAAAAATTAAACTGTCCATTCCCCCCTTCTTATCAAAAACCCACCCCAACTCTATTGCTATTTTTCAAAAAACGCATTATACTGTACCTGTACATCGCTTCCCCAATTTTTTCTAAATATTTTAAAGAATTTTCATAAAGTTCATAAGAAAAGGAAAAGGAGAAGGAAGCCAAAAGCAAAAAAAGTAATAGAAAGGAAACGGCAAAACCGTAAGAAAGCTATGCAGATTATTATTGTAGGCTGTGGAAATGTAGGCGAAACGATTATTGAGCAGCTTAGTAAGGAAGGACATAATATTTCCGCAATTGATATAGATGCCGCAAAGGTACAGCAGACATCGGATCAGTTTGACGTGCTTGGAATTGTTGGGAACGGCGCAAGCTTTACCAAGCAGATGGAAGCGGGAATAGAAAAAGCAGATTTGCTTATTGCAGTGACGGGAAAGGATGAGTTGAATCTTTTATGCTGTGTCATTGCAAAAAAGGCAGGAAATAATTGTAATACCATTGCAAGGGTGCGAAATCCGGTGTATAGTCAGGAAATTGACTATATCAGGGATGAGATGGGACTCTCCATGATTATCAATCCGGAGCTTGCTGCGGCAATGGAGGTTGGCAGGCTGGTAAAATTTCCTTCTGCTATTGAAATTGATTCCTTTGCAAAAGGGAAAGTGGAAATTTTAAGCTTCCGGATTGCAAAAGGAAATATTTTATGTAACGGACCATTAAAGGACATTGCCATAAAGTACAATCGGGACGTGCTTGTCTGTATGGTAGAAAGAGGCGATCAGGTCATTATTCCTGATGGTAATTTTGTAATTCAGGAAAATGATATTGTGTCCGTAGTGGCATCTTCTAAAAATGCCATGTCATTTTTCCGTAAAATCGGGATTTTCACAGGAAAGGCAAAAAGCGTTATGATTATTGGCGGTGGAGAGACTGCCTTTTATCTGGCGGCTTATCTTTCTACTATGGGAATCCGGGTTAAGATTGTAGAAAAGGATAAAAGACGGTGTGATGAGCTTACCGAGCTTTTGCCAAAGGCAATGGTTATTTGCGGAGATGGAACTGACAGAACGCTGCTTATGGAGGAAGGGCTGAAAAGTACGGAAGCATTTATCGCATGGACCAATTTTGACGAAGAAAATATTATGCTTTCCCTGTTTGCAAAAAGGGTATCAGGCGCAAAGCTGATTACTAAGGTACACCGCATTTCTTATGACGAGATTATAGCGGAGCTGGATATTGGAAGCATCATGTATCCAAAGCATATTACAGCAGAAAGCATCGTGCGCTATGTAAGAGCCATGCAGAATTCCATTGGAAGCAATGTGGAAACCTTGTACCGCCTTTGCGATAACCGGGTGGAAGCATTGGAGTTTAAAGTAAATGAGCCATCTAAGGTGGTTGGTGTGCCCTTGCAGGAGCTGCAGTTAAAGAGCAATCTGCTAATCTGCTCCATTAAGCATAAAGGAAAGATCATTACACCGGGTGGACAGGATCAGATTTCCGTGGGAGATACTGTGATAGTGGTTACTACGAACACCGGTCTGGATGATATCCGGGATATATTGAAATAATAGCGGGCGCTATTTACAAAGCCTGCCGAAATAAAATAAGAGGAAGATATGAATCGTTCAATTATTCGCTATATACTAGCAAGCGTATTGGAATTTGAGGCATTATTTTTGATATTGCCCTGTCTGATTGCTATTATTTATAAAGAAGAGAGCTTTTATTCTTTTTTTGGAGTGATGCTCCTTTGTTTTGTATTGGGCTGGCTTGGAAGGCGTAAGAAGCCCAAAATGGATCAGTTTTATGCAAGGGAAGGGTTTGTGACGGTTTCCTTAAGCTGGATTATTCTAAGTATTATGGGAGCGCTGCCTTTTTATATAAGCGGCGAGATTCCTTCCTATGTGGATGCCCTGTTTGAGACTATATCCGGTTTTACAACTACTGGTTCCAGTATTCTTTCCAATGTAGAAGGTTTGTCTCATAGCGCCTTGTTTTGGAGGAGCTTTACCCACTGGATTGGCGGCATGGGAGTGCTGGTATTTATTCTTGCAGTGCTTCCGCTGGCAGGGGGATACAATATGTACCTGATGCGCGCAGAGTCTACCGGCGCCAATGTAAGCAAGTTTGTACCAAGGGTAAAAGAGTCTGCAAGGATTTTATATAAGATTTATTTTGCGATTACGGTTTCAGTAGTTGTATGCTTGTGCATTGCAAGGGTGCCTTTGTTTGATGCATTATTGTTGGGCTTTGGAACAGTGGGGACAGGAGGCTTTGGTGTCTTAAATGACAGCGTGGCATCTTATTCGATGACCGTACAGGCAATTTTGACTGTCTTTATGATTTTATGCGGCATCAATTTCAATGTGTACTATTTGTTGAAGCAGAAGAAATTAAAGGAAGCTTTAAAATGTGAAGAGATGCGATGGTACCTTGCCATTATCGGGGCATCTACGGCTTTGATTGCATTCCAGATTAAAGGAAGCTTCCATTCTGTTTTTGAGGCAGTACACCATGCCTTGTTTCAGGTGGCATCCGTGATTACCACAACAGGCTTTGGAACGGCGGATTTTGATACATGGCCGGCATTGTCTAAGTCCATCCTTGTGCTTTTAATGTTTATTGGCGCATGTGCAGGAAGTACGGGAGGCGGAATTAAGGTATCAAGGATTGTTGTTTTATGCAAAAACATAAAAAAGGAGCTTTCCTATATTATTCACCCAAGAATTGTAAAGGGAATCCATTTTGAAGGACGCGTACTGGCAAAGGAAACATTAAAGTCCATTCAGGTATATTTGGCCACGATTGTGGCTGTGTTCACAGTGTCCATACTGCTTATTTCCATAGAAAACCATGATATGGTAACGAACTTTACTGCAGTAGCGGCTACTTTAAATAATATCGGTCCCGGTCTTGCTTTAGTAGGACCTACACAGAATTTTGGATTCTTTTCAGATTTTTCTAAGATCGTGCTGATGATTGACATGTTGATTGGAAGGCTGGAATTGTTCCCTATGCTTGTTCTGCTGTCGCCTTCTACATGGAGGAAGAACGGGTAAATAAAAACGATATAAGAAAACAGGAGGGTAAAAAGCTCCGGGCATTTAACAAGTGTCCGGTCTTTTTTGTGTGAAGAAAAAGGAAAGATAAATTTGAAAGATTTTTAATCATTTTGAAAAAAGGAAACGTTAATATATATATAGTGATAAAAAAGAAAGGAGCCAAAAGCCTGTGAGTGATGATGAATTAGTGGAAGCAATAAGGCTTGGGGATGAAAATGCGGCGGAGGAGCTGATAAAGCGCTACTATGTACCCATTTTACGTTATTGCAAGTGGAATTTAAGAAATCTGGAGCAGGCGGAGGATTTGACGCAGGAAACATTTTTGAGGCTGTTTAAAAGCCTGTCTGGATATAAAGGGAAAAAGAAATTCAAAGCATATTTATATACAATTGCAAGGCATTTGTGTATTGATGAAAATAGAAAGACTCCACTTTATCCTATGAAAGAGGGCGATGCTGCTGGCGGGGAATGCAAGGAAATCATTCGGGTAGAGCATAGGGCAGAATTGAATGGACTTTTGGAGGCTTTGTCATGGGAGCAAAGAGAAGCGGTTATTTTAAGGTTTGGAGAACAACTCAGCTTTGAGGAAATTGGAAAAGTAATGGGATGCAATATGAGGACGGCTCAAAGCCGGGTGCAAAATGCCTTGAAAATTATGAGAAAGGAGCGGAATCATGAAAGATAAGGAGTTAAAAGAATACTTACAACAAGCTTTGAAACAGGAAGAGCAGCCTAAAAGGATGGAAGAAACCATAACATTGTGCATTGGAATGCTAAGGAAGCAGAAGGCAGGGGAGAAGGAGGTAAGAACAGGATTTTTTTCCTATCTGTCGGATGTATTCCGGTTTGAGGGGATGGGTATTTGGGGATTACAGGCAATGACATTATTTTTTGTCTGTCTGACTATTTCCGCTATAGGGGATGTGCCAAAATATATTCCTGTTTTTATGCCGTTATTTGTATTGGCAATGATGCCTGTTTTTTTCAAAAGCCAGTTTTATGGAATGAATGAAGTGGAAGCGGCAACAAGGGCTTCCGGCGCGGAAATCATATTGGCTAAGCTGATTTTGGCAGGAGCTGCAAATTTGGTTTGTATGACGCTGCTTTTATGCTTTGAAATTTCCCTGCAGCATTCCTGTAAGGAAATCGGGCAGATGGTTTTGTATTGTCTGGTTCCGTATTTAGTTTGTATGACTGTTATGCTTCGTTTGCTTCGGCTTTGCAGGAAAGAGACGATTGTAGTTCATGGGGCTGTGATGTGCAGTCTTTGCATTGGTTTTGGAATATCGGCAAAAATATGGCCATGGTTGTATGAAACATCCGCAGCAGGGATTTGGATTATGGCATTTTTTGTTTTTGCTATCTTTTTTGGGAAGGAAATCTATTTTGTAATAGAAACGAGAAAGGAAGGAAACCTGTATGGAATTATCGCTTGACCGCTTGACAAAGCATTATGGAAGGAAAATTGCGGTAGATTGTGTCACTGCCTCCCTAAAGCCGGGAGTCTATGGGCTGTTAGGGGCAAATGGGGCAGGCAAGACAACGCTGATGCGCATGTTGTGCGCCATTTTGGAACCAACCTCCGGAGAGGTGCTTTTAGATGGGAAGGAAGTAACCTTCATGGGAGCCGATTACAGAAATATATTAGGATATCTGCCACAGGATTTTGGATATTATCCCGGCTATACTGCCATGGAATTTTTAATGTATGTGGCTGCATTAAAGGGCATACCAAGACCCATTGCCAGAAAACGCACAAAAGAGCTGTTAGAGGTGGTGGGGCTTAAAAGTGAGGAGCATAAAAAGGTAAAAACCTTTTCCGGCGGCATGAAACAGCGGCTTGGAATTGCACAGGCCTTACTGAACAATCCGGAAATTCTCATTTTAGACGAGCCTACAGCGGGACTGGACCCAAAGGAGCGGGTTCGCTTTCGGAATCTGCTTTCCGATTATGCAAAGGACAAGATTGTCATTCTTTCCACCCATATCGTATCGGATATAGAAGCTATAGCAGATGAAGTGCTTCTTATGAAAAAAGGAAAATTTATATTGCAGGGAACAGTGCCTGCATTGACGAAAAAAGCTGCCAAAAAAGTATGGGAGCTGACCGTATCGCAGGAAGAAGCAAAAAAATGGCAGGCAAAGGCGGCAGTTGTCAATCTAAGACATGAAGGGACAAAAATAGTGCTGCGCATTCTTTCAGACACTTGCCCGGCAGAAAATGCAATGCCATGTAAAGCCACATTGGAGGATTTATATTTATACTATTTTGGAGAAGAGGAAGGGGTGCGGTAAAGTATGGATTTATTTTTATTAGAACATAAAAAATTGTGGAGGAAAGGAAGTACGAAAATCTGTGTTGTTTTATGCTTTGTCTATGGGGTAATATTTATAAGCGTGTTAGATTATCAGTGGTTTTCCTTTGGAAGCAGCCATGCTTATGAAAGCCCCTTTGGAAATGATTTTGACGGATATTCCAATATAAGGGAAAGGCAGGCATATGCAAAAAAGGCTGGCGGGGAACTGACGGAAGAAGCCTTGCAGAAATTGGTACAGGATTACCAGCAATTTGTAGCAAAAGAGCGGGAAGAGGAATTGAAGAAAACCGACTGGTCTGCAGTGGAAGGCTGGCTTGGCACGCTATATCCGGAACTGGAAAGTAAGAGCATTGACGCATACCATTTAATGATGGAATATGTAGAAACGGAAAAGCTTACTGGCATATATGAAAGAAGGGAGCAGGCAGTCAGGAATTTTTTAGAGGCAAACGGGCAGATAGGAGCAGAAAAGGACTATTTGCTGGACATGGATAGAAAGGTAAAAACCCCTTTTCGATATGAATGGACAAATGGCTGGGAATTACTGCTTGCATATAAGCTGGATGAATTGGGTATGTTCATGGCATTGTTTTTGGCGATTGTATTATCGGCAGTATTTGCAGGAGAGTGGCATAACAATATGGGCTCCCTAATCCTTACCATGAAAAATGGATGGCAGAAAATAGCATCCGCCAAAATAGGCAGCAGCATATTATTTGTCATGGAATTATGTCTGCTTATTTTTACAGGAAATGTGGCGGCACAGCTATTTTACATGGGAACAGGTGGCTATGACATGCCCATTCAAAACATAAAGATGCTTGCAGTAGCCCCCATGAATATGCTTCAGGCAGAGCTTTATGAATATGCATACGTATTACTTGGTGCAATAGGATATGCAGGAATTGTCATGCTCATATCTGCTTCCGTCAAAAACCATGCAGCAGCCCTGTTACTTAGCCTTGCCGTTGTATACACCCCAATGATGATTGCTCAATACCTGCCGCTTTCCCTACAGAAAACAATGGATTTAATTCCCCTTGCAGGAAGCGCAGCAGACATTTTCCGAACCAATACCTTCCACATATTCGGCAAATACATCTGGTCCCCCTACCTACTTGTAACCATTCCAATCCTAATAGGCATTTCCTGTCTCCCATTCGCTATAAAGAAATGGGCAAGGAAATTAAAGGGGTAGAAGAGAACAGCCTTTTCGATACACAGTGGGAGGCGGCATGGAATATGGTAGTCTTCCGGGCCTTGGCAAAGTCGCCGGCACTTACGTACCGTACTTTGGTACGTTAGTACCGCTGCGTCTTTGCAGAGCGAGAGCGTGCCCGGAAGACTACCATATTCCATGCCGCCTCCCACGTCCGTCGTCAAAACTCCTATAAAACCTTAGCCAAAAACTCCCGCAGCCGTGGGCTTTCCGGGCACTCAAACAACTCCTTTGGCGTATTCTCCTCCACAATCCGTCCCTCATCAATAAAAAGAACTCTGGAAGCCACCTCTTTTGCAAACCCCATTTCATGGGTGACAATGAGCATAGTCATTCCCTGCTTTGCCAAATCACCGATTACCTCTAATACCTCCCCAACCATTTCAGGATCTAAAGCAGAAGTAGGTTCGTCAAACAAAAGCACCTCTGGATTCATGCAAAGGGCGCGTACAATGGCGATACGCTGTTTTTGACCGCCGGAAAGCTGTCCCGGATAGGCATTTGCCTTTTCCAAAAGCCCTACCCTCTCCAAATATCCCATGGCAACATCATTTGCTTCCTGTTCGGACATATGTAAAAGCTTCATGGGAGCCAAAGTCATATTCCGTAATATAGTCATATTGGGGAATAAATTAAAATGCTGGAATACCATGCCGATTTTCTGACGGTACTTATCAATATTCACATGCTTATCTGTAATATTCTGTCCTTCAAATAAAATAGTGCCTCCCGTGGGCATTTCCAATAAATTTAAGGAACGTAAAAATGTGGATTTGCCGGAACCGGAAGGTCCAATGATGGCAATGACCTCTCCTTTTTTAACAGAGGTGGAAATATGGTCTAAAACCAGATTATCCCCGAAGGATTTTTCTAAATCTTTTATTTCAAACAGTGGAGTATTATCGCTCACTGGTCCGAAGCCTCCTTTCCAATCTGCCTACCAGTCCGGTAAGCAGCATAACGATTACCAGATAGATAAGCCCGGCTGCAATCAGCGGCATAAAGGCTTCATAAGTACGGCTTCTGATAATATCGCTTCCTCTAGTCAGGTCCATAATGCCGATATAGCCGCAGACAGAGGTTTCCTTTAACAACACAATAAATTCGTTTGCCAGCGCAGGAAGCACATTTTTAAATGCTTGTGGAAGAATGATGTATACCATGGTCTGTCTGTAGCTGAAGCCCAGACTTCTTCCTGCTTCAAATTGTCCGTTATCAATGGACATAATGCCGGAACGGACGATTTCTGCCACATAAGCCCCGGAGTTGATACCAAAAGCAATCATTGCTACCACTACCTTTGGAAAAGGAGTGGCAACCAGAATCACATAAAACCAAATCAAAAGCTGCAGCATGGCAGGAGTGCCCCGGATAACTGCTAAATAAAGCTTGCAGATGGCATTTAAAAATTTCATCCTGCCTGTCTTATCATGGGTGGAGCGGACAACCGCAATGAGAAAACCAAGCAATACTCCCAGAATTACCGCAAAAAAGGTAATGAGGAGCGTGTTGCCAAGCCCCTCTACCAGATACATATAACGCCTGTCCTTTATAAAATTCAGTTCAAAGCTTTGTATAAAGTTATTCATAGTGTGTTATCCTATTTCTTTCTTACAATCATGACTTGGGTAGCAGTCGTATAGCTGTCGGTAAAGTCAATGCTCTGTAAACGGTCTTCTGTAACAGTCATGCCGGCTGCGCCGATATCTGCTTTGCCGGACTGTACCGCATTGATGATTGCGTCAAATTCAATATCGTCTATTTTCAGCTCGTAGCCTAACTTGTCGCAGACTGCCTTTGCCATATCCACATCAATTCCGATGATTTCATTGCCTTCATAATATTCATATGGCTCAAAAGCGGCATTGGTAGCCATAACAAGAGTTCCTTTAGAACGATCTACGTCAGCGGGAGATTCGTAAGGAGACTGTCCCTTTGTATCATCCCCTATGTAATTGGCAATGATGGAATCCAGCGTTCCATCTGCCTTTAACTCTGCCAGCGCTTCATTGATTGCCGCAGTTAATTCTGCCTTGTCCTTGGATACGCAGATGGCATATTCTTCAATGGCAAATTCCTCTTCTAAAATCATCAAATCATCATTTTTCTCTACAAATGCCTTTGCAGGCTGCGCATCAATAATGACACAGTCAACCTTGCCCTGCTTTAATGCCTGTACCGCATCATTCCCTTTGTTGAAACGTTCTACTGTAGAAGCTTCGCCCTCGTATCCTTCCGGAAAGACGCCACTTTCCAAATCCTCATAGTCGGAAGCATAAATGTCTCCGGTAGTCCCAAGCTGAACGCCAATTTTCTTACCACATAAATCGTCTATGGTAAATACCGTATTTTCCGCCACACTGCCACAGCCTGTAAAAGACAGTGTCATAGCTGCTGCCAAAGATAAGGCTGCAAATTTTTTCATGAGTTTCATAATAAATCCTCCATATTTTTATACTGTCATCTATTATAGCAAAGGAATTTCAAGCTTACAACCGGAAATTTGATAGAATGTTGTAACTGGAAATTGTAACAGTTTAGCCCGCAGGCGCAAAGCGGAGTTTCCACAGAGCATGTTTTCTACGTCGCCACGCTTTCGCTCTATAAAAACGCAACAGTGCTAAGCTCGAAAGAACCTCGCTAAGCGCTGGCGTTTTTATAAGGGCTCCTTAAGAAAACATGCTCTGTGGAAACTCCGCTTTGCGCCTGCGGGCTGAACTGTTATAGCGTGTTTTGTATTTTAAGCTCTATGAATGTGAAAGTTGTAAAGTTTAAAATATTATCTGTTTTAAAAATAAAATTTATCATTTTTTAATAAATTTGTTCTTGAAATAGATACAAGTTATATGATAAGATATACAAAAGCATTTATCTTCTTACTTTTCGGTGGAAAACCAGTCTATCATCATTTCTGCAAAGTCAAAGAACATCAATGCTTTCTATTTACTCAATAACAGGAAATAAAAGCAGAGAGGTTTTTTGAAAAATTGTGGAAGCTTTTGC
>JAMPFB010000019.1 GCA_023664735.1 Robinsoniella sp. | reverse complement strand
GAGAGTGGATTGGCTTTCTTGTTTTTGATGGCGCTTTTCCTTAACAGCCTTTTCAATATCTAGGGGAAAATTGCCATGGACGGCAATTTTAGTCATATTGCGCCATGGAGGGCGCTATATGACGACCCGTCCGGCATCCACAACCTTCCCCAAGGCTGTTTAGGAAAAGCGCCATCAAAAACACAAAAAGCCAATCCACTCTCATCCCTCTGTTGCGTCCCCTTAGCCACTATCTCCCCCCAAAATCAGTTCAAACTATCAGCCCACATGCTCTGCATAAAACCAGCTTTGCGCCTGTAGGCTGAACTGTTACACCATCTACAATCAATTTTCTATCCCCCCTCTTGAAAAAAATACCATTTAGTACTATGATTGAAAAGTCTTTGTATAAAATCAATTTACGAAAGGAACTATCATGGAAAAATTAAAACCAAAGTTGTTTTCAGTCATGAAAACATACACGAAAGAACAATTTATCAAAGATGTAATTGCAGGTATCATTGTTGCAATTATTGCACTGCCTTTATCTATAGCGCTTGCACTTGCGTCGGGTGTCGGTCCTGAGCAGGGTATTTACACAGCCATTATTGCCGGATTTCTGATTTCCTTTTTAGGGGGAAGCCGTGTGCAGATTGCCGGGCCTACCGCTGCATTTGCCACAATCGTTGCAGGAATTGTAGCACAAAAAGGAATGGACGGGCTGATACTGGCAACCGTCCTTGCAGGAATCATTCTTGCGGCAATGGGATTTTTCAGGCTTGGCAATTTAATCAAATACATTCCTTATACGATTACTACAGGTTTTACCGCCGGGATTGCAGTAACGATTGCCATTGGACAGATTAAAGATTTTTTAGGCCTGACATATCCTGCTGGTACTGTTACTATTGAAACAATGGAAAAACTGGGCGCTGTCATACGAAACATTGCTTCCATCAACTGGCAGGCTGTCATTGTGGGCATGGTTTGTCTTGCCATTCTCATTATATGGCCTTATATCAACAAAACGATTCCGGGTTCCCTGCTTGCTGTTATTGCAGGCATTTGCATGGTTCAGCTTTTACATATGAAAGTAAATACCATCGGAGATTTATATGAGATAAGCAATCAGCTTCCCCATTTCCATATGCCCTCCTTTACGCTTAAGGATATTCAGGACATTCTTCCTGATGCCTTTACAATTGCAATTTTGGCTGCAATAGAGTCGCTGCTTTCCTGTGTTGTAGCGGACAGCATGATTAATTCAAAACACCGTTCCAATATGGAGCTGATTGCCCAAGGCGTAGGAAACATCGGTTCCGCATTGTTTGGCGGCATTCCTGCTACCGGCGCCATTGCAAGAACTGCCGCAAATATCAAAAACGGCGGACGCACTCCCATATCCGGCATGGTACATTCCATTACATTAGTGCTGATTCTTGTGGTACTGATGCCTTATGCAGCATTAATCCCAATGCCGTGTATTGCAGCAATCTTATTTATGGTGGCATATAATATGTGCGGTTGGAGGTCTTTTGTGAACCTGTGCAAATCATCTCCTAAAAGCGATATTTTCGTATTAGTGCTTACCTTTGTGCTTACCGTAGTTTTCGACCTTGTTGTGGCAATCGAAGCAGGCATCCTTCTTGCTGCTATCTTATTTATGAAGCGTATGAGTGATGTGACCGAAGTGGAGGGTTGGAAATACATTGATGAGGAAAACGACCCTGACAGCATTTCCCTAAGAGCCGTACCTGAACATACGCTTGTTTATGAGATTTCAGGCCCTATGTTCTTTGCTGCTGCAGATAAAATTTTGAATATTTCGGTCAAGGAAGATACAAAATGCCTGATTCTCAGAATGAGAAGCGTCAATGCCATTGATGCAACTGCCATGCATTCACTGGAAGAGCTTTATCAAAAGTATGAAAAAAAGGGAATTAAAATGATTCTTTCCCATGTGAATGAACAGCCCAGAAAGGTTATGGAAAAAGCAGGTTTCCATAAACAGATTGGAGAAGAAAACTTCTGCTCCCATATAGATACCGCATTGGAACGGGCAAAGCAACTAGCAGAATAAGCATCATCCCTCAAACCTCAAAAAACGAACAAGCACTATGCCACAAAAATGTTATCAAAAAGTAACAGTTCAGCCCACAGACGCAGAGCGGGTTTCCTGCGGAGCATGTTTTCTGCGTCGCCACGCTTTCGCTCTATAAAAACGAAACCGCCCCTGACAGGGACGGTTCCATTTTACGCAGCTCCTTTTCTGTCTGTTTCCATAAGCTTCCCTTACAGGAAAATGTACTTCAAAACAAACAACACTGCCAATACATACATAAGAGGCGTTACCTTCTTTGCCTTACCTGTCACTGCATTCAGTATGACATAGGAAATGATTCCAAAGGCAATTCCTTCTGAAATACTGTAAAACAGCGGCATTGCAAGCAGACAGAGATAAGCCGGAATTGCTTCTGTCAGGTTATCCTCTGTAAACTTAATATCCGTAATGGTTCCAAACATCAAAAAGCCCACCATAATCAATGCCGGAGCTGTAGCAAAGGATGGAATTGCCGTAAAGACAGGTGCAAACAAGGTGGAAATCAGGAATAAAATACCCGTTACCATGGCAGTAAGCCCGGTACGCCCTCCTGCTGCCACGCCGGAGGCAGACTCTACAAACGTAGTAGTAGTAGATGTGCCAAGAACTGCTCCTGCACTTGTTCCGATAGCATCTGCTAACAGCGCAGGCTTAATTTTGGGCAGGCGTCCGTTTTTATCCAGCATATTTGCCTTTGTGCTAACACCAATCAAGGTGCCTAATGTATCAAAAATATCCACAAACAGGAAAGAAAATACGACTACCACAAAGTTAAATATTCCAACCGAGCTAAAATCCACCGTAAAACATTGTCCAAAGGTTTCACCCAGCTTACTAAAGTCTGTAATGGCAAGCGCCGGGAACAGCGTATAATAGCCGGCTTCCACATTCGGCACATAAATGCCCACAAGCTGGCAGAGCATACCGATAATCCATGTTGCCACAATACCAATTAAAATAGCGCCCTTTACATGCTTGATATATAAAACAGCCGTAATGAACAGTCCCACCAATGCCAGCAACGCACAAATGCCGGAGGTGTTGAAATTTTCTGTAAAATCCGTAATCGTTACCAAAGTAGAGGAATCAACAGACAAGCCTGCATTTTGCAGACCGATAAAAGCAATGAACAAGCCAATGCCTACCGATACGCCTCTTTTTAAATTCAGGGGAATGGCATTGAAGATAGCTTCCCGCACATTGGTCAGGGACAACACAATAAAAATAATGCCCTCAATAAAAACTGCCAAAAGCGCTACCTGCCAAGAATATCCATATCCAAGCACTACCGTATAAGCCAAGTAAGCATTCAGTCCCATACCTGCCGACAATGCAAAAGGCAGATTTGCCATAAGCGCCATACATGCCGTACCAATAAAGGAAGCCAGCGCCGTTGCCAGCAATACGGCTGTGGCATCCATTCCTGCAGCGCTTAAAATGCTGGGATTTACCGCAAGAATATATGCCATTGTCATAAAAGTGGTAATACCTGCCAAAACCTCTGTTTTCACATTCGTGTTGTTTTCTTTTAATTTAAATAGTTTCTCTAACATAGTTTCCTCTTTTCTGCCGGAAGTCAATGCTTACCGGCGCTTTTTCCATAAATCAGGTAACAGTTCAGCCTACAGAATCACGTTCCTTCATAAGAAATAACGGTTTCCACTGGATAACCCTGAATGCGCTCTCGTCCCTTAAGCCCTTTTAACTCCATCAGGCAGACCACCTTTACCACTTTGGCGCCCAGCTTTTCCATCAATCCCGCTGCTGCTTCCAGCGTTCCTCCGGTAGCAATCAAGTCATCCACCAGCACCACTTTTGCACCCGGCTTAACGTCTTCTTTATGCACCTCGATAGTGGCGCTTCCATATTCCAAGTCATAAGTGGCTTCTACCGTTTCTCTGGGCAGCCTTCCCTTTTTTCGGATTGGAATAAAAGGCTTGTGGAAATTGTAAGCCATTGGCATCCCAAACAAAAAACCTCTGGATTCAAGACCTGCAATCACATCAAAGTCCACATCCTCAAGCAATGCGCACATCTCATCCACTGCCAGCTTCAGCCCATCCGCATCACTGAATATGGAAGTAATGTCCCGAAAAACAATCCCCGGCTTTGGAAAATCCGGAATGCTTGTAATATACTGTTCTATTCCGCTCATAGCTCCTCCTTTGTCCATTTATATCCTATGTGATTTGCTCCATAATCATATTTTATCAATATTTCATAAGAATACAAGAAAAACTTCATAATTCCCTAAGAATATGTTACACTTTCCTTACATCAAATTCTTAAAAAAATCCTTAGGAGAATGCCATGATTACCATAAGCTTATGTATGATTGTAAAAAATGAAGAGCAGGTTTTAGAGAGATGTCTTACTTCCCTTGCCGGTCTTATGGATGAAATCATTATCGTAGATACCGGTTCCACTGACCGTACAAAGGAAATTGCAAAGGGCTTTACAGACAAGGTATATGATTTCTTTTGGACCGGAAGCTTTTCTGATGCAAGGAATTTTTCTTTTTCCAAGGCCACTATGGAATATATATACTGTGCCGATGCCGATGAAGTTTTAGATGAAGAAAACAGGAACCGGTTTCAGCTTTTAAAGCAAAGCCTGCTGCCGGAAATTGATATTGTCCAAATGCTTTACTGCAACCAGTTATCCTATAACACCATCTACAATTTTGACAAGGAATATCGTCCAAAGCTCTATAAGCGCCTTCGTGCCTTTACATGGGAAGGCGCCATACACGAGGCAGTCCGGCTAGAGCCTGTCATTTATGACAGCGAGGTAGAAATACTCCACATGCCGCTTAGCGAACATACCTCAAGAGATTTGAAGGCATTTGAAGCAATGGAAAGAAACGGAATACGCTTAGATAAAAGGCTGCACAACATTTATGCAAAAGAGCTATTTATATCAGGCAGCGACGAAGACTTTATCCGGGCGCTGCCTTCCTTTTTAAATACTTTAACAGATACTACCCGCACAGAGGACGAAATCATGGAGGCATGCTGCGTAGTTTCCAGAGCCTGCCGCCTGCAGCATGACACCGAAGGCTTCTTCAAATATGCTTTAAAAAACGTTGCAGGAAATGCCTGCTCCGAAATATGCTATGAGCTTGGGAAGCATTATGAAGCCCTGTCGGATTATGAAGAGGCAATCACTTGGTATTATAATGCCGCTTATGAGACGAACAGCATATTAAATATCCGTTTAAGCGGCGACCTTCCCCTGCTTGCCATTGCCAGCTGCTACGAAAAGCTTGGGCTTACCGGAAGGCAGGAAATGACTGGACTTACCAGACAAGCGCCTCCTCCATTGCAAAGGAATAGATTACTCTTTCCTTTACCGGCTTTTTTAAAAGGGAGCAAAGGGCTTCCCCATAATAATTCAACTGGGTCTCATAACGGCGCTTCAGCTCCTCTATGGCTTCTACCCGGTCAGTTTTGTAATCTAACACTACAAGCTCTCCATCCTCTTCAAAGTATACGTCGATGATTCCCTGAATCAGCACGATTTCTTCCTTGGGGAATTGGGGGGCTACCCGTTCTGCCGATATGCCGATTACAAAAGGTCTTTCCTTGTAAAGCCTTCCCGCCTTTGCCGCCCTGCACATTTTCTGTCCATAGGAGGAAGCAACAAAAGAAGCAATTTTATCCGCTCTTACAAGCTCCCTATATTCTTTTGTCAGCCTTCCCGACTGCACAAAGCCTTCCATATCCAGCTTCACTTTGTCCGCAAGCCTCTTTTTCGCTTTTTCCGGCTCCTCTCCATCCCTTCCTTCCAGCTCATATTCTCTGTAATCCAGCAGCTCAAGCACCTTGTGGTAGGCGCTTCCCCTGCTTGTTCCGCCTGCTTCCTGTTCCTCTCTTAAAAAGCCCGGCAAATAGGGCACCGGCGGTCTTTCTGTTTCAAAAATCGAGTGAAGCTCTTCTCCTCCCTCTTTCATCGCCTCCAGCTTCAGCTCGGAAACGCTTGTCTTGGTGTACATCCTGCTTAATATTTCATGAGGGTACTGATAGGAAAATTTTTCCTGCAGCTTTTCCAGCAATGCCTGATTGATTTCTTCCTGCTGCCAGTCCTTCAAAAGCCGCTCTTTTAGCACATGCCTTTGAAAGTCCTCCCCGAAACGGATAAGCTCTAAGTCCCTTTCATGAACTACCCGGCATATCCTTTCAAAATCCTTATGTCCCATCAGTGCCGCCAGCACATAGGAAAGGGAATTTCCGACACTGCTCCTGAAAGAAAAAGGCAGCTTCTCAAGCCTTTCCATTCCTTTATATTTTTGCAGCAATGTCTGTACCTTTTCCACCTCTCCGGTAAGAATTAGTTTTTCTTTTGCTCTAGTAAGCGCCACATATAAAATGCGCAGCTCTTCTCCAAGACTGTCCAGCTTCCCTTTCGCCGCCAGCATATTTTTGCTGATGGTCTTTGCTTTCACCCGGGCTTTTGGGTCTATCATATCCGTTCCAATTCCCCAATCCATGTCCAAAAGCACAGGGCTTTGTATATCCTGCATGTTGAACCGCTTAGAAAGCCCGGAAACAAAACAGATTGGAAATTCCAATCCCTTGCTTTTATGGATAGTCATAATCCGTACCGTATCCGCCCGCTCATCCAGTATATTTGCCTCTCCTGAATCAATACTGTACTTCTCCATCCGCTGTATATACCGGACAAACTGAAACAGCCCATGAAAACTGGTCTTTTCAAATTCAATTGCCTTTTCTAACAGCATTTCCACATTGGCCTTTTTCTGCTCCCCTCCCGGCAGGGCATTTACATATTCCAAATAAAGGGATTGGGAAAATATTTGTGCCATCAGCTCGTAAATGGAAAGCGCCACTGCACTTTTCCTGTTTTCTTCTATAGCCTTCAATGTGTCCGACACCTTTTTCTGCAGGGCTTCCCACCGCATGGCTTTGTCTTTTTCTACAATGTGCTGCCCCAAACCTTCTCCCGACTTCTCTTCTACAAGCGCTTTCATACACTCAAAAAGATAGTCCCTTTTCTTTTCCTTCCCCCGAAATCCCTTCAATATGGCAAGCTCCTCATCGGTATAAAAGAAAAACGGGGATTTTAACAGTCCCGCAAGCGCCCTATCTTCATAGGGATTGTTTAAAACCTGCAAATATTGGAGCACATACCGCACCTCCATAGTGGAGAAATAACCGGATTTAGAAGCAATATGTACCGGAATCCCCTGATTGGTCAGCTCCTCCTTAAAAATTTCCTGCGTGCTTTCTCCGGAACGAAGCAATATAACAATATCCTGATATTTAGCCGGGCGAAGCATACCCGTTTCTTTATCCGTAACCGGAAAGCTTCCTACCATTGCCTTTATCCGGTTTCCTATCATAGCAGCTTCCGCCTGTTTTTTCGGTATGGACGTCAGTATTTCTTCCTCTTCTCCGGCTTTTTCTCCATTTTCTTCTAAAGCAAGACTTTCCTTCCTTTCAAATAAAAGAAGCTCTGTTTCGTAAAGGGAAGAGTCCTCTTCCGGATAATTGGCGCCAAAATACAAAGCAGCCTCATCGTCATAGGTAATGCCGCCCATGGAAGCATCCATAAGCTTTCCAAATATAAAATTCACGCTGTCAATGACTTCTTTTCTGCTTCTGAAATTTTTATGAAGGTCAATGCGCATATTATCCTTTTCATGGTTAACATAACTTTCATGATACTGCTGGAATTTTTCCATGAACAGCTCTGGCCTTGCAAGGCGAAATCCATAAATGCTCTGCTTTACATCCCCTACCATAAACCGGTTGCACTGTCCCGGTTCCTTTTTGGATATACTTTCCAGCAGCAGCTCCTGTACCAGATTGCTGTCCTGATATTCATCCGTCATAACCTCCACAAAATACTCCTGATAGGCCAGCGCCGTTTTGGTGGGAACCCTTTTCCCTTCCTTTTCTTCCAAAAGGATTTCCAAAGCATAGTGCTCCATATCTGAAAAATCCATCAGATTCTTTTCCCTTTTCTTTTCCGAAAAAAGCTCCATAAAGGAAAGGGTAAGGTCAATTAAGGCATTTACATTGCCAGAGCATGCCTTTACATCCAAAAAGCCCTGCCCGGGCGAAACAAAGAAAAAGGAATCCTTTATTTGCTGAATCAGTCCTTTTGCCTGATTCCGAAGCTCCTTTGCCTGCTCTCTTTTCTCAGGCAGCACCGTATCGTCTTTTTTGGCGGAAAGCCTGCCAAAGCTGACCTGCCATACTTTTTCATGGAAAAGCTCATAGTCCCGTTCCTTTTCCAGCTCTGAAAGCATTTGTATTTCCTGCTCCAAAAGCTCTCCATACATATAAGGCCCGTCACTTTGTCCGCATATATCCAATGCAAGCTTTAGGAGAAATGCCGCTTCCCTGCAAAGCCTGCCCACATAATTCATCATTTCCTTTAAAAAGGGCTTTTCTTTCAATTCCTCCATGCTTTCACATAGGTAAGCCTCCTTACACTGCAAAAGCCAGCTTTTCGGCCATGGATAGCTCATGGCAAATTCATAAAGCCTTAACACATACGCTTCTAAAATCCCTTCATTCCGCCCGGCAACATAGCTTTCCAGCAAGGTAAGGAATCCTTCCGCCGCCCTTTCATGCTCCTTTTCCATCAGCTCTGCAAGCACATCCTGCTTCAGCAGATTCAGCTCCCCCTGATCTCCAATGCGAAAGGAGGGGTCAAGCCCGATATCCTCAAAATGATTGGTAAGCAGGTACTTACAAAAGCTGTCAATAGTGGTAATCTGTGCCCTGTGGATATAAGCTGACTGTCTTTGCAGATGTTCATTTTCCGGCTCTTTGTCAAGCCTTTCCAAAATTGCCTTTAAAATACGCTCCCGCATTTCCGATGCTGCCGCATTGGTAAATGTTACAATTAGCAGTCTGTCTACGTCTGCCGGATGTTCCTTATCCGTTATAATGGAAAGTATGCGTTCTACCAAAACGGCAGTTTTCCCAGAGCCTGCCGCTGCCGAAACAAGAAGGTTCTTATTTCTTTCATCAATGACCTGCTTCTGTTCCTTTGTAAAAGAAATCCCCATTATTTTCCTTCCTCCAATACCTTCTCCCTGATTTTTTCCATTGCCTCTTCCTTCGACATGGCATCCAGACTTTTATAGGCAAAGCCCTTTACTTTTTTGTCAAACCCGCAGATTCCCTGATAGCCGCAATATATGCAGGGATTCTGGTTTCCCTTCTCATATG
Organism: Robinsoniella sp.; assembly: GCA_023664735.1. Lineage (GTDB taxonomy): Bacteria > Bacillota > Clostridia > Lachnospirales > Lachnospiraceae > RGIG3040. The sequence goes on along the minus strand of JAMPFB010000019.1, from coordinate 25,279 downwards.
GCTCTACTGGGATTTCTCCCCTTAATATTTTCTCACCGATTTCCTTTATTTTGAAATCCGCATATTGGGAAATGGCTTTTAACTCATCCCTTGTAACCACGCCTGAGCCTGCTTTATAGCCTCCGGCTTTTTTGCGTTCTACCGGAATAACATTAGACGCATCCGAAAAGCTTTTGTCAAGCATGGACACCACCTGTTCCTCTTCCAACACCACCCCTTTTGTGCGAAGCGCCGTGTGAATTGCCTCTTCAATCTGCTCCTTGGAGGAAACCTGTTCTGTGCGTTCCACATATGGGTCTGTCATTTGATAGTAAAGAAGCGCCGCCGGTTCCACCTGCTTATCCGGATGCTCCAAAGTCTCCTTGAGGACTGCACTGTTCATGTACAGGGCAAGCTGCATCTGGAGCCCGTAATAAAGAGAAACCGGATCAAATTTTATGCTGCCCGACTTATAATCCATTACCTTTACATACAAAACACCGTCTTTTTCCACCGTATCCATCCGGTCAATCCTGCCCCTTACCTTCATGGTCTTTCCGTCAAATTCCTTTACCATGGAAAAAGGAAGCTCAAATGCCTTAGGCTCAAAAACACCCTTTTTCAGCTGATATTGCAGCGTTTCTAAGGTACGGTTCAAAATCCGTCCCATCCGCTTTAATATGTAAGCATTTCTTGTACTGTCCAAAAGCACCGTTTCCCCATACTCCACAGCCAGCTCCCTTAGCTTCTCCTCCACATAATGCTCTGCCTGCTCACTGGTAAACTGGAACCATGTAATGCCCTGCTCCTTTAAATAGCCGGAAAAGCCTTCCAAAACGGCATGAAACACATTTCCCATGTCCACTGCCTCAAAGGAAAACTCTTCTTCCTCCTTCAGCATAAGTCCGTATTTTAGGAAATGGGCATAACCACAGGAAGCAAACTGTTCCAGACGGCTTATGCTGCTTTCTAACAGTTCTCCATAGATAAGCTTGGCGGCTTCCTTGGAAAGAGGCGCCGATACATACTCGTAAAATGCAGCTTCTATCAGTTTTTTTATCTCCTCTTCCTTTTGGTAAAAATGATACAGGGTAAAAAATTCTTTTCTTTTTTCTTCATCTTCCTCTAAAAACCCTTGCCCGTAGCTTCCCATCAGCCCGGCAAAATCATCCAGCCCGTCCTTTTTTGCCGCAATTTTATATTCCAGTCCGTCCCTGCTTCCTTCTGTTTTTAAATCCTTGTATAATCCTTTTATAACATCCAAAAGATAGGCAGGTTTTATCCCTTTCCCTTCCCGGTCTACCCGTGAATAGGATAAAAACAGCTTTTCTGACGGTTTTGTCATATTTAAATAAAGGTACAATCTTTGAATGAACATTTGCTGCCTTCCGGTAGGCGCCAATTCTATGCCGCTTTCCTGCAAAAATTCCCGTTCCATATCGGAAATCAAGCCGCCTTTTTTTCCGCCTCCGGGAATTGCATTGTCATTAAGCCCTACAAAAAACAAGGCACGCACCTGCTTCAATCTGGTCCGTTCCATATCTCCTGCCACTACCTGATCCGCATTTTGAGGGATTGTCCCTACTTTTAATTCACTAAATCCCGCCGTTAAAATATCGGAAAATTCCTGCAGGGACATGGCTTCTTCCTTTAACAGCTCATAAATCTGGTTCAGCAAATCCATTACCAGAGGATATATTTGCCCGTATTCCTTTGCTTTTGCCAAATCTCCATTCTCGAAAAAAGCAGCTTCCATTTGTTCCATTTTCTCCTGAAATCCGCCAATTACACAGAAATCGTATACGGCCCTTACCAAATATTCCGCTGGGTAAAGCCCTGATTTTTCTTCCGGCTTTTCTGCTGCTTCTTTTATTATTTTATTGTTTTCATTCTCTTCATTTTTTTCGTATTCGCTTTTTTCACTTCCTTTCTTTGTTTCTGACAGGGAAAGAAGCGGTGACATCAGTGTCATAAACTTTTCCCTTGTATGATTTAATTTGGCAAGCTTTTCTATGGCTTTCCCCTGTTCTTCCTCCGATTCTGTCATTTTCATCTGCCTTGTGATTCGGACAAAAGGACGTGCATAAGCATACCTGCCCCTAAGCCCCAAAGCTTTTACATAATATTCCAGCCGGTCAATTTCTTCCATGGAAAATCCCGTTAATCCGGTTCTTAAAAAGCAAAATACACTGTCATAGGAAAAATCATACAGGATAAGCTGCAAGGCACTGATAATTGCCAGTACCATAGGATTATGCATGACCCCTTTTGTCTGATCCAAATATACCGGAATGTCATATCTTTTACATTCCATATCAATAAAATGCCCGTAAGCTTCCAAATCCCCTGCAATAATGGCTATATCTCTGTAACAATACTGCTCTTTTTGCAAAAGCTCCTTAATCCGGACGCACACCTTTTGAATTTCTTCTCTAGGATTGGCACCCTCTGATAAAAATACCGCCTGATTCTCTTCTGAAAAAACAGACTTTTTCTGACGAAACAAATTCCTCTCCAAATGGGAAAGCTCCTTGCTGGCTGCAAATCTTGGGAGCGCTTCACTAGAAAGCACCACATCCCTTCGCCTTGTAACCCCTGCCTCCTTTGCCATTTTTTCCATGGCTTCCACTGTTTTCTTACTTAAATAAAACAGCTTATGTTCGCCGTCTGTTGCATACGGGTTTTCTCTTGTGTCAACGGTAATAGTCATAATTACTTCTCTTGCCTGCACCATCAGTTCCTGAATCAGTCGGTTCTGTACAGGCGTAAATCCCGTAAAGCCGTCAAATACCACTATGCTGTTTTGAATTGTAGCAGACTTATGCAGGGATTTACAAAGCAGGTCCAGACTTTCCTCTGTAGTGATATATTTCTCCTTTAAGAAAGACAGAAAGCCTTCATATAAAAGCTTTAGATCCAAAAGCTTGGATGAAAGCTCTCCTTTTTTGGCTCCATAGGAAATCAGCTCTTCCATTCCTTTGGGGTCTATGTCATACTGCATAAATTCAGAAATCACGCTTTTGATTTCATGAATGTAGCCCACCTGATTCAAATGGCTCCCCAGCACCTTCAGCTCTTCCTTCCGCTCTGCCGCCACCTTCCTCAAAATCAAGTTTTTTCCAGTATCATCCAGTACAATCCGCTCTTCCTTTCCCACTTCTTCAAAAATACGGTAGGTCAGTCTGGAAAAACTCAGCACGTCAATGTTCATAATTCCTTCATTTAACAGGCAAAGTTCCTTTTGCGTCTGCATGGTGAACTGATCCGGCACCAGAATTAAAAATTCCCTGTCCGGCTCTCTTTTAGACCATTCTATTATATCCTTGTATACGGTTGTGCTTTTCCCGGAGCCTGAAGCTCCAAAGTAAAATTGTAATCCCATAATTCTCCTGTTTGCTTTTGTTTTTGCTCTTGTCTTTTCCCTACTTTTCTTGATTCTTTTGCATATATTTGCTCAATACTGCACAGCACCCAACAAAAGCAAGTTGCTGATACTGCGCATCTACCTCTTCTGCACTTTTAAGAAAATCATCCATTATCATGACCACTTTTGGTCATGATGTGGGCATGAATTTCCCGAAAAGCAGCTTGATAAAACATAAACTGCTCTATTCTCTGGATTCCCTCGTAGCTGTTCAAAGCCTTCATGTAGTCCTCCGCATTCACAATTTGAACTTAAAATATATTATATTCTCCCCTTGGAATAATGGCAAGCATATCATAATATAGGTACATTAAAGAACTTTTGAAGAACAAGTGTAACAGTTCAGCCTGTTTTTTTGAAGGTAGTGGCTAAACGGACGCAACAGTGGGATGGGAGAGGGCAGAGCGAGAGCGTGTCCGGAATACTATCCTATGCTCTGCCCTCTCCCACGTCCGTCTCCCAAAGCCCCTATGCCGCATCCGTTTATCCATCTTCACTAGAAAGGGCTGAACTGTTACGAACAAGTTTGTTTATAATCAAGAATGAGGTTGTAATAATTCACTGAAAAATATACAATATCAATAAGAATGCGAAAGGAGCAAGCAGAATATGAGAAAAAGATATGTTATGGCTCAGTAGTCTGGGCTTAAAATAAAAGAGAATAGTTAAGCTCAGCTAAATCCACATACTAACAGGAGGATTATAATGAGCTATGTTAGAGCAGAGGATATTCTGCCTAAAGAATTGATAGAAACTATTCAGCAATATGTAAGCGGAAAAAGTATATATATCCCATGTAAAGGGAAAAAAGTCTGGGGAAGCCAGACCAAATCAAAGCAGTATTATGAAATACGAAATCATGAAATATGCCAAAAACATATAAACGGAATTTCCATAAAGAAACTTGCCGATGAGTATTCCTTATCAGAAAAAAGCATACAAAGAATCATAAGAACTACTATCTTTGGGGATGCGGAAAGAAGCAGGAGTTCATAAATTCAGGGAAATTCAGAGTGAATGCAAATGGAAATAAAGTAGATGTATGGCTTATATACAGATGTAAAAAATGCAAACATTCATGGAATTTAGCAATTTATGAAAGGATAAGAGCCTCAAAAATTGCACCCAAAGAGTATGAATTATTTATGGAAAATGACTTTAGTCTTGCTGCCAAATATGGAAATGATATAAATTTTTTAACAAGAAACAATGCTGAATTTAGGTAGATGCTAGTAACAGTTCAGTCCACAAGCGCAGAACGGGTTTTTCATAGAACATGTGGCTAAACTGTTACAGAAACTAAGCCGGATAATATATCATCCGGCTTATTGCTGTATTGGAGAGGAAAACGATGGAAAGATATAGATATATAAAATTGACAGAGGAACCCAAACTCAAAGATGAAGCCGCTTCTTGGTTCCATCATAAATGGGGCGTGCCCAAAGAAGCCTACTTAGAGTGTATGGAAGCATACTTAAATAGCGAGACGGAGTACGGATGGTATTTATGCCTTGATGGGGAAAAGATTATTGCAGGAATGGGAGTGATAGAAAATGATTTCCATGAGCGAAAGGATCTTACCCCAAATGTGTGTGCTGTATACACAGAAGAAAACTACCGTTGCAAAGGTATTGCAGGAAAATTATTAAACATGGTTGTGGCTGATATGAAAGAAAAGGGAGTATCCCCGATTTATTTAGTTACAGATCATGTGGGTTTTTATGAACGCTATGGATGGGAATTTCTATGCATGGTACAAGGAGAAGGCGAACCTGATATGACTAGAATGTATATTCATAGAGGTTGGTAGCCTTTCCTACTATACTTCTAAAAATTTCTATTTTTTCTTTTTAATAAAGCGTTCTTGCACACTTCTTTTGAATATGTTAAGCTGTGACTGATACAAGTTTGAACATTCAATCAAAATAATTCGGAGGTACACAAATGAACAAATTAGTATCAAAATTATTGATTTACGGCGACATGCCAAAGGATTCCATTTTAATGGAATTAAGCGCTATCTGTGAAGAAGCAGGCAAAGCCGATTATTCAAAAGAGGAATTGATAAACCGGGTTTACCGGCAGATAAAACGCATATTGATTCTTGCAACAAAATACGGCTTCAATAGAAACCTCTGGCAAAATTATTTGACCTTTCTGCTGATTATGAATGAAAATCCTTTCAGCATCACCTGTGAAAAAACAGGCGCCAAGACCGGAAGCGTCAATCACTTTGCCAAAAACGACTTTAAAATATTTATGCAGCTATTTCACTATGATTTCAGTGATTTGGAGGAAAAACTGGGAATCGACTGCTTTAGCTGCATAACCAACTATGTAGCGATTGAAAAGCCGGAGCTGATGTACAATCAGAATGTCAGCGAAAAGGTGCAGCAATTAAGCATAGATCTGGAATCTGCCGCCGACGAAGAAGCATTTTTTTATTACATCACGACTTTTTACAAGGATTATGGCGTAGGTGCATTTGGTTTGAACAAAGCGTTCCGCATTCAGCCAGCTCCCAATAATCAGATTCTGTTTCAGGCAATCAATAACATGGATAAGGTTGTCTTGGATGATTTAATCGGCTATGAGATTCAGAAAAAAAAGCTGGTTGATAATACAAAGGCATTCGTGGAAGGGAAAAAAGCAAACAACGTGCTTTTATTTGGTGACAGCGGCACTGGTAAATCAACCAGCATCAAAGCAATCGTCAATGAATTTTACAAAGACGGGCTCCGCATGATTGAAATTTATAAGCATCAGTTTAAAGATTTATCTCAGGTAATTGCCCAGATTAAAAACCGCAATTACAAATTCATTATCTACATGGACGATTTATCCTTTGAGGACTTTGAAACAGAATACAAGTTCTTAAAAGCAGTCATTGAAGGCGGAGTGGAAACAAAACCCCAAAACATACTGATTTATGCAACCTCTAACCGGCGTCATTTAATCCGGGAAACATGGAAAGATCGAAACGACATGGATACAGAAAACGGTATGCATCATTCCGACACTCTGGAAGAAAAGCTTTCACTTGCCTATCGTTTTGGTGTAACAATCAATTATTCTAAACCCTCGCAAAAGGAATATTTCCATATTGTTACAGAGCTGGCACGAAAAAACCATATTACTCTGTCCGAAGATGAAATATGCAAAGAAGCAAATAAATGGGAGCTGTCCCACGGAGGCATTTCCGGAAGAACCGCACAGCAATTCATCAATTATCTGGCTGGAACGAATGAGTTACAAAAAGGTTAGCGTTTTTTCAAACAACTTTTTAAATAACTTGAAAATTTGAAAGAAACCGGCATCTGCCGGTTTCTTTTTATTCTAGGATTTCTTCTATGAATATAGTCCTCTCCTTAGATAAGTCCACAATTTTCGTTTCTGTAATAGGACGGTTCATACGGTTAAAAAACACCTTTACAATCGGGCGGGGCCCCTGATTCTTACGGATATTTGCCACAATTCCCACTTCCTTGTTGGAAAGCCTCACCATAACACCCAAGGGATATACCGGAATATTATTGACAAATGCCTGTACCACTTTACTATTAAATAGAATGCCACTGGTGCCATATATTTCCTCGATTGCCATATAGGGCGGTATATGCTGTACGGTAATTTGTTCGTCATATTGAGAACATAAGCCTATAATCTAGGCACATAGGGGAATCTCTTCCCCTGCTTTTATTTTAGGGAATCCGGAACCATTCCATCTCTCATGATGATACAAAATCAGTTCACATATTTCCTGTGGAACTTCGTTCTGTTTGGCAAAATAATAGCCATAAGTAGGATGCTCCTCCCAAAGCTGTTGCTGCTGCTGATTTCTTTCCTTTTGCCCCAGCACCAAAGGCATTTCACAAAGTCCGATATCATGAAGCAGACCGCCTGTTACAGCATTCATTAGTTCTTCTCCTGTCATTCCCATTGCACCTGCTGTAAGTCCTGCCAAAACTGCAGTATTCACACTATGCTGGTATAAACGTAAATTATCTACCAGCTTTAACTGCACACAAAATTCCATAACCTTTTCCTGTCTGCAGATTTTCTCAATGTCACGCTCCAATTCTTCCGCAACCCGTACCATATTATCATTCTTATTTGCTTCTGCCTGCTTGGGCGATATCTTTCTTAAATATAGCAGAAAATCTCTTTCCAGATTTTCTGCCATCTTATCAACGGGTGTCACAAACAGGGAATGCCGGTCTGCTACCTCAACTGTCTCAATTTTTAATTCCCTTATCTTCTGTATTCCCTTGATTGTCAGGGCATGTCCTTCTTTTAATAAAAGCGTTCCGCCATCCGGAGTCATAACTGCCGCCGCCAGTACCATCCCCGGTCTTACATCTTCTAATTTTAATTGTCCCATAACTTTATCCTTCCATATCAAATATGCAACAATTGAATTCTGCTTTTATTATATCGCATTTCCTATAAAAAGAACAATAGCTTTTTTGCCATTTTCCTCATAGAATAATAAAAACAATACTCATTTCCTTGTATTTTTCCTTTCTTTCCCGTACAATAAGCTTATCAAGCAAGAATCGAGGAAAGCAAATGAAAGAAACTCTTTATACAATCCCCCTTATGGATGCCTTTCACGCAGATGATGAATGTCCCTTCTGCTTTATCGAACGAAACGTGGAACAGGATCTTTTGGATTTTGTTTTAGGTTCCGGCTCCTCCTATATGGAAAGCGATGTAAGAGAACAAACCGATAAGGCAGGATTTTGCAGGGAACATTTCAAAAAGATGTTCGACTATGGCAATACTTTGGGAAACGGATGGATTTTAAAAACCCATTACATAGAAATGAACAAAGAATTGAAAAAGCAGATGAAAATGTTCTCCCCCTCCAAGGCTTCACTTTTTAACCGCAAAAAATCCGGTGAAGAATGCAACTCCATAAGCTCATGGGTAAAGGAACGGGATAAATCCTGCTATATCTGCAGGCGTTTTCAGGATACCTATGAACGATATTTAGATACCTTCTTTTTTATGTACAAAAAGGATGATGAATTAAAAAATCTCTTGAAACAAAGCAAAGGGCTCTGCCTGCATCATTTCGGAGATATTATGGAAATGTCTGAAAAGCAGTTAAACGACAAGCAGAAGGAAGAATTTTATCCGCTTCTGTTTGATGTTATGGAAAAATCCATGGAACGTGTTGGGGAAGATGTGGCATGGCTTGTTGAGAAATTTGATTACCGCAATAAGGATGCCGACTGGAAAAATTCAAAGGACGCTATCCAGCGAGGGATGCAAAAGCTAAGAGGCGGATATCCGGCAGACCCGGTTTATAAAATGGGAAAATGATAGTAACAGTTCAGCCCACAGGCACAAAGGAAGGACCACACAGAGCATGTTTTCTACGTCGCCACGCTTTCGCTCTATAAAAACGCAACAGTGCTAAGCTCGAAAATACCTCGCTAAGCGCTGGCGTTTTTATAAGGGCTCCTTAAGAAAACATGCTCTGTATGGTTCTTCCTTTGTGCCTGTGGGCTGAACTGTTACAAATGATAGGTTATTCTTCTTTATACAAATTCTTCTTTATACAAATTCTCCTTCAGCAGATTCAGATAAGCAGCAGATTCTTCATAAAGAGCCTCCAACATAAGGGGCTCTTTCTTTATGTAATCGCCCATTAATCCATTCAGGGCAAAAAGAGTCATTTTCAATACCATGGAAGGATCTACTGTTTCCTTGAATTTGGACAAATCTGCTTTTGCATATATCTGCTGCAACGTTTTTGAAGCATAATCTATTTCCACTTCCGTAGCCGCTACTGCTTCTTCATCCGTTTCTAAAAATGCCTGATTTAAAAAATACTGCATATAGGGATAGTTCTTCATAATCCGCAGCTTTGCAAGCTCCATTTGCTTTTGCAGCTCGAAAAAATCCGTTTCCTGTTTTCCCACCGCTCTGGAAAACTCCATAGCAAGGTATCTGGCGCTATACTGGCAGATAAATATATAGACCCCTTTCTTGCTTTCAAAATAATGAAACAAAAGTCCCTTGGATATACCAGCTTCTTTTACCATCTCATCCGTACTGGCTCTTTTATAGCCGTTTAAGGCAAATATCTTTAATGCTCCGTTGATAATACGGTCCTGTTTTTCTTTTTTTAAATCAAAAAATTTATCCTTCACTTTTTACCCCGCTCACTTTTGTGCCTATGCCATCTTATCCACCACAATCATAACTATTCCTAATACGGTTAATACTATTCCCAGCGCACGATTTAACACCTTGGGCGTTGATATATTTGCAAATCTTGCTGCCAGCCTTGCAAAAATCAAGGTAAATATCACACAGGCGCCTAACAGGAACAAATCCGGCATTCCTCCAATTGCAAAGTGAGATACCGCTCCTGTCAATGCAGTAAATGTCATATTAAAAACGCTGGTTCCTATTGCTGTTTTTAGTTCATATCCAAGCACTCCGGTAAGTATCAGAAGCATCATCATTCCGCCTCCTGCACCTACAAATCCGCAGATAAGTCCAATCAAAATGCCACATACAATTGACTCAACGATTTTCCTCTTCTTGCTTTTTGCCTCCATGCTCTCTTTTGTGGTCATAACAGGCTTTACGATAAATTTAATCCCCATAAGCGTTGTCATCACAAGGGAAAAATTACCCATCACTCCATTTTCCACACCGGAAGAAGCAAAGCTTCCTACCATAGTAAAGACTAAAATAGAAGCAAGCATTACAAGTCCATTCTTAATGTCCAGATTTTTGCTTTTTCCATATGTATAAGCAGAAACGGCTGAAGCAAGCACATCAGAGGCAAGCGCAATTCCAATTGCCTGATAAGCAGGCACGTCCAAAAAAATAATAAGCATGGGGGAAATAACTGCTGCTGCCGATAAGCCCGCAAGCCCGGTTCCCACGCCGGCTCCAAATCCGGCAACCATACTTACAATTAGTTTTATCCACATAGCTAATACTCTCTTTCTATCATTTTCTTTTTCAGTTCATAAGATTTCTATCAAGTTCCACACTTTCGGCTAATTCTTCTTTAATACTATAGCATTTCAATAATACTTTTTAAATTTAACATTTCTATTTTTCGACTAAACAAGTTAGACTAATTCCCAAAATGTTAAGTTTTCCAATCTGCTATGCTTTCTGTAGCTTTCTTTCTTCCATTTCCTTTAAAAAGGCTCTTCCACCTTCATTATAGAAATTAATCTTTTCCTGCATAGTCATATCCTTAGTAAGTTCATAATGGTATTCCCTGATTTTATGAATATCCTCAATGGTAAAATCAGGACTAATAACCAATGCTTCCATAATCATTCCTCGCTTTCCAACAATACAGAAGGATTCCATATCTCAATCATCTTATATCCTTCTAAATTCGTAATCGCCCTTACGCCTCTGATTGTCTTCACATTTACAATATGCTTAAAATTCCATGAAATGATGCAATCGCATTCATTGATAATGGCAGCTCCTATATGCTGACAATCATCAAAGCTCTTTTGTGTCAGTATTCCCATATCAATAATCTTTTCTGCCATTATCACAACATCATCCGTGATATCCAGTGTTATGAAGTGGATTTCATTCAGACGATCAATAAGCTGCGTCTTTTTTGGCTCTGAACACTTTTGTATTTCCCTCAATGTTACCGTAGACAAATACACATCATACTTGCCATCTTTGAACATTTCCCATAATTTTCTTGTATCTGCCATCTTCTCAGGTACATCTTCCTGCAATAAATGGCTGACAACTGATGTATCTAAGTATACCTTTAATTTCCGCATATAGCATCACTCCTCAAATCTACTTTCATACGCCAATTTTGGTTTTAAATCTACTTTCCATTCAATCAGATCTTCCGGCTGACATTGTAACAACTGGCATATATCCTCAATGGTCTTTGTGGATACGTCACACATAAAGTCTTTTCCATCGTGAGTATCTTTATATTCCTGTAACTTTTGCTCTATCTCTTCCATTGATACACCACTACACATTTTAAATTTTGTTAATGTGCTTTGCGGTATCAGCGCTTTCTGCCTAATAGTATATGTTGTAATGCCTTTTTCTTTTAACTTATTCCATAATTTATTATAATTTATCATCATATTTTCCATTCATATATAATATACATTTGTATTCGTGTATATTATAACATTCCTTTCCTATTTTTTCAATCAGCACTGACAGAAAGTTTCCACTAGTGCTAATTTAATATTACAATGTCTCTACTAACTTATGTATGATCTTTAGTTTCATATCCTTGCTGCACTTCTTTTCTGCCTGATACATGAATATCTGATGATTCTATCCATAAAATCATCAGGCAGAATATTACTCTTAAACTGATTACAAGCAAAACAACAATTGGAACTATTGCAGTTATTGGAATTTTAACGTTAGAAGCTTACCTTTTAGGCACTAAAATAAGCCCACTATCAATCATATTCCTATAACTGATAATGGACTTATGCTAATGTCCTAAAAATGAAGCAGATAACGGGAGTCGAACCCGCCTTTCCAGCTTGGGAAGCTAGCGTTCTACCGATGAACCATATCTGCCTGTAAAAACATTGTAGCATTTTTTGAAAAAATTGCAAGAATATTTATGATAATAAAAGCATTAGATATTTTTTTTCAGGAATACTATATTGTGGGTTGTTTTCTTTTCCTTTTTCATATAAAATATAGGAAAAGGGAACTCGAAAGGAGATTTATTGCGATGAAAAAACTTGGTAAATTATTATTATTCGGTACTGTAATAGGCGCTGCTGCAGCAGGTGTTTATTATTATATCACAAAAAAAGATTCTGAAAACCTTGATGAAGATTTTGACGACTTTGATGATTTAGACGAAGAAGATTCCGAGGATGGCGACCGCACCTATGTTCCGCTCCATTTTAACGGTACAGAAAATGAAGCCGCTGAAAACGAGGATACTTCTGATATGGATCCCGAAGAGGCAGAAGAGGACTTTGATGAAGAAGACCCTGTTGAAACTCCTGAAGAAACACAGAAAAAGGAAAAAATTGCTTCCAAGCTTACAGAAGGAGTAGAAGAATTTTTTGATGAAGATGATTCTGAAGATGAGGCTTCCTCTGAGCAGGATGATTCTTCCTTATAAGCAGTTCCACTTTAAAACAAAAATTTCACAAAAAAGACAGATACAGATTCCGCTTTTTTTCTGTATCTGTCTTTTTGTTTGATAGCAATATCCTCCTACAGCCAGACCTGCTGCAAAACCAAAAGCGCCTTCCTTATTTCTTCTTCTGATAAACTGGCATACCCCAATAAAATTTTTGCATATTCCTCTTTTGTGCCGGCACAGTCTCTCTGCTGTTTTTCTCTCTCACGGCTCTTTTCTCCTACAAAATAAGTGTTCATGCCATAAACCTTTATTCCGGCATTTTCCGCTGTATTTGTTAATTGCTCTTCGCTGATTTCTTTGTCCCGGCAGGTAAGAATCATATGAAGTCCCGCATTCTCTCCGGAAATACGGAATTTGTCCTTAAAAGGCCTTAAACACTCTAAGAGGCAGTCATGCTTGGTTCTGTAAATCTTACGCATTTTATTTAGATATCTTTCATAATGTCCTGCAGCAATAAATTCATTTAGTATCGCCTGATCAATCCTTGACACAGTAGAGGAAAGAAAGCCTGCATTTCTCTCATACTGCTCCAAAAGAGGCTTTGGAAGAACCATAAAGCTTACCCGGATGGCAGGCGCTATAGACTTAGAAAAGGTTCCCATATAAATCACCTTTTCCTTTTTATCCCATGCCTGCAATGCCTGAATAGGCTTCCCCTTGTACCGAAATTCGCTGTCATAGTCATCTTCAATCAGATAACGATTTTCTGCTTCTTCTGCCCATTTTAGAAGCTCCATTCTCCGTCCCATGGGCATTACCACTCCGGTAGGAAACTGATGGGAAGGCATAATATATGCAATATTTGCCGGACTTTCCCGCAGGCATTCCATGCTTATGCCGTTTTTATCCATCGGCATGGTACACATTTCATATCCCGCTGAAGAAAATATCCGGTAAGCTCTTTTATAAGTGGGATTTTCCATTGCCACCCTCTGCTGCCCTCCCAAAATCTTTCCAAGCAGCACTAGCAGGTAATCATTCCCGGCGCCTACAACAATCTGCTCCGGCTCACAATTCACTCCACGAAAGCTATAAGCATAACGGCAGATTGTATTTCTAAATTCATAATCCCCTTGTGGATGTCCCGGCTCGAAAATATCCCTTTGATGCTCCGCCAGCACATTTTTGGAAATCCTTCTCCATGTAGAAAAGGGAAATGCCTTCATCTCGATTCCATTTGGAGATAAATCAAAAAGATATGGGGGTTCCTTTTTTAGCTCTTTTCTTTTTATAGTCTGTTCCTTTTTTAAATGATATAATTCCCCTATCTGGCATACAAAATAACCTTTATAGGGCCTTGCTTCAATATATCCCTCTGATACAAGCTGCTCATAAGCAAGCTCCACCGTACTTCTTGCTATCTGTAAATGCTCTGCCAAAGCACGAGTAGAGGGAAGCCGTTCCTGAAAGGACAGCTTTCCCTCTACGATTTCATTTTTTATATACTGATAAATCTGTTCATACAAATATACACCGCTTTCCATATCCAGTGTAATTGCTAATTCATTCATGCTTTTCCCTTTTTTGCCTGATTCTCTTTAATCTGCTTTACCAGCATTTCTTTAATATCCCTTGCCTTATCTTTCATTCTAGGGCTTGCCGTATGGGAAACCAGAATACTTGAAATCAGTCTGGAGGAAATATCAAACTGCTCAAAGCGCATTGCAATGACTGCAATCAGATAGTCCACTGTTACTTCATCCATGCCGCACATAGGAAAGCTTTCCGTCTGCCTTGCAGATAAGAAGCCCTCTAGGGCATTTCTTAAAAATTCATCTTCCTCCTGAGCAATTTCTGCCTTCTTTTTGCTATAGTCAGCATCTTCTTCCTTCAGGCTTTCTCCCTGTCCTCTTAAAAGCCATGCGGTCTTTAAGCAAATATATGCCTTTTCACTGGCCTTTGCTCTTTTTACGATTGCATTTGCCAACGTCAGTTTATATCTGCTAAGAGCTTCCTCATAGGAGTAAATTATCCCCTGCTCCTTCATAGGCTTAAAGCTGGCAGAAATGTTTTCCTTAATCAGCTTTGCCTGCGGTGCAGTAAGAAATTTGAAATATCTGCTAAGGGCTGCATAGCCACAGTGGGGACATAAAATAATATCATATTTCAGCATATCCACACTTTCATATTTGGGACGTAAATCTAAATCAGTTCCCAAAAGCTTTGCTTTTCCTATTTTTACAGTCCTTGATTTAAATTCCGTATCACAAATGGGACATGTATAGGATTTTTCAAAAAGAAGCTCCTGCTCTGCTAAAACAGGGTCTTTCTTGATTTCCTCCGCTCTTTTTGCTTCCTCTTCCTTTTTTGCCTTGTCATAAATATCGTCTACCTTATCTAGTCCCTTAAGACCAAATGCTTCTAATCCAGATAATAATCCTGCCATTACTTTTTTCTCCTATCTTCCTCCTAAGCTTTACTTAGGTAGCTTAAATGAACTTTTTAATGAAACAATCCTGTTAAACACAAGAGCTTCCGGTTTGGAATCCTTATAATCCACACAGAAAAAACCATTTCTTACAAACTGAAAACTATCGTAAGCCTTTGCGCCTGAAACTGCAGGCTCCAAATAGCATTCCTTTAATACGGTCAGCGAATTGGGATTTAAATTCAGGCTTCCATCTTCTTTATTATAAACCCCTTTTTCTTCATCTACAAGGTTTTCATAAAGACGAACCTCTGCTTTTACAGCTTCTTTTACAGGAACCCAGTGAATAGTTCCCTTTACCTTTCTTTCCGAAAAACCGCTTCCGGCTTTTGTTGCAGGATCATAGGTACAATGCACCACAGTGACATTTCCATCTTCATCTTTTTCAAAACCGGTGCAGGTTACAAAATATGCATGCATCAGGCGCACCTCGTTTCCCGGAAAAAGACGAAAATATTTCTTTGGAGGTTCTTCCATAAAATCCTCCCGCTCAATATACAGTTCTTTGGAAAAAGGTACCTGATGGGTGCCAAGCTCCGGGTTTTCCATATTGTTGGAAGCCTCCAGCATTTCCACCTGCCCTTCGGGATAGTTATCTATCACCAGCTTAATCGGGTTTAAAACTGCCATCATACGGGGTTTTTTCAATTTTAAATCCTCTCTTACACAATACTCAAGCATTGCATAATCTACAGAAGAATTGGATTTGGAAACCCCACAGAGCTCCACAAACAGCTTTAAGGATTCCGGTGTAAAGCCACGGCGTCTCAAAGCAGCAATGGAAACAAGCCTTGGGTCATCCCAGCCATCCACGATTCCATCCTCTACCAGCTTTTTAATATATCTTTTTCCGGTTACCACGTTAGTAAGATATAGCTTTGCAAACTCTATCTGCCTTGGCGGGCTCTGGTATTCAAGCTCCCTTACTACCCAGTCATACAAAGGCCTGTGGTCTTCAAATTCAAGCGTACAGATGGAATGGGTGATTCCCTCAATAGCATCCTCAATGGGATGGGCAAAATCATACATAGGATAAATGCACCATGTATCACCAGTATTATGATGAGTCATATGTGCCACCCGGTAAATAATCGGATCTCGCATGTTGATATTGGGTGATGCCATATCAATTTTGGCACGCAGCACTTTTTCGCCATCCTTGTAAATTCCGTTTTTCATATTTTCAAATAATTCCAGATTTTCTTCTATGGAACGCTCTGAATATGGGTCTTTCTTTCCGGGCTCCGTTAAGGTTCCCCGATACTCCCGGATTTCATCGGCACTTAAGTCAGACACATATGCCTTTCCCTTTTTAATAAGCTTTATGGCAGCCTCGTACATCTGTCCGAAATAATCGGATGCAAAAAACAGTCTGTCCTCCCAGTCAGCCCCCAGCCATTTAATATCCTCTTTAATAGATTCCACAAATTCTGTTTTTTCCTTCGTTGGGTTCGTATCGTCAAAACGCATGTTGAACTTTCCATGGTACTTCTCAGCCAAACCATAATTCAACAAAATACTTTTTGCATGACCAATATGCAAATATCCGTTTGGCTCCGGTGGAAATCTGGTATGAACTGTATCATACACTCCTTCTGCTAAATCCTTATCAATTTCCTGCTCAATAAAATTTCTGGACACTACTTCCTTTTCATTATTTTCCATGCTGTTATCCTCATCTATATTTTTGTCGTTCTATCCTTTTAATGTTTAAAATGCCTCATTCCTGTAAATACCATGGCAATCCCATATTCATCGCATTTATCAATGGACATCTGGTCCCTCATGGCTCCACCCGGCTGTATAATTGCTGTAATGCCTGCCTGATGAGCAGCTTCCACCACATCATCAAATGGGAAAAAGGCATCCGATGCCAGCACTGCACCTTTTGTTGCATTTTCGTCTATCAGCTCCGCCGCATGTTCAAAGCTCTGCTTTGCTGCCCAGATACGGTTTACCTGTCCCGGTCCGATACCTACGCTTTGCTTGTTCTTTACAACGGCAATACCATTGGATTTTACAAACTTTACAACCTTCATGCCAAATTTCATATCTTCTAACTGTTCCTTTGTAGGCTGTGCCTTTGTCACTACCTTAAAATCCTCTTCTCTGTAAATTTCAGAGTCAATGGTCTGAACAATCAAACCGCCATTTACCTTCTTCATATCAAGGGCATTGGAATCCTGCGGTACCTGAATATCCTTTAATTCCAATACACGGATATTTTTCTTGGAGCAAAGAATTTCCAATGCTTCCTTTTCATAGGAAGGCGCCACTACTACCTCCAGAAAAATCTCATGCATTTCCTCCGCCATCTGCTTTGTCACCTGACGGTTTACCACTACGATGCCACCAAAAATAGAAGTCTTATCTGCATTATATGCTTTCTCCCATGCTTTATTGATATCCTCATCGCTGCCTACGCCACATGGATTTCCATGCTTACATGCTACTACAGTAGGCTCGGTAAATTCTTTTAACAATTCCAAAGCGCCGTTTGTATCATTTATATTGTTAAAGGACAGCTCCTTACCGTTATGCTGGATGGCATCCACTAAAGAACCTATCTGTTTTCCTACCTGCCGGTAAAAAGCAGCTTTTTGATGGGGATTCTCTCCATAACGCATATCCTGTACCTTTTCAAAAGTCATAGTCAACGTCTCTGGAAGGGAATAATCCTCTCTCTGTTTCTTTAAATAATCTGCAATCATTGTATCATAATTGGAGGTATGCATAAATACCTTCTGCATCAGATAAAACTTAGTATCTATGGACACCTCTCCCTTTTCTTTTAGTTCAGAAAGAACCTTTTCATAATCAGAAGGATCCGTTACAACTGCTACGTCCTGATAGTTCTTTGCAGCGCTTCTAAGCATGGTAGGACCACCGATATCAATATTTTCCACTGCCTCCCCACGGGTAACCCCTTCCTTTAAAATAGTAGCCTTAAAGGGATATAGATTTACGATTACCAAATCTATCGTATCAATATTCAATTCCTCTAGCTGCTTCATATGTGCAGGATTAGAACGCATTGCTAAAATACCCGCATGTACAATAGGATGCAGCGTTTTCACCCGTCCATCCAAACATTCCGGAAACCCGGTAAGCTCGGAAATTTCAATAGCCCTTATCCCTTCTTCCTTTAGCCTTTTGAAAGTCCCTCCGGTAGAAATAATTTCTACTCCCATGCCCTCTAGTTCTTTTGCCAACTCCACAATTCCTGTTTTGTCTGATACACTAATCAATGCTTTCATAATTTTCTCCTCCTGAGTTTTCATATCCTATATGCTAAAAATCAATGATTTCTATTCGTTTCTCATTACATATTTCGTTTCAAAGGCCGGAAGCTGTAAAGGACGGTCAAAATAGTAGCCCTGAATCAATTGTATTTTCATGTCATTCACTACACGAAACTGCTCTTCTGTTTCAATCCCTTCCACACATACATTCACATTGATAGCTGCTGCTAACTCTGCAACCATTTTAATGAAGGACTGGGAATAACTGTCCTCTGCCAGTCCCTGTACAAAATTCTGGTCCACCTTGATTACATCTAAAGGAATCTCCCGGATATGGTTTAAAGAAGAATAACCGGTTCCAAAGTCATCCAGTGCAATCCTGACGCCCAGACTCCTTATCCGGCTCAGAATTTTCTTCATCCGCTCCATATCATTTATAGCTAAGCTTTCCGTTACTTCCAATGTAAGGTTTATTGGATTGATTCCCGTTTCCTTAATGGTATTTTCTACAATTTCCACAATATCCGGCTGCAAAAGCTGTATGACGGACAGGTTCACATTCACTTTAAAATTCCCCATGCCTCTGTCATTCCATCCCCTACAGGCAATACATGCTTCCCTTAATACATAGTTGCCTATAGGATTAATCAAGCCCAGATATTCGGCTAAGGGTATAAATTCCGATGGCGGCACGAAGCCCATTGTGGCAGAATTCCAGCGGATTAAAGCCTCTGCACCGGTGCAGACCGGTTCTCCCGACAGTACATCAATAATGGGCTGGTAATACACTTCAAACTCCTGATAATTATTTGCAGTAGCGTCACGCATGCTTTTCTCCATATCCAGCCTTTTATTGGAAGCCATGCTTAACTTCTGGGAGTATCTGGTGCAACGGTTCTTGCCTGCTTTTTTCGCATCATACATGGCAATATCCGCTTTTTTTATTAAGTCCTGTACGCTGTTTCCGTCATCCGGATAATTTACGATTCCCATGCTCATGGTACAGTAATAATCCGCATCCTTTAGGAACCATGGTTTACTGAATATTGCCTGAATATCCTGTATAATCTCATCAAAGCTATCAAAGCTTTCCGGCGGTATGATAATGACAAATTCATCTCCGCCCATCCGGTAACAGGAATTAGAAATTCCCTTTATTCGCCTTAAGCTGTTGGAAATAGACTTTAAAAGCACATCTCCATACTGGTGACCAAGACCATCATTGATATGCTTGAAATCATCCAAATCCAAATAAAGGAGCCCGCCTGTCTTTCCTTCTGCCGAAGCCTTGTCTAACTGTACGGACAAATCCCTTTCACAGCACATGCGGTTATACAGCCCTGTAAGAAAATCGGTATATGCCTGCTGCTCAATCCTCTTCTGATAGATTTTTTTATCCGTTATATCATGCAGCACGTAAAGAGAAACTCTATTTCCATCCATCCATGTAATATAGGAAAAATACAAATCATACCATCTGTTCTTCTCGTTATAATGAATTTCATAATAGCCTTCCCGAAGCCCTACAGGTCTTCCCTGTTGAACCATCTCCATAAGCTTTCCGTTTTGAAGCTCCAGCTCAAAGGTGCTTTTTAACTGTTTATTTGTAAAAATGATTTTACCGCTTTCCACATCCTGTACATAAACGCAGCTTCCCACATTGTCTACAACTGACTGAAGCAGGGAAAAGGATGCCGCCATGGAATTTTCCCGCTTATTTCCCACAAGCAGGCTCTGCATAATCCGGGCCATATCCTTAATAAATTGAATTTCCTCCAGCTGCCATATTCTTTCCCTATCTTCCTCGGAAAGATAAAGGTACATGGCTGGCTTTCCATCCAATGCCAGCGGAATGGAAATAAAAGCCTTCTGACTGCTCTGTTCCATATATTCTTTTATTTCTTTTGATATAATTGAATCGGCTGAAATGACTACCGGTTCATCCTTATGGAATACCTGATGCCGTTCAAGCTTTCTTACCCGGTCATACCTAGAGGCAGTTCCCTCTTTCAGCCATTCACAGACTACATCCACAGACCTTTCGTCCTTTAATACCTTCACAAGCCCAGCGGAATTGATTTGCAAGGCTTTTCCCATAAGCCTAAGCAGCTTGCCTGCCGCTTCCTCAAAGGGCTGGTTGCACTCTAAAAGCTGCAATGCCTCTGTATAATGGCTCATTCTTTGGAAGGACGTTTTTTTTGCATGTTCTTCCACCGCTGCTTGCTGAAAATTCCCCGAAACAAAAATCTGTTCCGCATGCTTCCGCAGCAGCTTTGCGGTTTCATATATCCGCTCCTCAGTAGTAATCCTTTGTATATTTCTGATTACAGGCAGCCCATTAGTTTCTTCCTCCGCAAAAACACAACAAGCAAGCCAACAAAATATCAGCTTGCCTTCCATTTTATATCCGATTGCTGCTGCCTTAAGGTTGCAATAGTCAGTTTCCTCTATCATCTGTTCCTCCAAGGGGCTTTCTTTGACCCGCTCAAACAGATTATATAACCTTTCACTTGAAACTGCCTTTTTTAACTGAACAAGATCTTCCTCTTTGCCAGACCATTCCGTTAACTGATTTCCGGAGCCATCCACGCAGCAGGCATAAAAATCCCCCAGAAAACAAAACTTGTCCTGAACCTTCTGAAGCATTTTTTCTTTTTCAAAACCTTTCTTTTCCAATCCTGTCCCCACCTGTTAGTATTCCTTTTTATAATAAGCCCATAAACCAAGGGCGGTAAAGCAAACCGTATATATACTGCTCAATATGACAATCTTAGGCATATTCAAGGTCGCATAATACGGAAGCTCATTAAATCTCGGTGTCAAAAGCAGATATTCCTTTATCCACCGACATGCTTCCAGCTTCAGCGGCTCTGCTGCAAGAAACATAATGATTCGCGGAAGAGCAATTACCAATCCAAAAAATGTAGCAAAGGCATAGCGCTTTCTCGGAAAGAAAAACAACAATCCGTTCCCAATGGCAATTCCTGTAACCCAAAGAGGTATTGCAGTCATTGCAGCCCTGCAGAAATCCTGCACCACCCACAGCTCAATGCTCCCGTCGGCGGCCATAAAAATATAGGTGATGCCAATAAACACCAGAATGGCCGCAACTAGGAAAATTGCAGAAATACATAATTCTGAGAAAAGCTTGCCAAAAAACATCTTTGCTCTGGAAAGCCCAATGGTAACCTTATTTCGGATTCTGGGATTTGGGCATTCCTTGCCAAAAATAATTTCTGCAATAAGAATTGTACTATAATAAGGAACAATAAAGCACCACTGCGCAAAGTAAATCAGGTTGGAGCCAAAGGCTCCTTCCCGCATACCATATATGCTCCTGAATGCTACCATTGCAATATTAGCAAGTAAGCTTAATATAACAATAGCTGCCGCATATATATATGTTCCTTTCTTTTTTAAGGCAATTGTCACCTCGTTTAAAATATAATATCTCATGACTCTTACCTTATTCGTCTACGCTGTAATTAGGCGCCTCTTTTGTAATATGAATATCATGGGGATGGCTTTCCTTTAAGGATGCTGCTGAAATCTTCACAAATCTTCCATTTTGCTTTAATTCTTCAATACTTGGAGTGCCACAATAACCCATGCCGGCACGAAGCCCTCCCATTAGCTGGAACACTGTATCCTCTACAGTCCCTTTATATGCCACACGGCCTTCCACGCCTTCCGGAACAAGCTTCTTGGCATCTGACTGGAAATAACGATCCTTACTTCCATTTTCCATAGCTGCAAT
The DNA here is from genome assembly GCA_023664735.1 of Robinsoniella sp. GTDB lineage: Bacteria > Bacillota > Clostridia > Lachnospirales > Lachnospiraceae > RGIG3040. The sequence goes on along the minus strand of JAMPFB010000019.1, from coordinate 3,295 downwards.
AGAGCCCATTCCCCTATAGACCTTATATTTTCTTCCCTGAAACAGCTCAAAGGTTCCCGGTGATTCATCACAGCCTGCAAACATGCTGCCCATCATGCACACGTTCCCCCCTGCTGCAATTGCCTTAGTCATATCGCCTGAGTATTTAATACCACCATCAGCAATAATCGGAACCCCATATTCCTTAGCAACCTCATAAGCATTCATAATAGCAGTTACCTGAGGCACACCAATACCGGCAACCACACGTGTGGTACAAATTGAGCCGGGCCCGATACCTACTTTAACAGCATCCGCCCCTGCCTCTATCAAGGCTCTGGTTCCTTCTCCGGTTGCCACGTTTCCGGCAATCACCTGAAGAGCCGGATATTTTTCCTTAATCATCCGCACGCATTTCAGTACATTTTCTGAATGTCCATGAGCGGAATCCAGTACGATAACATCCACCTTTGCCTCTACCAGTGCTGCTACCCTCTCTAGCACATTTGCAGTAATTCCCACTCCTGCTCCACAGAGCAGACGTCCTTGGGAATCCTTTGCCGCCAATGGATATTTTATTGTCTTTTCTATGTCTTTAATGGTAATAAGCCCTTTCAGGTTGTAATTACCATCTACTATAGGAAGCTTTTCTTTTCTTGCCTTTGCCAGTATATCCTTTGCCTCATCCAATGTAATGCCTTCTCTTGCTGTTATAAGCCCTTCAGATGTCATGGATTCTTTAATCTTTTTGGAATAATCCGTTTCAAATTTCAAATCACGGTTCGTAATGATGCCTACCAGCTTCCTGCCTTCCGTAATAGGCACGCCTGAAATTCTGAATTTTGCCATCAATTCATCTGCATCTTTTAATGTATGCTCTGGAGTCAATGAAAAGGGATCGGTAATCACGCCATTTTCAGAACGCTTTACCTTGTCAACTTCCTCTGCTTGGGCCTCAATGGACATATTCTTGTGAATGATTCCTATGCCTCCCTGTCTTGCCATGGCTATTGCCATCCTATGTTCGGTAACCGTATCCATTCCTGCACTCATCATTGGAATGTTCAATTTAATGCTTTTTGTAAGATACGTAGACAAATCTACCTGATTTGGGATGACCTGTGAATAACTTGGTACTAAAAGCACGTCATCAAATGTGATTCCTTCTCCGATTATTTGACCCATCTCTCATTTCCTCCATCCATTTTTTCATATTGTGTTTTTCTCTTATTTCCGGATTTTCCCTCTTATTTATATTTTGAAAAGTTTAACAAATTTCCCTTTTTGTGTCAATCCGTAAATACCTTTCTAGGCGAAACGTCCCGAATTGCCTGAAACAATTCCTCCGGCATGTCCAGCTTCACCTGTGACATCTCAGTTTCCCCTGAATAAATCAGTACATAAGGCTGGCTGTCCTCCTGTCCGGAAGAAAAATCATATGCCTTACATCTTTTTTTTCGATAGGAATCCAGATGATGAGAGTTAACGGGTGCTAACACCTCCATGCGCTGCAGATTAAATTCCGCCATACGCTTTCTCTTAGACTTTGCCAGAATACGGTCTATGCTTAACTCATTGCTTAAATACAGATATTCAAATTCCACATAAGAATTTAAACGGGAAAAATATGCTGCCACAGCCAGTATAATGCCTATCAGCATCAGGGTTAAATATCCAAGAAGCCCAAAAAAAAGACATATCACAGCAATAACCGCCAACCCATACGTTATCACGCTCTTGACCAGACTTGTCTTTCTTTTTATCAGAATTTCCATATAAGAATCGCTCATTTTAATTTACTTGCAGGAAAAATACTCCCTACTCCTTTCTGTTAACTAGTATTGTTACTATCATAGTACATTTTACTTTATTTTTCAACCCAAAGCCACAGAAAACATTCTCTGTAAAACTTTTGAAAGCTTTATTGACACACCTTCCAAAACAGACTATGATAACCTTTAAAAACCATCAAGGAGATTTTCATGTTAAAAGAAGAAAAAGAACAATGGGCCAAGTTAAAGGACAGGCCCCCAAAAGAAAAGCTGAACTATTTCTGGTATTATTACAAATTTTATGTAATCGGAGCTATGGTGGGAATCATCTGTCTTATTATTTTTATCCGTGGATACAGGGAGAGCACCAAGGAGCCTTCTATTTATGTTGCTCTAATCAATTCCGGCTATATGACCACTGCCGAGACTTCCTTGATGGATGACTATGTGGCAAGCAGGAACATCGATACAAATGCTTCTCCTGCCAGATTTGATATTTCCATATCCATGACACAGGGAACTGTCGACGATGCTTCTGTTGCCAATTCCCAAAAGCTAATGGCATTATTTCAGACTCATGCCATGGATGTGATTATTTCTGATGCATGGGTTCTTGAGGAATATGCCCCTCTTTCAGCCTTTGCCAATCTGGAAACGCTTTTACCAGAAGACTTATATGAAAAGGTTCAGGATAAGCTTTATTTTTATACCCTTTCTGACGGAAGCAGGATACCTATTGGTTTTTACGGAAATGAGCTGCAAAAGCTCATGAAGGACCCCGGTTATTCCAAGGACAATCCACCTATAGTAGCTATATCCGGCACAACCGACAGACCGGAAAGTGCAGTTGATTTTATTCGATATCTTTTAGAAGAATAGGCCTTATATTTTAGAAAAGCTGAATCAAATTTTATATTCTCTGAAATACACACCTTTGTTTTATATGCAATTATGGTTTTCTTCTCATTTTCTTATTATTTCTACAAAATACTGTAAAATAAACACAGTTATTTGTAGAAAGGAAGAGGGATATGGCAGAGATGGGAGAAATCTTAGCCGAGCTGCGCAAGGACAAGCATTTGCTGCAGAAAGATCTGGCTGATTTTTTAAGTATTTCCATAGGTACGGTTTCCAATTATGAAACCGGGGCACATGAACCTGATTTTGAAACGCTCTGCAAGCTGGCAGATTTCTTTCAGGTATCTACTGACTATCTGCTTGGCAGAACCAACCTGCCATATGATATAAAAAAATTAAATGAGCCAATTCGGGACGGTATTACTATCAGCGATATTACCCACACCCTGATGAATATGAGCCGTGAAAATCTGGATAGTGTTTTGGAATATATGGAGCTTCTCACTTACAAAAGCAAGATGATTGCAGAAAGAAATAATTATGGAAGCAGCTTAAAACCAAACAGACGAAATCAAGAAAAACGAAAATAAGAAATTACTTTTTCTCTCATATAAAAAAGACATCCGTCAAATGATATGATTCCTCTAAAGTAGACAGTTTAAATACAAAAACTGATATTTTGGAGG
>JAMPFB010000018.1 GCA_023664735.1 Robinsoniella sp. | reverse complement strand
CGCAATACGCATACAGATTCAACCCATCCCCATAATACGTATCTTCCTGCGTAAATCTGCCAATAACAGGATTATAATATCTAGCCCTTAGATAATACTGCCCCATCACCGCATCGTATTGCTCCCCATCATAACGGAAGCGATTCTTTACCGTTTCCCGAACAACAGTTGCATTACCAAAGGCATCATACTCATAATAATTTAATACTCTGCTCCCAGCCTCTTCTACACCTACAAAAGCTGTCCTGTCAATTTCCTCTGCTTCCTCTTTATCCTCCCCCTTCAAAACATGGGTAATACTCCCCTGCTCATCCGACACATAATGATAATATGTCCTTGCACTCTCACTGTCAGAGCTGATAATGCCAAGCCCCCGAACATAACGGATGACATTCCCATTACTTTCCTCCTCTGCCACTACCTTATCTCCGGAAAACAAAAACTTCACAAGCTCCCCATTTTCCTCCATCTCATGGCGCAGTCCCTCTGCATCATACCGGTTTACCTGCACCTTACCATTTGACATTTCTGCCCTGCTCAGACGGCTGAAGCCATCATAGCTATAAGTATTACTTCCGTCTGACAGCAGATTGCCCTGCTTATCATACTTGTAATGAATGGTCTTTTGAGCTGCCTGAGGGTCTGCACCCTTATAACTGCTCCTCGTCAACCTCACCAGACGGTTGCAGTTGTCATAATGATACTCTTCCTTTATGCTTTCCGTTATACGCTGAATCCGGTTACCAGCCTTATCATAGGATAACCGTTCAAAATGACTGCCAGCGCCATTGCCAGCGCTGCCCATAATGTCCGGATATTGTACTTCTACCAGACGGTTATTTGCATCATAAGAATACCTAGTCAGCCCTTCCATTGTCTCTTTGCTGATACGGTTTGCATTCTCATCATAACAATAATGATTATCCACCAAAAGCTTACTTTCATCCCATGTACGGATGCCTTCCAGATTCCGGTCCATATCATAGGAATATTCCGTCTTCAGGCTCTTTCCTATTGTCAGCATACTGACTCTTCCGTCTTCATGATAACGATAGCCTGCCAGTATTCTTCCGTTCTCATGGACACCTGTCAGCTGCCCTGCTGCATCATAGCTATAGCCGGTTTCTTTTCCAGTCAGGTCACGCATTCCCACCTTATTGCCATCCAAATCATAGGTATATGACAAAAGTGTCCTGCCGCTTGCTTTTTTCTCCTTCAAAAGTCCATTTTCATAATAGTTATATTCATAGCGCATTCCGCCTCCGATGGCGCTCTTTAACCGTCCCATCCGGTCATATTCCCATACGTCCTTAAGGTCTGTGCCTGCGGCTTCGTGCATGGTAAGGCTTCCATACATGTTATAGCGGTATATATTTTTCCTGCCGTCCCTGTCTAAGTGCTCACACAGCCGCCCTTCCTTGTCATAGCAGAAAATTTCTTCTGCCCCGGCTGCATCCACTCTTTTTGACAGCTTATTGTCTGCATTATAATCATAATATACGGTATTGCCGTTTCCGTCTGTTGCAGATGTGATGTTTCCGGCGGCATCGTATGTATAAGCCTCCTCTGTGCCATCTGCTAAAACAGTCCGGGTAATGCGTCCCCACATGTCCGTCTTATAGCCTGTCCGGTTTCCATTGCCATCCTTTAAGCCTACGATATTGCCCACGGCATCATATTCATATTCCTGTGTTCTGCCTCCGTCTGTGAGAATATGGATTCTCCTGCCCGCAAAATCATATTTTGAGCAAATACCTCCTAATCCGTCGCCTTCCCGTTCTATTTCACCGAATTGATTATAGGAAAGGCTTCTTAACCGGGTTCCTAATGGTGTATCTATGCTGGTATTTCTGCCCATAATGTCATAGGCATAGCGGTATCCTTTTGCTTTTTCTCCTTTTTCGGCATATTCCTGAGGATTGATTCTGCAAATCAGGTTTCCATTTCCATCATAACGGTTGAACTGAACTCTCTCATCACCATCTATTGTCTTTATCAACCGATTCATTACATCGTATTCATAATGGAGCTTATAGCCATCCTGATTTTTTACTTCTATCAGGTTGTCCATTTTGTCATAAGCAAAAGTGATTGTATGATGAATATTCCCATTTTTCTCTTTATGGGTTTCTGCAGTCAGGCGGTCACAGCAGTCATATTCTCTAAGGATTTCATTGCCTTCAGGGGTTTTGATGCAGATAATGTTTCCATTTCCATCATAAGTAAAACGGGTAATGGCATACTGGTTCTGTCCGTTCTGCTCACCCAGCTTCCTTGCTGTGCAAATCAGATTTCCTGCCGGAGAATACTCATAATAGGTTTCCTGCCATACGTCCTTTGAGATTTTTCTTTTCTCACGGATTTTCTGATTCCGCTTATTGTATTCATATTCCATATGGGCGCCTGTGGAATCCGAAACACGCACCAGCCTGTCCCCATTATCATACGTATAGTGAATGGTGTTTACCCTTCCGGATGCGCTTTCGCCCGTCTGATAATCCAGATATCTCTTTTCTTCTATGCAGTTTCCCACAAAATCATAACGATATGTAGTCAGGCGGTACTGTACAGACTGTTTTCCATCCTGAGCCTTTATTTCCATGGGTGTTCTGATGGCAGTTACATTTCCTCTAAGGTCATACTGATAAAGGGTTCCTATCCTGTCTTCGTCTGTTTCTCCCATCATATATCCCTTTGCAGAGATATCTTTTATTACATTTCCGCAAAAATCATACACATACCGTCTTTCCACAGTTCCGAAGGGATCCCTGATTTCTGTCAGGCGATTACAGGAATCATATACATATGTATAGCCTTCTCCATCATCCTTTGCACTGTCATATGCTTCTGGCAGTATGCGTTTTAATATATTCCCGCACACATCGTATTTTTCCCGCAAGATGCTTCCATCCGGATAAATGGTTTTTATCCGGTTATAATTATTGTCGTACTCATAATAGGTTCCTTTTGCATCCTCTTTTTGCGTTTCGTTTGGATTTAATTCCTTACGGACATTTCCCCTAAAATCATTTTCATAGGAATAAATACCTCCATCCGGATTCGTAACTCTTGAAACATGTGTCCATACGTCATATTCATATACGGTTCCGTTGCCGTCATCTATGGATGCATCATATTGATTTGGGGCAATGACCTTGGTAATATTTGCCATATTATCATAAAAATACCGGGTTACATTACCTTCTGCGTCCCTGCAGATAGTCTGGTTTGCCAAAGAATTATAACCATATGAAGTAGTTCCGTATTCATCCTTTACTTCTATTAATCTGCCGCCCTCATCATAATTGTATAAAATAACGGCGCCTGTAGCAGTCACATAACGGGTGGGCTCTGAGAAAGGCAGGTCATAGCTGTAGCTTTCCTGATTGCCGTTAGCATCCGTTACTGTCAAGATACGTCCTTTATCGTCATAGGTAAACTGTGTCACCTGCTGGCTGGAAGCATCAATTTGTTTGCGGTTTATTAGCAGATTGCCACTTTGGTCGTATTCATTGTTAATTTCCCGCCCTGTATTGTCCCAAACTTTTACAGGAAGGTTCTTATCATTATAAGAATAATATGTTTCCAGTCCATCGGGCATATGCTCCTCTACCAGCATTCCCTCCCTATTATACTTACGGAATATTTCCCTACCCAGACGGTCTTTTTCATATATGACGTTTTTTCCTTCATCATAATCACGGTTTGTTGTGGTTCCGTCCGGATAGCGTATTTCCGTTGCCAGCTTTTGTCTTCCATATGTATAAATGAGGTTTTCTCCGTTAGAGGTAGTCAGGAAGGTATTCTGTTTATTGGCTTCATCATAAAATGCCACATATTCCTCGCCGCCTGCAAGCTCCTGCCGGATGACCCTTCCTTTCCTGTCGTAGAAATTCTTTGCATAGCATCTTCCGTTTAAGTCAGTAATGCTGCTTAAAAAGCCCTCCTTCGTATATTGATAATACATCCTGCCTCCGTTTGGCATTGTCACTGTATGAAGATACTGCCCCTGATAGGTATAGCGCACAATCCTTCCCAGATTATCTTCCAATGCGCTTAACAGTCCGTTTTCATAGCGAAAGCTTATCCACTGGCCGCTGGCTGTTTCCAGCTTTTCAGGTCTTGTGCCATGATAATAGATTCGGGTGCTGTTTCCATGCATATCTGTTATGGCTGTAAGGTTTCCGTTTTGGTCGTATTCATATGTATTGTTGTTTTCCTGCAGCTTTAATTGAAAACCATCCTGATTTTCACACAATAAGAGAGAATAGTCATTGATTCTTTGATTGAACCATTTGCCATCTTCCTTATAAAATTTCTCTATATGTAAATCAGGCATCTGAATAACCGCCTGATTTTCTGTAGCCCAAATAGAGCTTTCTATTTCACAGCGCCACTTGTCTCCTAATATGCCTCCCTTATTTTGGAAAGCAGATTCATAATGGCGTTTGAACAAAAAGCTGTCGAGAACATCTTCCAGACTTAAATCTACATATTCCGCTAACAGGCTTCCTGTAATCACATTGATTGGGTCATCGGTGGTGTCGCATTTTTTCTTTGGATTGTCCGGACCGTCACTTTTTTTCTTTGGATTGCCACCATCTGATCCATCTCCTGTTTTCTTTGTATTGCCATCATCTGGTCCATCTCCTGTTTTCTTTGCATTGCCACCATCCTGATCATCGGTTTGCTTTTTTAATCCAGTGTCAACCTTCCCCTCCTTTAATGTCTTTCCAATATCTTTTACTTCTTTGGCGGTTTTTAACATGTCGCCAATTCCTCTCACAATACTGATAAGCTTGGAATAATCATTAGGATTCGTCCAGTCAAATCCTTCTTCTATCAGATTATTAATTTTCCCATATACTCCGATTCCCTGATTGAAAAACTGTGAACCTTTATAAAGAAATTTTACTGCAAACCAAATTTTTTGAGGTGTCGTCAAAGCTTTTTTAGTCCTTTCGGCTGCCTTATATGCTTTGACCCCCATTTTTGCTGCGGCACAGGCATCTCCCAAAAAAGGAATGGCACTTACAAGAGAAATAAGACCACCGCAATAATCTCCTCTTGCCAGCGATATGACTGCATTTCCAAGGTCAAAGAAAGCGCCTATCCCCGGAATGAAGCCGCAGATATCCAATGCAAGCTGCAAGCCATCCATTGCCATACCCCAAAAATCCTGATATTCTTCCTCTACAATCTCATGGGTTCCTTTCGTATATCCCAACCACCGAAAGGCAGGGGCATTGATATAAATATCCGAATCCAAAATGAGAAAGCTGTCCTTTACCTGAAAGGTAAGCAGGTTAAGCCCGTAAATAGTAATGACTCCTGTGTCAAACTGCTCTGCTTCCGGCTGGGAATCTTCTTCCTTTTTATCTTCCTCTTTATCTTCCCCATTTGACTTATTTTTTCCTGTTACTGTATTAAATAAATCTTTTAAAATCAAACCATCAACTGTACTTGAAAAATTTTGTTGGAAATCCCTGCCAAACCGGGACCATTCCGTAGAAGAAGCTCTCTTGCGCTGTTCCCACCCGCTTAAGCCTTTATCGCCTCCGTCTGCCTGATATTTTTCAAACCCTGCTGTTTGGCTTTCTACAAATTTATTATTTCCCACCTGCCACTTATTTGCAAGCGCCAAGATGGATGACATGGTTTTTAAATGCATACCGCTTTCTTCCGTGGTCTCAATGGTAACATCTCCACCGGAGGTAATGGTAATTCCTTCCTCATCATCCATAATGATTGAAATTTCCGTATCATCCTCTTCATCATGCTTTTTTCTTGTATCGGTTATCTTCATTGCGGATGCGGTAAAACGAATCATTTTATCATAGTTTGTCAGTACTTTTTCTTCCGGAACATTATAATCCGGCCCGTCCGTATTTGTTCTCTTGCTTCCAAGGCAAATGATTTTTCCATTATTTTCGTAATAAATAAAAACCTTATCTTTTTCATCGGGCATACAGTAAAAGGAATTGCTGATAGGTGATTCATAGGGCACATCCACACAATTTCCCGCCATATCCTTTGCATCCGCATCAAATTGAACCTGAATTTGATTGCCCTCTACCGATATAACCGTTCCTGTAAGAATGTTGCTGACAAAATTGCTGCCATGGGACTTTTCATAAGGCACCATAATGTCCGCCGTCTTTCCTACCAGAACCCGGTTTTCCAGAATTCCTCCCTGATTGAGCAGCGTATTTTTCCTGATGGTTTCTCGTTCAATGGCATCGCCGGGAATCGCCGGAAGGGATTCACAAAGGTATTCCACTGACTCAAACTGGTAGCTGGCAGCCAAAGGGTCTAAATTCATTTTAATCTGCCTTTGGTCTTCAATACTTTTGCTTTCCCCAAGCTTGCGCTTTAAAACAGCCATAGGATGTTTTTGCATCTGCAAGGTTCCCACGGCAATTACTATTTGGGCTGTTCTGGTATCTCCATATACCTGCATTCCATACTGGTTAGCAATTCTTTTTATAAAAGCCCAGTCCGTTTCATCCTGCTGATATACCACAGTGGAAATTCCGGGATTTTTCTGCATATGGATATCTGCCGGATAAGCAGCTAATATTTCCTGAAAAATATCCTGCAGGGTTTTGGATGGGCTTTGAAAAGTCTTTGTATGCTTTTCCATATCCAGCCTGTATGTATTGGCATAAACCTCCAGCCCAAAGGTCTTGTAACCGCCCTGCTCATAAAGCATTACATTTGCACACTGACCGCAAAACAAAGGCTTTTCTTCCCTGATAAATACAGAAACCAAGCTGCCCTCAAGCTGTAAAAGCTGCTCCTTTGCAGTTTCCTCCAAAGCTTCCAGTGAAAGCAGCATTTTTCCATGGTCGTTTTCCATATTTTCTATCCGAATATCCAGAATTTTCCCATACGGAGCATTTATCTTTATCTTTAATTCACTAATCGTCATTTTCCCTTTTCTCATATGCCCTTTACTTACTTCCTTCTTATCCCCACTACTATCTTATAAACTACTACTTCCAATAACATGCATATAATAAATGCTGCTACTAAAATGCTTCCCTGCTTTCCTTCCATTTTTTTTGACTCTCTGCCCTTGCGCCATGCTTCTGCCATATTGATATACCAGTTTTTGCTTTCTTCATCCACCTCTGCCCTTGCATAGACTTCATTCATAATTTCTTTATAATACTCTTTATTTACTTTTCCCACCGGCAGTGTCATAATTCCAGATTTAGGAAAATCCAATACGGTATCATCTAAAAGCAGTACAACTTTTTCACCACTTTCCAATTTGGCAATAAAATATCTTCCTATTCCTCCTTCTTCATCCGGATTAAATATTCTCCAGCACTTATTGGTAGAGTATCCATCAGAACAAATACCTTCATAAACATCAATCGGCTCCAGGTCTGCCACATCTATGCGGATAATAAAGTTATTATGTTGTCTTATCTCTTCAATGGAATGAACAACTGGATATCCTCCTCCTTCCGGATATCCTGAATGGTCATCGTATTCATTATACGCAACTGGTATTGTGTGTTCATATGCCCATTTCTGATAATTTGGAACATATGCCAGAAAAAATGCAATAAATGCTGATGATACTAAACATGCTAATGCCTTATCCCCTAAACGATGAAATGCTAATGGCATACCTTTTACCTCCCTTCCCCTGTTTCTTTTCTGTTATAAGAAGAAAAATCTATCATTTTTCGCTTTACATACAATCTTTTCAGATTATACCATGCATCATGTGTCTTATCGCATAAGGAATACCAATAACCCTTTCCATCCTCTCTTTGCTGATAAACATACGTATAAAAATAATCTCTTTCCGGGCTATAGCTGCATTCCACATAAATAACCCCTCCCATTACCGGTGTGATATCCACCCTTACTATACCGGTCTTTGTTTTCTCCAGATCTTTTAATGCAGCTTCTATCTGGGAAAATTCCTGAACCTTTTCCTGTCTGCCATTTGCGGTCAGCATAAACGTATAGTCCAGACTTTTGTCAATCTTATACCTTGCATACTTCTTTCTATCCTTCCAGTCCCAAATCAATACCTTTATAGCTATTGCCGATAAAATAATTCCAATAATAATTAAAACCATTACACTCTGTATGTCTGAGTTTTTACTTACAGCCAAAGCAACAATAATATGCCCCAGTCCTACTCCCAACAGAGCTATTCCGAATGACTCCCAGCTTCTATTATAATAACCCATATTTACCTCCTAATTACTTTTATTAGTTTGCTGCATATTCAATAAGCTTGGTGTTTTTTCTGGTGTAGGTGTGCAATCAAAGAGATTATCATAAAAAACTGATACTTCTCCCTGCTCCTTTGGCGGGTCTATGACAAATTGCTCCTGAACCCAGTTTTCAATTTTTTCTGCCTGTGCCTGCTTTTCCGCTGCTATTGCCGCTTCCGCTGCAGATTGGGGACTGCTTGCTTCTTTATCACAAAAGCTGTCGATTTTTTCCTGCACCTCACTGGGAAGCTGGTCCATCACATTTTTTTCTTCTTCCTCCGGCTCCTGTTGTTCCCCTTCCTCTGCTTCTGCCTGCTCCAAAACGATTTCTATCACTCCGCCATAATAGCATGGCAGCCTGCTCTCTAATGTCAGGGCAGGGGCTCCATCAATAAAGTAATCCTCATCAACCTTTATCCAGGGCACTAGTGTCATGGGCTCACATTTGCATCCAATCATTGTCTGAAGCAATGCTCCCCCCACAAAAGGAATTATCGCATTTGCCAGACCCTCCGCAATTGCTCCTCCCGGATTGGAAATGGATTTACACCTTCCAAACGTCAGTATGTTTTCATTTGCCACATGGTCGTTAGCATTCATTAACGGGTATTCCGAATCATGAAACAACACCCCATGGTCTTTTGGTACATTTAAATACTGTGTAAAATTCTTATCCCCACAAGAGCATTTTGCTTTCATAAGACGGTATACATATTGTTCTTTTCCTGTTGCCATTTTTCACCTCATACTTAATTTCTCTAAACCAATGCCATATAAGTTTCTCCGCAAAATACTTTCCGCCACAGCTAAGGAAACTACTATCTTATTTTCTAAAGTCCTTTCCAAACGAAAAATATCTCTTCCCTTTATTTTCCGTTTATCCAGAATAATCTGTTCCATAGTTCCGTTTGGCAATGTGACCGTATCCGGATGCAGACAGTTTTCCATGATGCAGTCATAAATCCAATAGGTTTTAGCCGCCTCTTTTACATATTTTTTCTGGTCCGGAAATACCTGCACTGCCTTAAAGGAAATATTCTCATCATATAAGTGCAGGACTTTTCTTAATTCATCGGAAACCATATAAGTAGGGTGGGCCAGTATATCCGGAATCTCCTGCTGTTGTTCATACTGTATGTAAGCAACACACACCTTATCAATTGCCCGGAAATCCTTATGGGTCATTGCCGGAACATACAGCTTTGGATCCAAACCCAGTACCTTAATAGGATTGATTACATCTTTACTTTCTTTCAATAAAAAATACTCCATCTTTACCCTTCCCCTGACAGTACACTTTCCTCTTTTATGCAATCCTGCAGCTCTATTTCCTTAGTCATACATTCCATCATATTTATCCTGCCAATATTGGATTCCTGAAAGGTTAAATATTCCAATGTACAATTTATGACATCAACATCCTTATAAACATCCAAAATATCTTCTAAATGGTCTAAGTCCGGTACAAAGCTCCATTTCGTATGTTGAAAGGTGTCCTTTTTTGCCGTTACCTCCTGTAATGTCATTCCATAAAAATCCACATTTTCAAATGTACAATAATAAATTCTGCAATTTTGAAAGATAGTATCTTTCAAGGAAACATTCTTAAAATTACAGTATACAAATTCACAGTCAATGAACCGTGCATGGGATAAATCCAGCTGTTCAAAGGATTTTCGATTATAGACGGATTCCCTAAATATGCCATATGTTAACGGCACATCCTTTTCACGGAAAAAAATATCCACGGCTTCTCTCTTTAAATACAGCATCCTGCTCCAATCCCTATAGCTTCCTACGCTTAAACGAAACTCTTCCGTAAGCATTAGCTCATCATATCCTTTTATTTCATCAAACCCTGCAAACAAATACTTTGTGGTTGTGTAAAGACATTGTGTCAAATAATTTATGCTCTTCCACATCATTTGCCTGACTGCTTCTTTTCGGATGTAATTCTGGGCATGCAGTTCCACTATTTTTTCTTCAATGGAATTTTTATAGTCTTCCCATTTACCAAACAGCCAGAAGGCATCATATTTGATATTGAGTATTTCGTTTCCCAAAATCCCTTTTGCATCATAGGCTGAAATTGCTATTTGGGGCTTGTTCATATATACAGAGGAATGTAAAAGGGAAATCTGTATTTCTCCTATTTCCACTGGTACCTGTTTTTGGAACTTTCCCATAAATATTACAAATCCTTCTAACTGCTTATATAAAGTCTCACTTATAAGCTTTCCATCCTTTAAAATCTGTGCCTGTGTCTCTTCATGAAATTCTTCCTGCAGCTTGAGCAGAAATTGTTTTTCAAATTCCGATGCCTTTATTACCATATTTTTTTCCTCTATTTGATAACCACATTTTCTGCTCCCAACTCAATTCCTTCTGGTTTTATATCAATATATGACTCTGCGGTGCTGATTAAGATATCCTTTTCTGCAGTGACGGATATGCTGTTATTGGAAATAAGGGATAAGTTATTTTTTGCGCATATGTTGATATTTTTATTGCTGACAATCGTAATGCCTTCATCATCTGTCAGGTTGATAAAAATTTTATTCTCATTGGAATTTGTTGTTATATATATCCCTTCCTTGGTCATAAGAATCTGCTTTCCGTTAGGTCCTGTCCACTGCTTGTCCGTAACATCCGCCCCGGGACTTACGCTGACGCTGCTTGCAGCAAATGCCTGTCCCTCATCGGAGCCCGGAAAAAATACCCTGACAAGATCCCCTTCTGCAGGCATACAGTAAAAGCCGCTTCCATCGCTGGAAGAATATGCAGTGGAATAAGGAAGCCATACGGTACTATCCCCATCATACTCGCTGTCAATATCAATCAAATGTACCTTTACGGTATCCTTTTGCACATCCTTTACCTCACCTGTGTACATTTTTCCTGAAATCTGTACATTTGCCGTTTCCGTCTGTTTCAATTGACTTTCTCCTGCAATATAAATGGTGCTGATTAGCATTCCTTTTGCCAGAGTGGCATGTATGCCGCTTACTTTTAAATTCCCGCCTCCATTTGACACCGTATCTCCCAAAAATACATACTGCCTTGTCTGCAGGCTTGTTCCACATCCAACAAAAACCGGCCTGCCTTCACTGGCTGTTTTCTGTGCGGCTGCATAAGATTCTGTGGTTTTTATCTCATGCTGCCTTCCCCCTTTTGGAATCCCAACTGTAAGAACCGGCACCTTTCCATCAATTGAGGTTATGATGGGAGCTGACAATCTGGATGCCATCCGTTTGCAAAATTCCCAGTTTGTTTCATTGCACTGGATAATCATATTACCAATTGCCCTGTCCGTAACCTGCATATTGATACTTGCCTGGCCTGCTACTGCCTGCGTCATAATCTGTTCATATGTCTTTGCAGTATTTTGAAAGCTTTTATTTTTCTTTTCCTGGTCTAACAGCGTGCTGACTGACTTTAAGGAAAGCTGTACAACCGCATATTCACTCATCATCTGAATGCCTGCACTTTTGACCACCCCGCAGAATAGAACAGATGGCTGCCCCTCTGCAGTTGTTAAAATGCGGATCATGGTCTTTTCATCTACCCGTTTTATATAATTCTGTGCAGCTTCCTTTTCCATTTCACAGGAAATGTCCGCCTCTCCGTGCTCATTTACAGTATGCTTTATTTCCAAACCCAGCAGCTTGATAAAAGGCACGCCTTCCACTTGTATATTCAGATACGTAATCGATTCCACATTAATCCTCCTTTACCATTTCCATACTATAAATCACTTCTTTTGCTAATGGTATAAGCCTCTTTTTATACTTACTGGGAAAATGGATATTCCCTACAAGCAGGCCTCCTTCAAAATCAGCATAAAACTGTATGTTATAAACCATTGTATCAACAGCTTTTGAAACAAAAGAAAGAATACCCACATCATCCTCCCCTATTTTTTCCACCTTTTTTTCTATGACTCTTACTCTGGGTCCTGCTGCTTCCAGCATTTTGCCTGCCATGCTTATAAATCCCTTCATTCCGGAAGCCGGAAGCTCATAAACCGTCTTTTCCAGCGACATCTGAAAATTGATTTCTTCACCTCCAAATACATGGTCTGGTGCTTTTCCTGCCGGATAAATCAATTTGGAAATATCATCTGCAAACCGAAAAAAGGTCTCCGGCATATAAATGCTGATTCCCAATTCCGGAATACTGCGGCGCCGGAATGTGACTTCCTTTCCTATAATATGAGTTACCTCATCATAAATGGACTCTTCTGCTTCCTTCTCCATTGCCTCTTGTGATGTTTTTTTCTTTTCCTGTTCCTTTAATTCTTTTTTAGCCTTTAAAATCCGCTCATCCTGATATCCCATATTATTTCATCCCACGCCTTCTGCTTTAATCAGTATTCTCTGGCTTCCCCCATCTCCTGCTATTCACAACAGTTACTTTTTCTTTCCAATCTTACGGAATCTGACTCATAGCCGCCTGCACCTTCGCCGCACTTTCCGCATCTCCCATTTCCGTATACGCATTCACCGCCTGCTGTAAGCATCCTTTTGCCCCCGGCAAGTCTCCTCTTGCCATGCAGCCTATTGCCTCCAATATTTTGTTAATAGCCTCATTTTCCCCCGGTCCGTATTTGGCGGATTCAATTTTTTCATTCATGGACATAATCTGGTCATTGTTATCGGTCTTTTGGTATATTTCCTTGGCGCTTTCATAGTAGCCGGCAGCTTCGTCATAGTTTCCTTTATGCATGGCATCATTCCCCATGAGCACATAAGCATCTGCCTCCCGCTCCATATCCTGATTAGACTGCTTGTTAATCATGTTCTGCACATTTTCTATTTTAATGTCCATCAATGCCATCTTGCTTTCGGCATCTGCATTCCCGTAATTTTCCTTTGCCAGCTCATATGCCTTCCTTGCACTTTGGTACTGCACCAGCGCCTGAGAATAAATACCCTGTGCTTCCAAGGCTTCCGCCTCCTTGGAATATTCGTCCCCTTCTGTAACTGCCTTGGAAGAGTTGATGTTGGAAATATATTGATCCGCTACGTTGCGCTTTTCCACATCATCAATGTCGTTTACCCCCTTGGAAGCGGTTTCAAAGGATTTTCTGGCATCCTGATAATTTCCGTTTCCCATTTCTTCCACGCCGGTTTTCATGTTTTTGCTGTATTCCTGATAAACTTCCATGTTTTTTATATAATCTGCGGTTTCCCCATAGGCTTCCTGTATGTCTTTTCCTACCGCAATAGCGCTGGCATATTGGTTTTCCGCTTTCTTATACTCTTCCCCTGCAAGAGCCTCCTTTGCCCCTAAAAGATAGCCGCTTATTTTGCTGTAAAGCTCCACGCACCTTACGTCTCTTCCCTTTTGGCTGTCTTCCTTTACTTTTAGCTGGTCCGCCTTTTCCAGAGCCTGAGCGAACTGTTCATTGGCGCCCTCATAGTTGTTTTCCACCAGACATTCCACGCCCCGCGCCTTTAGCTTTATCATTTGCTCGTAGTTGGACTGGTTCTTGCGGTATCTGGTAAAAAGGAACATTCCTACCGCCATAATGACTACCATGGCAAGGGCTGACACAATCTTTACTACCTGCTTAATCTTGCCTGCCTTTGGATTTTTATAAACCTTATCCACAAAAACAGAGGCAATTGTATAGTTTTCCACAATTTCCATCTGCTGGCTTAGGATGACATCCTCTATTCCGGTGCAGACCACTTCCGCCGTAGATACATCTTCAATGGCGTCTAAAAGCTCCGCATCCCCGATGATTTCCCAGACTCCCCTTGTCATCAAAACGAAAATATCCCCGTCCTCCAGCTTCTTTTTGGGAGATACCAAAGGGGTAAACCGTCCAGACTGTCCTAAATAGCTGTAAAGGTTATGTCTTTCCTCATGATAAGAAAGCTGGTCAAGAGCCAGCTCCTCCGCATCTATCATGCGCTGTGACAGGGAAGTATCTTTTGTCTTGTATTTGATGTTTCCGTTCCTGAGCAGGTACAGGCGGGTATTTCCGGCGGATGCCCACATTGCTTTCTTATAATCGGTAACCAATACGACTATGCTGCATTCCAGCCTTGCATCGCTGGATTCATTTAAAAGTGTCTGATGCGCCACAGCCAGATAACGCTTCAGCTTTCCGGCGCTGACTCCGGGACCTTCCGTAAATTCTGTAATAACGGCAGTAACAGCCAGCTTAGCGCTTTCTTTTTTTTCATCTGTATCAATTCCGTCCGCAATGGCATAACAGGCATAATCATTTAATTCCACAAATGCAAAATAATCCGCATTGCGAAGATAGCTGCCCGGTTCCGAAATGAATTTTGTATTGATAATTGAATTTTCTTTACGCATAGTTTCCTCTACTTTAAGCTCAGGATAATAATGGTGGAATTATCCTTGCTTCGTACTTTTTTCTCTTCAATAGCCTGCATGATTTCATCTGCCAGATCCTGAGCATTTTTCTTTTTTCCCAAAATGCTCTCCAGCTCAATCTGGCTTAATGCCTCTACACCGTCTGAATAAATCAGAACCTTGTCTTTTTTCTTCAGGAAAATCGGCCTGTCGGATTCATCTGCTTTTTTAAAGCCGTCATAGCCCACATAATTTACAAGGCGCTTGTCCATTGGGCTTCCAAGAGCCTCTTCCTTGCCAATGGCTCCTGCCCGGTATTGGTCCTCCAGCCAGTTTTTCACGTTTTCCTTCCGGTTTACTTCTATAAGCCTTCCATTTCGGAATACTGCAATGTTGCTGTCCCCTACAGAGGTCCAGTACATTTTATCCTCAATCAATACCACTGCCACTACTGTGGTGCCGCCCTTTGCTTCTCCAAATTCATCCCGGATTCTTTCATTTGCCAGAACTGCTGTCTTTTGAAAGAAATAGTTTAAATTGCTGGTCACATCCCGCTTTTCAAACTCATCCAAATAGGTCTCCACCGCAATCTGGCTGGCAAGATTCCCGTTTATGTACCCTCCGATTCCATCGGCTACAATTCCCATTACTCCATAATCCTGAATGGATGTGGCAAAAGAATCATCCTGTTTTTCCCTTGTGCCAATAATCTGTGCATTTCCAATATCCACATACAGACCTTCTGCCAGCCGGTAGCCTCTGTTCTGATTCCGTATCCTTATGTACATGCCGATTGCAGCAAAAATAATAATTGCGGCAAGACAGACAACTACCGTAACAATAATCCGTATATCTGTAAATATGACTGCCATTACATATCTCCCATCTCGTTTGCTTCTTCATTCCCCTCGTTCCACTCGAAATGCTCTCCGCAAAGGGGTATGAATATAAATTTACACTGTCCGATTTCAATAACGGAAAAGGCGCTTAGCTCCACCGGCGTATAGACGGCTTCGCCGTTATGATAAGCAAGCCCGCTGGAATCTCCCGGCAGAAGATAGGTGGAACGGTTTTTGCTGTCATAAATAATGGCAGCATGGTTGATTCTGGAAATCGTATTATCCCCCAAAATCTGAATGTGCATATTATCCGCCCTTCCTATAAAGTTCTTTCCTGCACGAACCTTGTAGTCTTTTCCATATTGGGCGCCTTCAATACATACAAGCCAGCCGGTAACCGGATCCACATTTTCCTGTGCTCCCGATATGGACATAGTCTTGTCGGGGTCGTCAATCATCAGCCGCTTATTGTTGGAATACATATTGTTTCTTTCCTGATTGGTATTGCAGTAGGGACAGGTATCCCCATATTTTCTTGCGCTATACATGTGACCGTTTTTACAGCGATTTAAGCCCATAATACATAATCTCCTTTGTTCTGTTATTTAGCGTTAATTGCGAAATGCCCTGCTTGTGATATGTCTATCCTTTCAAACAAAATTTTGTCCGCAGGGCGTTTCGCAATTAACTACATCATTTCAGCTGCAGCATGGTATTGGCTATGTAGATGATGTCACCAGCCTCAACCTCCACTGCTCCCACTAATTTCACATCCAAGATTGAATTTTGATAGAGCTTTTTTACTCTTGTTCCATTTTTTGAATCTATATCATCAACATACCAGCCTCCATCCGTATAATTCAAAACGGCATGCTGCTTGGAAATCAACTGGGCAAAGGCCGAGCATTCTAAATCAATATCCACCTTTTCATTATCCGTACTCTTTCCGATAATGATTGCTGTCTTTCCTTCTAGGCTCCACTCTAAAAGAATGTCTCCCTCTTCGTTGATTAAAACAAGCTTTTTTACGTTTTTATTATTTAACGTCTGCTGCTCCTTTCGCTCCACACTGATTGGTTTCCTGTCTAAAGGATTGCCTGCTGCCGCATTTGTGTTCCTGCTGATTCTGGCACTTGTTTTCATTCCATTTGATAATTGTCCTGCGGAAGAATTTGCTGCAGGTCTTTGTGGCCTTGGACTGCTTTTGCTGTCATCAATGATATTTCCTTTATTATCCACATTTAACGCAAAGATAAGGAACATAATTACCATGATTACCGCAATGATTCCCAGTGCAACCACTTTATCTTCTGTTTTTTGATCCGAAAGGCAGATATAGGTCATGCTTGCCCCTCCGGCGCTCCATACCAGATATTCTACGATTTTCAGTATTATTTGTTTGATTCGTGTACTGTTCACTTCATTATCCTCTATTACCATTTTTTTCATACGGTGCATGGGAGAATATTCCCCATGCACCATAAGCTAAAATCCTGCTAAAATCATCAGCCGCCATAGTAACCGTTCGGCCTTATGGCTAAACTGTTACGCACCATATCCGCCAGTAATTGCGGTTGTCTTGATTTTATCCTTTTTTTGTTTTACAATTAACTCGAATGTACCAACGCCTTCCGTATCGTCGTATAACTCCTTGTAATCAACGACAAATGCGTTTGGCAATGTATATTCTCTTACAACTTGGCCTGCTGCCGTAACCTGTACCATCACATTGCGGTAGCAGTCCGCTTTTTCTGCCGGAATCATAGACCATAATGCCAAATCTACCGTTCCTTCCGTGCCGTCATCCAGCATGGTAAGAATCTTACCGGTTACTTTTAAGGTAACGCCGATATCTGTTGTCTTTGCGTTAGAATCCTTTGGTGTATCAACGGAAAAATCAACTGTTTTGACAGTTTCAACTCCCAAATTAATTCCACCATCAACTTTTAAAATGAATCCCATTCTTCTTTCCTCCTCCTACTTAATATGCGAAACCGCCCTGATACTGAACCGTTCCATTCATGTCTTTCTTCTGTCTTACTAACAGCTCAAACGTTCCTACACCACTTTCATCGCCAAAGAATTCCTTGTAGGAAATCACATAAGCGGTATCCATGATGATTTGTCTTACAACCTTGCCGCCGGAAATTACCTCGATTGTAATTTTTCCATAGCAGGTTGCATCTTCTGCAGGCACTAATGCCCATGTGGGTAATTTCACAGTCTCATCTGCCACTCCCATAACATTTGCCCGAATCTTGCCTGTGATGAGCACGCTCATTCCCAAATCTGTGGAACGTGCATTGCTGTCATTTGGCGTATCTGTGTCAAATGTTACTGCTTCAACTGTTTCAAGACCCAATTGAATTGTTTCCTTTGCTTCGATTTTTACCTTGAATCCCATTTTTCTCCTCCTTATTTTTGATTCAATTTATTATTAAGGAATTTCCCCTAATAACCCTTGTAATTAGTTGCCGGCTCCTGATGTGCCCTTTGTAACCGTAACCTTAAGATTCTTAACATTTCCATTGAACCCAAGCTTGATGTTGCAGTCATTTGTTCTTTCATCAATGATGCTGTCGATTTCGTCCCCTTCCTGCGTGATGGCATTGATAAAATCCTTATCTGCCTGCCAAAGAGACTTCTGGCTCTGCGGGTGATTGCTAAAGAACCTTGTAACATTTTCCTGCTTAAAGTCGTTTGTCATAAACCGCAGGATTCGTTCAATATAGGTGCTTACCATAGTCTTGTAAAGAGAATCATAATTCTCGTCCACAAGCGCCATGGTCCTTGCTTTATAAACAGTAATGTTCTTTACTTCCTTTCCCTGCACCTGACTGTTTTCAGAAGCAAATACAAATCCAAAGCCTTTTTGATTGATAATATTTTTAATGGTATTGGTAAATCCGGTAATTTCCTTTGCCATAGTGGTAATGGTACGAAGGGAATGGTCGGATGCTTCAATGTCATAACGGATTCCCGGATATTTTGGCGTTACATTGGAGTAAAATTCCCTCAAATAATCCGGACACTGGTAGGCTGCCACAATACCTGCTGCCACATATGCAGCCCCTACATAGACCCCTTCTATCCACAGCTTCAGGATGTCCTCCCTTTCCTTAGACAAAACAACTCCGCCTTCCTCTGTCATCATCATGCGGTTATCAATGATAACTTCCGATTTTTCCTTTGGAACTACCGTAAAGTTAGGAAGGGCACAGGAAACAAATTCGCTGTAGTCTTTCTTAGTCAGAACCATGGACTTATCAATAAACCGTTCTACCCCTGAGGTAGCTACATAGTTAAAGGTTGTGTCTTCCCCTGTCTGGAAGCTGTAGAAAATCTGAATCCGATAGTCCTTGGTAGTATCTAACAGGGTAGTCAGGGATTCCATCGTATTGCCCTGCGCCTTATCTGCTTTTACATTTCCTTTAAAACGCTGGCGTTTTACCTGTCTTCCGTTTGCCGTATCCATTTCAATATCCGGCACGATTCCAAGCCATACGGTATTGTCATAATTATTTTTTGCATTTACTGTATTTAAATAGGTTTTTAGCCTGCCGATATTCATGGTGCTTACCAGCATATCCAGCTTTACATTTGTCACAAGCAGGGTAGGGGACATGCCTCTTTGCTTTGTCTGGTACTGGTCAAAGAACATTTTCACGCCAATAAGCTTTTCCACTAATGGCTTTACTGTTTTTACAAAATCGTCCTTTGCCTTTTTATAAAATTCCAGATATGTATTATAGTTATTTACCTCTAACTCCGTATCCACATCATCATCCACAACTGCCGTCAAGGGACAGAAGGTACGGACAACCAGACTTCTCACATAATCGGAAGGCTCTTCATTGACTGCATCATAATCATCCTCAAAGGCTGCTATTAAACCGGTGTTTGTATCTGTAGTAGTTAAGGCAAGCAGTTCCTTTTTGTCCTTTTTCGGCGCTTCCAAAACCTTAAGCTCGCCGTTTTCTCCCATGGACAGCATTCCTAATTTCAGCTTTTCTTCCTGCTTTTGTCCTGCGGACTGGGTTAAAAGCAGTCTTGTTTTAATATCCTCAATAGCAAGAGGCAGCATTGCCATTACATTATTGTAGTTCTGGCTTGCTTCTTCAAACTTATAATTCAGCTTATCTCCAATATCCAGCTTCTTCGGGTCTCCGTCCTCTAGCTTATCGTATTTTTCATATAAATAATGGATTTCCTTACGTACCTGCTTGATGTCCCTCATTACCTTTTTGGGAGAAATCATGTCCAGAATTTTATCAAATTTAAAATCTACATTGATTAAGCCCTGTGCCCTTTTTGTATCAATTAATGTAAATAACATGTTCAGAAAATCATTTTGCTTATTTAAAGGGATTTCAGAAATATATTCCTCTGGTATGGAGGCTGGCTTTTCCAGCGTGTACAGGACACTCTGGGTATTGGCATTAAAAAACGAATATACGACCGGAGAGAACTTATCCAGAAATTCATCAAAGTTCTTAACCAGCAGGTGCTCATGAATTTCCTGCACCGTTGCATCGTCCAGACTGTCCAAATCCTTTGCATCCCCCATAATTGATAAAAGATTCTGCTTTTCCGGATTAATCTCCTCAAAAAGCATTGTTCGATTGGTTTGTGTGATAATTTCCATTCTTTTCTTCCTTTCTTTTGCATTTTATTCTTTTATATAGTTAAAACCCATTGCAAAATAATTAAATGATGCAATCGTTTCTTCCTTTTCAGCCGTATACATTTCATGACGAAATGCTGTAAATAACCGGAAATAGGGATAAATTCGGATATATACGGCACATCCTTGTCATTTTCTATTTCATTTGCCGCAGTCAGCATATATCCTGTCAAAAGGTAATATAACAATGCGCCAATGCTGTATATATCCGTTCCGTAATCGGATTTCTGGTTCTGATACAATTCCGGTGCGGAAAAGCCTCTGCTGACAAATACTACATCTGCATTTTCTTCCTTTCTGTAACAGGCAGAGCCAAAATCTATCAGCACTACCTTCCCTTCCTCTGTCAAAATAATATTCGAGGGCTTTATATCTCTGTGGATAATCCCCCTTTTGTGTATCTGTCTTGTGATTTTTACCAGACTCAGCATAATATTCCGTATGGAAAAGTCATCGCCCTCTAAAATGTATTCCTCCAGACTTTTGCCCTCTACCAGCTCTGTCACCAGATAAATAGTTTCATTTTCCTTGAAATAATCAATATATTGTAAGGTGCATCCCTCATAGGGCTTGTCCAAATCGCTCATTTTCTGTACAATCATGCATTCCTTTTCAAAGGCCTTTTTTGCCTGCTCAAAGCTTTTTTGAAAGGTTTTCCCCTTGCAGATGACGGTTGTTCTATCCATATCCCTGTTTGCCAGATAATACGGGCAATATTCCTTTACTACTACCGTCTTATTTTGTATAGTGTCCGTACTTAAATATACAATGCCTGTATGACCCCAATAATAGATGGAATCAATACGGTATCGCTTATGCAGCAATGTATTTGATGCAAGTGCGATGTCACTTACATTGATATCACTCACATTCAGCTCCATTATGCTATCCCCTCTGCTTCATATCTTAATTCATATTCTGAAGCATTCTCGGCAAATGAAATATATATGGTAGTGCCGGATTCTATTTCTATTTCTTTATTTTTTGGAAGCAGCTCATCTTCCACGAAAACACCGCCCTGACTGGAATGCCGCAGATAGACGGAACGCTTGCTTGCAGGAGAAAAAAAGATTTTCTCTATATCCGGTAAATCCTCCTGAATCTGCTCTCCAAGCATAAGCTCTTTTAAAGTCACGCCTTCGCTGGAATAATCCCGCAGGCGAAATACAAGCCTTGGAATATCGTTTTTACTTTTTAAGTCTATAAAGGTTGCATATAGGTAACCGTAAAAGGGCTGCCGTTTTTCCTCTTCCTTTGGAAAGAAAAAGCGGTACAATGCAAAGCAGGCAATGCAAGTCAATGCCAGAATGACTGCAATTACAATTCCTACAAGAAGGGAATAGTGCTCCTTCCATCTAGGAATACAGTTATATACAATATCCGCCTGTGCCTTCTGGTTGGAAGCATCTGTTGCAGTAACAGTGATGACTGCCTGCTCCTCCGCCATTGGCTCCACCTCTAGCATGGTTCCATTTAATTCGGCGGACATCTGCACACCCTTTTGCAGGTCAATCTCATATTTGACGATATCCCCATCCTCATCGGAAAATAATACGCTTACGTCAAGGATTTTTTTACCCTTGGATATGTATAAATCTTCCTTTATGCTTTTTAAGGCAACCGGCGCATAGGTCTGTTTTTCCGGTTCCCTTGCAGCTTCCTGTATTTCCTCCTGCTTTACTCCCACATCAGCAAGACACCATAGCAAAACTCCCTCCGTTTCACTGGAATACATGGCATACAATGTTTCCTTAACGGGGTTTTCGATTTTGGCAATGGCATAATGCCTGTTTTTAAGCAGCTCCATCTGATTGTCGGCATAGACCATTTCAAAATCCTGACAGACTTCCGTGGAAACGGTTACGATAAGCGCCTTATCCGTTTCTATCTGGTTCATGTCAAGCTCCAGCTTTTGAAGCTGGCTGTTGGTGTTTGATGTATTTATGGAAAGATTGTCCATTCCCTTATAGGAAAACCAAGTCTGGGTAACTGCCTTCATAAACTGCAGTGGATTTGCCACAACGCTGGAATTTCCTCCTGTTTTTGTAGATATGACAGTCATTTGGTTGGTATCTTGGGAATACTGATTAACAAAAGAAATCGTGTTGATACTGATGCCCTTTTGCAGCGCAAGCTCCCCACTGTTGTTCCAGTCATTTTCAGACTCCTGCTGGGTTCTCTCTGACTGGCTGTTTGCTAAATCGGTCTTGCCATCTGAAATAAAAAGAACATAAGATTGTTTAGAATCCTCTGTATTTTCCGCTAAAATATTAACAGCAGTCTTCATCCCCAAACCGTTATCCGTTTCGCCGCTAAAAGCAAGCTGCTCTAAATCGCTTTTCAGCTTATCCCTGTTTTCCTTTTTATCCATGGACAAAAGCGGACTTTCATACACGATAAAATCATTGTATGCCACCACTGCTATTTCATCCTGCACATCGCTTAAATCTATCATCATCTGTATCATTTCAATGGAAAGGCGGTCTTCATCTGTAGTAACCATGGAACCGCTTACATCAAGCGCCACTACCACTTTGCAGCCTTCTCCTTGATTCATCCCGTGACAGTTCAAAGTATTCCCCCAAAAGCCTGTAAACAGAACCGCCCATAGCAGCATTATTTTTCTTATGTTCTTATACGCCCTTTTACTCAACAAGTTCATTTCTACCTCACTTAGGATCAAAACCAAAGAAGCTTGCAAATTGCTTGTTCACATTCATAAAGTCCGGTCCTGCTTTTGTATTCTTCTTTTTATCCGGGTCCTCTTCACCGGAAAATTCCGTTTTTACGCCCCAGATATCATCAAAATTCATCTTGAAATTCATATCAAAGGGATTGGTCGCAGTTTTTGCTTTTTTAGCCCCCGCTTTAGCCTGCCCTGCAGCGCTGCTTTTAGGCCCTTGGTGGAGGGAGGCGTCATAATCCCTTTTCTTAGCCTCGTCTGACAGGATGTTATAGGCTTCATTGATTTCCTTGAATTTTATTTCAGCCTGTTCATTGCCGATGTTCACATCCGGGTGATACTTTTTTGCCAGCTTTCGGAATGCATTTTTTATTGTGGCAGCATCGGCATTTTCCGGCACGCCCAAAACCTGATACAACGTTTGCTTCATAATGATTCCTTCCTTATCTATTGTCTTTCTCTGTTACAATGAGGACACTTGCTTTCTCTTACCGAATATGGCTTATAGCAGTTACGGCATAAAATAATTCCGGTTTTTTCTGTTTCTACCTTTGGCATAATCATGGTGTGCTGCTCTGCCTCTTTTTGGGCTTCCCCTTGAGTTACCTTTTGCAGCTCTTTTATTTCATACTTCATCTGTTCCGCCACTGCAGAGGAAACAGCTCCCTTTACCTGTGCCAATAATTCCTCTTTCATTTTGGGAATTTCATCTTTTATGCTGCCCTGCTGATTGATTAAGCTGCACATGGCAGACAGATTGTCCAGTTTTTTGGAACATGCCTTGTTCATTCCGGACAGCTTTACTAACAGCACGATTATGCAGATAAAAATAATAATGTTGATTGCTAATATGCAAATATTGATAATATTTCCCATAGGTTTCCTTTCCTGCCATAGCTTATTTCACTATGAAACGATATTCCTCATTAGAGAACTTAATAATAGAGCCTGAGAAAATTTCTATATTTGTATCAGGCTTTATAGGCTTTCCTCCTACGAACGTCTGGTTTGTGGAATGATTGTCCTTTAGAAAATAATGCGTTCCTTTCGTTATGATTTCCGCATGCTTTCTGCTGATTGTTTTATTGGGAAGCACCAAATCGGCAATGCTTTTGTCCTTACCTATTACAAATATTTCTTTTTCAATTTTTACCTCTTCCCCGCTTCTGACATGTACCAGACGGGCACTGGGGCCACGGCTTAGCTTTTTGGAATTAAGCTGCTGCATTTCCCGGTCCCAGTAGGACTCGTCCAGCAATCCTGTCTCATCATTTCTCTTGTCATTTCTTTTCACGTTTTGAATTTTATCCGCTTCCTTTAATACCTGATTCTGCTGCCAGAAGCTTACATCTAACACTCCTGTTTCCCCTCCGGCGGGCTGTTCGTACAGCTTGGGCATTTCCTGAGGCGGTATATCATTTCCCCCAAACAGCTTTTGTCTTTCAGGGGGTATTTCCATATCCAGCTCTGCGGCAATATAGGAATAAATGTTAGGCAGCGTCACATCTTCCCTGCCATCCAAAAATTCCAGAAAATCCGTCAAATCCTCCAATTCTTCTCCAAAACGGAATACGCAGTGGAAAATCACTTCCTTCAGAAATGCTGCAATTTTATCAATGGTATTTGGCATCGGCTTAGATTCATATTCTATGCTTACTTTTCCTTCTATGTATTCCATTTCCTCTAATGCAAGCCTTACCTGCCGGTTCTTTCCTTCTGCCTGTAACAGTGCATCTGTAATCTGGAAAATCACCATATATACTTCTCTCTTTGAAATATCCTGTGACAAATAGTCTGTCAGCAGCATTCTGTTTCCGTTCATATTAACCGACCATCCGTTTCTTTCTTTGACCTTTTCTTAAGCGAATAAAATATTCTGTAATTCCTGCAAGCAGTAAAACTATTACCATGGAGCCATAAAAGAGCCATGGGTTCTTATACCATTGGACAAATAGATTTGTAGTCATCAGATAACTGATTTTTTCACTTCTGCTTTCATTGCCTGCCATATCTCTTGTTACTACTACCAGCTCCTGCCAATCGTTCTTGCTTTGAAGAGGAATGCGCAATGTTCCTTCTGCTTCCTCCACGGCTGCCCCATCAAAATCTGCAATGGTGATTCCATCGTTGTATACTTCAAGCCCGGAAAGTCCCATGTTGTCCTCTACATTTACTACAAGCTCCATTGAATCCTCATTGTACTGGCCTCCATCCTTAACTCCTGATAAAACCAGACTTGGAGCTGTTTTGTCTATGACGAACTCAATATCTTTTCCCTTTATTTTATTATCCGACTGGTTATCAGCCTGATCCTTTGAATATAAAGTAAGAATATATTTCCCTTCTTCTTCAAAGTTTTCTTTGTATATCGTATAAATATATTCCTTCCATGTAAATTCATCTCCCGACTGGGACAGCTTATAATCCTTTCCTTCCTTCAGGGTTACAATTTCTCCATCCTTGCTGTAAGTAATTCTGTTTACCTTAAGGGTATTTACATTTACTTCTTTTATAATTAGATCCTCGCATTTAGAAGCATAATAGTCTTTTACCAATGCTTCTGTCTGCCGATCGTATTCATATACAGAACCAAATCGGTTAACGGAATAAAGGATTTCTTCTTCCAGCTCGTTTCCAGCCTTATCCTTTGCCGTTACATGCAAGGTGTAAATGTCATCATTGTTCTCCAAACGTTCTAAGTCCTTGAACTTATATACCATACTGCTGCCCGTACGGCTTGTGTCATAGTCTGCCTTTACGGTTCCTCTGTTTGCGCCCTTTAAAGAAATTGCCACATCTTCCAGATTAGTATCTTTGCAGGTTACGACAGGCTGTACCTTCCCTTTGTTTGCTGAACGGTCTGCCACTCCGGCAATTTCTATTTCCGGTTCGGTGATATCTATAATAAACCTATCCTGCTCGTATTCCTGAGCCTGATTGCTGGCAAGATCCGTATACTCGATATCAAAAGTAAATTCCCCATCATAATCATATGCGATGGTGGCAGTATGAATATCTTCATTTTGGCTCCATCCCACTACGGCAGGAACTGCAATAGCCCTTCCTCCATCCATGGCAGTCATGGTAATAGAAACATCCTCTGGAGAGAAATTATGTTCTTCTATTTGAACGGTAGCAGTCCTTGAAGCCTTATAATAATTGCCGTTTTGTGAATTTTGGTTGTCATAGCTTACCTGAATAACAGGCTCGGTCATATCAATCGTAAAATCATCAACCTGCCCGTAGCTGCCACTTCTGCCTGCCAAATCAGTACATTCAAAACCAAAAGTATAATCTCCATCTGCAACAAATCCTACCCGGCATACATATTCACAATCCTTGGAATGGATTTTCCCATTACAGCTGCTTCCTGCAATATGCTCCCATTCCGATTTGGTGACTTCCGGTCCGGTAGTTTTTATTTCACATGCTTCTGCCGAAAAGTTGGCATCGATTACATGGATTGTGGCATATCTTTCCTTATTGTAGAATTTTTCATTATATGCCTCGTTATTATCATATTCTACAAACACTTCCGGATCTGTTTCATCTACACTGAATACTTTTTGTACTGCTTTTTTCTCGTGCCCTGCATTATCTGTCAGATTAAGGCTTGCCACCAAAGAATTTTTCTCTGAATTTACCTTGTGGTTTTTAGTTACTTTTGTTACTAAATTCTGCTCTTGCTTGCTGAATTTCCAGCCATTGATACTTTTTTTGCCATTATTGCCGGATTGAAGTCCAATTGCCTGTTTTCCGCTTTCCTCTGCACCATGGCTTGTAACAGCTTTTACATTCCATGTATTTTCTGCGATTCCGGATAATGTATCTTCTGCTTTAAAAGTGATAATAGGCATTGAATCGTATAAAGGATTTCCATTTGCATCCTTATATGGGGTACTTTTCATTTTAATATCTGCGCTGGAATGTTTTTTATGTTCTTTTGCAGATTCGATTACAATTCCTTTTGAACTAACGGAATCGGATGACTGCCCGGTGTTGTCCATTGCGCTTATTAGAATCTTTCCTTTAAAATCACTTATTTCATTAACCGGACCTGTTGCTATATAGCTATCGTCCTCTTCGTTCCTTGTTACCCCTAAATCACCTTTGCCATTTTTTACCTTCTTTCCTTCTGAATCTACCAATTCATAAGAAACACTTTTAATTCCTGAGCCCAAATTTTTACTGTCTCCAATAAAATCTGTGGCAGTCGCTTTAATTTTTATGGGTTTCTTAAAAAAGAAGCTGTATTGAATTTGTGGTGTACTTGCATTCTCCATGCCATCTTTTATGTTTGGAGAAAAGCCAATGCTGGTTATAACCGGAACGTGTTCATCTACATAAATGGTCTTACTAATCATGTCAGAATCACTTTCGTTACCTGCATTGTCATGGGCTACTGCCCCAAAGGTATAGCTTCCATCAGGCCTAATTCTTCCTCTGGACAAATCAATTTGTTTAGAGCTGCGTGTCTGTTTTTCATTTTTTTCCGGCTCGGAAGCCCGGAAATTCCCACTCCACTTTTCTTCGTCATTTACTGTGACCTCCCAGTTGGAAAGTCCGGAATATAAATCCTCCAATGTCAATGTAAAGATTACCGCATGATTTCCTCTGTACCATTCTTTTTTTGTTCCACCTACAGTTTCCCTATAATCCGGATTTTTAAATTCATCATTAATACTGAAGTTAACCTCCGGTCCCTGTTGATCTACCATTACCAGACTACTTTCATATTTCTGCATATCCTCCAGCTTACATCTATATGAATTTCCTGCTTTATCCTTTATTACCAGAAAAATTTTATATGGAACTCCCTCTTTCAACACCTCAGTGGTTGCAGTAAAGTTTGTTCCAATCTTATGAAACTGGTTAATTACAGGAATTTGGTCTAAATTATCCTTGTCGACCAGAAGTCCCTTATGAACTCCTAAAATGGACTTATTATTTTCATCATTTACTTCAGAATAGCAAAAGAATACTTCCTCAATCCCCGGATTTATACCATCACAGTAATTTTTTGATTCCTCATTTACATCTTTTGCCTCAATGCTGATTTCTACTTTTTGATTACTTAAAAAGTTTCCAAATGGTGTAATTGCACTGCCATCTATTTCCAATCCATTTATTTTAAATGTAACATTATTTATTCCTTCAGGTCTTGCATCATCATAGTGAAATACATAGCTTTGCGGTTCCGATTCATTATGACATCCATCTCTTGCCCAAATCAGCAATGCATAACTGCCATTTTTGTCATCCACATCTATGTCGTCTATATCGTTAGCAGATATAGAAACCTGATATGGTTCCAGTCCATTGCCGGAAACGCCCAGACATGTCCATGTATCCGGCTTGATTGCTTTCCTTTTAATAAAATCATCCACCTCGCTTAGTCTGATATTATTATTTAACGGAATGACTTTATAGCTGTATGACAATCCATCGGATGTATATTCATCACTGATTGCCGCTTCTACAGCAATATCTTCCCAATTCCTATACCATTTTTCACCGGAATCCTTATTTTTTATTTCTATTTCGGGGCTTGTGCCATCTATATAGATTTCCATTGTTTCCGGAACCGACTTATTTCCAGCCATGTCCGTTGCTGTAAGACAGATAGTATATATACCAGTGTCAAACTCTTCCATTTCAATTGATACCCTCCCGGGAACAGAAGCCTCCGAAACGGCTTTTTCTTCGCCGCAAGCAAATACTTCTTTATCCTTGTTGGCATAGACCTTATAATTCCAATGGTCAAGCATGAAATCATCTTTCACATCCAAGCTTATATTTAATGTCCCTTCCGGCTTGAAATAGTTTTTATTATTTTGCTTAAAGACCCTGCCCGTGGAATTAACGGAGACATTTTTTATTTCTGGAGGCTTTTTGTCATAAACAATATCAATCGAATTGCAACTTACGTTTCCGCACATATCCTCTGCTTCAATCTCCAATTTCCTTTTTAAATTATTCTCACCAAAATTAATGTATCTGACTTCTAAACTATACAAATCGTTTCCTGATACTTTAGGCTCCTCAAAAAAACCATTCAGAGTCCTAACGTTTTTTAAGCCGCTTTCTTTATCTGTTGCTTTTATGAATAATTCACTGGTTTTATTGATATACCATGTGCCATCAATAAAATTGGAGCTAATGCTAAATGTTATCTCAGGAGGTATTTGGTCTTGGTAAAAAATTACAGATGTATCCGCAGGAATTTTAGTTTCTTTTATTTTGTATATGTTTTCCTGACATTCTTCTAATACATCCAAATCCAACTGGGCGTAATACTTATTACCATAATCAGGGGTAATCCGAACATAGCCTGCCTGACCATCAAGGCTGGCAGAACTTACCGTACCACCCTGCATATTACGCCCAATTTTCATGGATTCGCCATCATATGATATGGTTACACTTTTAATCTTTTCAAACTCAATTGTAAAATCTACTTCCCTTTCCGCATCAAAATTTTCCAGTATCATTTCACAAGCGCCTGTTTCCTCATTTACCAGCTTCATGTCTCCCCGGCCGTCTTTTACTACCTGATAATATTCATAAGGAGTTGCCAAAATTCTTATTGTTTCTCCCTTTGCAAAGGAATATCTGGAATCTATGGGAAAGAGCTCCTCATCACCGGAAAATACCTGAATTGTCCCCATGTGGGGATTGCTGCAGTTTATAATAATATTTGCTGAAACTGCCGGTTCATCCTCCACTGGGATATTTTCAGAAACTGTCTCCGTTTCTGGTTCAGGTGATTCGGGTTCTCTTTCCCCGTCTACAATATTTCCGCTTACCAGATAATCCCCTTCTCTTTCATATGCCCGGCTTTCTAATAAAGAAACAGGTATACTATTTACCAGAAAAATAAGTACAGCCAAAAATGACAGATATGGTCTTATTTTATTTCTCATGCTCCTATCCTTTCGTAGTTTTATAGCCAGGCTTATTTAAAAATTACCTGCTGCTATCTTTTCCTTATTACTTCGTTTACTTTACTTTTACCTTGTAGACCTTGCTCCAGCTTCCATAGCTTCTTTTCTTATTTACTGTCCGGTAGCTTCTTATCCTGACATAATAAGTTTTTCCGCTTTTTAGCTTCTTAATGGTATAGCTGGTTTTTGTCCTGCCTTTTACCAGAATTTTCTTCTGATTCTTAAATGTTTTCTTTTCGCTGTAGCTTATCTGATAGCCGGAGCAGTTTTTTCCTTTCTGCCACTTAAGGGTCAGGGTCTTTTTCTGTTTTGATTTTGCAGTTTTAACTATGATGCCCTGCGCCTTGTCAGACTGGCTCCCATTGGATGAAGAGGCCATGCTAAAATCCCTCATGCCATGAGTCCATGTTCCCTCTTGAACAGCTTCCTGCTCCTTTTGCTCTAATACCTTTTGGAACTCAATCCATGCCTTTTCAATATCCTCATAATTAGGAACAAGCTCCTTTTG
This sequence comes from Robinsoniella sp., assembly GCA_023664735.1. Lineage (GTDB taxonomy): Bacteria > Bacillota > Clostridia > Lachnospirales > Lachnospiraceae > RGIG3040. The sequence continues at coordinate 4,509 of JAMPFB010000018.1, read as the reverse complement.
CTCTTTCGTCAAGTTATTATAGGCATCTTGGGCATCCTTGATTTTTTCGCCGCTGTCCACGGTAATGGTTTCCAGCTTTGAAATCATGTCTATGACCTTATTTGCCGCATTTTGATTGATTTCCTTAAAAGCAGCTTCCGCATTTTCCAACACATCTATATTTTTTACTTTATAACGTATTTCTTCGTCCAGATTGTCATAAGCTTCTCTTGCATCTCTTATTTTTTCCCCGCTGTCAGATGTAACCGTCTTAATAGCGGCAATTTTATCCTCTACCTGCTCCACAGCTTTTAACCGCTCGATTCTGGAAGGGCTGAGGATATTGACCGTCCATGATGCATCCTCCCGCCAACTCTTATACGTATCTTTATCCTTCGTAAACGCAAAATATTTTACGCCATTAAATTCATCCTGAATCGGATATAAAGTACATCCATTCTCATCCACTATGATTTCATTGGATAGAGGGAAAAATATTTCTTGAAAATCACTATATGGCTGATCATTTTTATCCTCACCCATAAACCACGGAATGCAGATCTCGCTGGCTGTAGATGTGGCTTTCAGGCTGGAATCTCTCATTGTTAATTTTTCTATCAAATATGCATTCTGATAAAATCCTACTGATCCCGTTGAAAGATTAAAATCGGAATCATATATTTCAATTTTTTCCACCGACATGGCAGCCTCATGTTCCGGATGGATATTGATTTCGCAATCTTTAAATACAAGATCCGTATAAGAGGCCATAGTCATATTTAAAGTAAGGCTTCCCGGTCCCCGAAAAGTAAATACTTTTCCCCTATCGTTCATTTCAAACTTACATTTTGAAGATTCAGATTTAATTATTTCATTATCACCAATTAAGATTATTTCCATATCATAAGTGCTAATATCAAAAAAGATCCAATCGTCCACATCATAATAATCTTTAAAATTATTAAAAATAATTTTGTGATTATCCAAATCAATGGTCAGCGTTCCGCCATTTGATCCATGTATCACACTTTTATATAAATAATTTCTTCTAAAAATATCCTCTCCTTTATAGGTAATTACATCATTAAACCAATGATAATCCGGATAATAAGTCTTTTCTTCCGCCTGAACCTTTATAGCCGGAAACAAAAGCACCAGTAACGACAGCAGCAAAAATATTTGCTTGATTTTAAACATATTTAATTTTTTCATTGTTCTTCCTCCTTACTGTTGGTCAGAATAAATTTCTACACTTTTCATTGTTACAAATTGTAACTGCTCCTCGCTTAAAACCACCGTTTCTTCCTGGTCCTCTGTTAAAAGAACCGTTTCCTCTGATAGTTTTTCCGTCTGTTCTGATAATTGTGCTTTTGTATCTTTCTTTTTCTTCTTTTTCGTACTTTTTTCCTGTAGCCGGCTTGCCGCATAACCCTTGGAATCATGTTTTATATATATAAAAAAATATGTTTTTATATCAAACTTTATAAACAGAATTATGCTGAGCAATAAAAATAAGACAGCCATTATTCCAAAAATAATCCTTAAATGAAACAGCATTGTCATGGTAATGCCTCCTTTTCATTGCTATTAATGGCAAATGCCGCATCCAGCGCATCTTCCGCCAGCTCTAAATATTGGGTCAGTTCCTCATTTAAGACCCGGATTCTTTCGTTTTCCTCCAGATTCACAGCTTTTACATCAGAAGCTACCTGCTTTCTGATAGCTGTAAGCTGGTCTTCCATTTCTTTTTTTTCAATACCCTCCTCCTTAAAATGAATGCAGTTTGTATAAATCTGATACACAAACTCTTTATAGACCACCATTGCCGTTGTCAGGTTATCCTTTTGTGCCAAATCCCCACCTGTTAATTGTATTAAATCCTTCCAATAGTCCAGATAGCTAATACTGGAATCACCGGATTTGCTTTCTACTCCTATTTTGGAATAATAGGCTGCAATCCTGCCCAGGCATTTTGCCCGTTCTACTTGATTTTCCTCCAGGTTTTGGGAATTTGCCGCTATCTCCAGCCATTTCTTAGCCAGTGTCTTATTTCCCTTGTCTTCATAAGTATAAAAATAAGCAATTCCCAGCTCATAAGCAAAACGCTCATATTCAACGGGGTTTTGCATAAAGCTTTCTTCATTCCGTCTGTTTCCATCCGCCGTATCATTCAAAATATCCCGGATGGCATATGCTTCTTCTTCTGACAAAATATCATCATTTAATATCACTTCCTCCAAAAGCCTTTCATACGCTTCCCCCTTTGCAGGGTCCAAATGAATGGCATTTTTATATTGTGCAATCATGTCTTCCTTTTGCACCTCGCTTTGAGCCCTCTGCATATAATATTCGTAATTGCTGGTGACTGTTTTTTTATACTGAAAATCAGCCCAAATCGTCATGCCTGCAAAAATCAACGCAGCTACAGCGCTTCCTGCAAATATGGCAAACTTTTTATTCTGCCGCCTTTTATACTCCACATCCAGCTCTTTATAATGCTTAAGAGCAAACATCAATTCCTCACAGTTTTGAAACCGCTCCTTTGGGCTTTGCTTTGTGCACTGTAGAATAATGCTTTCCAGACCGGTTGAAAGCAAAGGGTCCCAATAAGTAATGGGGTACATTTCATAAGGCGGTTCGCTGGGATTCTGCCCTGTGACTAAATGGTATAAGGTTGCCCCCAGACAATAAATATCCGTACGCTCATCCGTCTGCCCCCTTCCGCCAAACTGCTCCGGCGCTGCATAGCCCACAGTTCCCAGACAGGTCGTGTCCTCTACATTTTTTCTTTTAAAGGTTCTGGCAGTTCCAAAATCAATTAACATAACCGTACCGTCAGGCTTCAGCATAACATTGGAAGGTTTCATGTCCCTGTAAATAATAGGTGTTTCTCTTGTATGTAAATATTGAAGCACGCTACACAATTGGATTGCCCAGTCCACTACTTTTTCCTGCGGCTGCCTTCCTTCCTCTAACAGCCTGCTCAAAGGAACGCCTTCTATATAATCCATGACGATTAAAAAAATATCATCATCATCAATTACATCGACAATGCTTGGAAGGTTAGGGTGCTTTAACTGCTTCAGCAGGTTGGTTTCCATAATCATTCCCTGCTTTACTACCTCATAATTCTGTACACCGTCTTTTCTGATTTCCTTTATTGCCCATTGCTTATTGGCTCGTTCATTCATGGCAAGATATACGGTGCTCATCCCGCCTTTTCCAATAATATTTAAAATTTTGTATTTTCCGTCTACAAGCGAACCGATTTCTAACACTGTTTTTCTCCTACACGCATTGTAAAGCTACAACTGTAATGTTGTCTTTTTCTCCTCGTTCCATATTCAGCCTGACAAGATTCCTGCATTGCTCAAACAGTAAATCCTCTCTTTTTGGCACTATAGTTCCAAATTCCTGCTTCATTTCCTCTTTTGTGATTTTGTGTCGGAAACCATCACAGCATATAATGTACACTGTCTTTTCCTTTAACCTGCCCAATAAAAACTCCGGCTCTAAATGTTTAGAAGCCCCTATACATTGCAGTAGAATATGGCTGCGTGGATCATGCTCTGCCTCCTTGGGAGACAGCCTGTTCATCTCCACCTCTTTTGCCACAAGAGTCTGGTCTACCGTGATTTGCCTTATTTCATTTGATATTTCATAAAGCCTCGTATCACCTACATGAACAACTATATATTCCTCTGCAAGAACCAGCATAGCCGTCAAAGTAGTGCCAAGCTTAATTCCGGAATCCTTTCCATATTCCATAAGCTGTTGATTTACTTTGTCAATAAGGGCATTTAAAGAATCGCAAATGGATTCCTCATAAGGTTGTATCCTGAGTATTCCCGGCAGCTCCTGATTGAACCAGTCGCTCAAATGCTTTATCATGGTAGAACTGGCAACCTCGCCCTGCTCTAATCCTCCCATCCCGTCGCAAACAGCCATAAATATAATGCTGCCAAACCTGCTGGATGCGGTTTTAATCAAGAGGGCATCCTGATTGATTGCTTTTACATTTCCTCTATCCGTACAGTATGCCGTAGTAAGTTCCATTCCTTCCCCCGTAATTAATATAAAATTACATTGACGTATTTTTGGAAAATACCAAATTTTATAAAAACTAAATTATTTGGCTCTTTTTTCCTTCTTTTTTCTTGTACCTTTAAATTTATACTCTAAAGTTAGTTAATTAAATTATATATAATATACTAGTCTTTGTCAATTGTTGTTTTTGTCGCTTTTTTTACATATTTTGTCATTTTTGGGTGGTTAATAAATTAAATCTATAGTATATCACCTGTTTTTATTATAAAATATGCCAAAAAGAGGGCTTGCAGCCACTAAGTCTATCCTTTTGGCTAGTTCCTTTTTATAAATTTGTCAAGTATAATAATATTTGTTTTTACTTCGACAGTAACAGTCAGCCTTTTCTAGTAAAGATGGATAAACGGATGCGGCATAAGGGCTTTGGAAGACGGACGTGTGAGAGGGCAGAGCATAGGATAGTCTTCCGGACACGCTCTCGCT
>JAMPFB010000017.1 GCA_023664735.1 Robinsoniella sp. | reverse complement strand
CACCGTACTTTGGTGCGTTAGTACCGCTGCGTCTTTGCAGAGCGAGAGCGTGTCCAGAAGACTATCCTATGCTCTGCCATCTCCCACGTCCGGTCTCCCAAAGTCCCTATGCCGCATCCGTTTATCCATCTTTACTAGAAAAGGCTGAACTGTTACTTTTTTATAGTAATTTACCATCTTTTCAGTAGTAAATCAGGGAAGCATGTGGTAAGATGTATATATGTGTTTTAAAGTCCGGAAAGGCATTTCCGGGAGGGCAAAAGGAGGCATCTATGAAACGCTCAAAAATCAATGCATGTATCAGGGAAATGGAGGAGCTAGCTAAAAAGCATGGATTTTTGCTGCCACCATTTTGTAATTTCACGCCGGAGGAATGGCTGGATAAGAATAGTGAATATGACGAGATACGGGATAATATGCTGGGATGGGACATTACTGACTATGGACTGGGGGAATGGGATAAAGTAGGATTTGCGCTGATTACCCTAAGAAATGGCAACCAAAATAATCCCAAATACAAAAAGGTTTATGCGGAAAAGCTTCTTATGCTGAAAGAAGGACAGCATTCGCCCATGCATTTCCACTGGAAAAAAAGTGAGGATATCATTAACCGGGGCGGAGGTGTTCTGATTATTCATGTGTACAATGATAAGGGGGATGGAAGCTTTGCGGATACGGAAGTGCTTATAAACAGCGACGGACGTTCTTATTACGTGCCGGCAGGAACTGGCGTGGAGCTTAAGCCGGGAGAAAGCATTACTCTGTGGCCCCATCAGTATCATGATTTTGATGTAAAGCCGGGGACGGGAGATGTGCTGATTGGAGAGGTTTCCATGTGCAATGATGATAATACAGATAATCGGTTCTATGAGGAAATAGGACGTTTTCCGGCAATAGAGGAGGACGAGCCGCCATACAGGCTTTTGTGCAATGAATATCCAAAAGCAGTAAAATAGAGGGAATACAAAAGAAAGATTAAGATTGGGAGGAAAAAGAATATGGCAAAGAAAAAGAATGCATGTGAGGAAATGGAAGAAGTGCTTCAATGTGTGGAAAAGAACCTTAGGGGCGAAGAAGGGGGGAGTTGTCCGGCAAGCACGCATCCTGTGCACAGTAAGTTGATTCCTAAGCTAGAAAGAATGGTCGCCAATGAAATGAAGATGGCAGAAGCGGCAAAGAAAATTATGGATATTACAAGCTCCATCAGCAGCTTTGATGTAGGAATGGGACATATTTCCGGGCAATTGCTGGGATTTGCAAAGGAGCTTTCTGTTTTAAGCGAATCCAATCTTGCCATTGTAGAAGAAACTACTGCCAGCATGAATCAGGTAAACGACACGGTGGACGGTACGGCAAATACGCTGTCTCTTTTGACGGAGGATGCCAATCAGCTTGTGGAGAAAAATGACGAAAGCAAAAAGCTTCTGGATGAAGTGAGCGCCTTAAAGGATCAGGTGTTAGAAGACACGAATGTCATGGGAGAAAAGATAGAGCAGCTTGTGGTGCTTGCGGAAGAGGTGGAAAAGATTGTAAAAAGCGTACAGGTCATTGCCAATCAGACGAACCTTTTGGCGTTGAATGCTTCCATCGAGGCGGCAAGGGCAGGAGAGCATGGAAGGGGCTTTGCGGTAGTTGCTGATCAGGTTCGCCAGTTGGCAGATGATACAAAGAGGAATCTGTTGGGAATGCAGGAATTTGTCCAGAATATTTCCGTTGCAGCAGAGGAAAGCAAGGAAAGCCTTGAGCGTACCAGCGCTTCCAATCATGAAATGGGGGAAAAGATAGGAACCATTTCCGTGAGCATAACGGAGAATATTCAAAAGCTGAGGGATATCGTAAAAGAAGTGGATAGCATCCATGATTCCATGGATCATATAAAGGTAACTACGGACGAAGTGAATACCGCCATGGGCTCTACAAGCATGGATGCGCAGCAGCTTGCGGAGATGACTCTTACTATTCAGGAAGAGGCGGAAAGCAGCGTGAAGTATGCACAGGAGATTGCTCAAATTGATGATCGCCTGTCGGAAATGGTAACGGAATTGTATAAAGGAGTATGTACTGGAACCATGGCGCCGTCCAATGATGAAATCATAGAGGTGATACAAAAAGCAAAAAAGGCTCATGCAGAATGGTTGCAGGCCTGTGACCGTATCGTAAAGGAAATGAAAATATACCCGTTACAGAAAAATTCTTCAAAATGCAGCTTTGGTCATTTTTATTCAGCCATTGCCATTGAGCATCCTGATTTGAAGGATAAATGGAATCAGATAGGAAGTCTTCATAATGCTTTTCATTCTATAGGAAATAAGGTCTTGGAGGCTGTAAATGACAGGAAGGAAGAAGCGGCAGGAGAGCTGTATGCAGATGCTGTCGAATTGTCAGGCAAGCTTTTAGAAGCCCTGTCTGAAGTGGAGGAAGCCATTGCTGTGTTGAATGAGAAGGGAGAAAAAGTATTTCCCTAGGTATTTAAATGCTTGTATTAGCAAATATTATCTGCTATAATCGGATTGATACGGATATTCCATGTTTTTCCATGGAAAAGAGTAATATCCGGCAAAAAATAAAAATAGAAATTCTAAAGGAGAGAACAGAATGAAAGGTAATATCGTAGTCGGACAGTCTGGCGGACCTACGGCAGTAATCAACTCATCCGTAGCTGGCGTATATGCGGCAGCAAAGAAATTAGGAGTAAACAAAATCTATGGCATGGTTCATGGCATTGAAGGATTTTTGGAAGACAAAATCGTTGACCTTGCCCCATACCTTGACGACGAAACAGGAATTGAAATGTTAAAGAGGACTCCTTCCGCATTTTTAGGCTCTTGCCGTTTTAAAATGCCAAAGATTGAAGGACATGAGGAAGTATACGAGAAAGTATTTGAAATCATGGAGAAGCATGACATTGAGTGCCTGTTCTATGCAGGCGGCAATGACTCCATGGATACGGTTAAGATGTTGTCCGATTATGCAGCGGCTCACAACAAGCCACAGAGATTCATGGGCGTTCCAAAGACCATTGACAATGACCTTCCTGTGACGGATCACTGTCCGGGATATGGTTCTGCAGCAAAATATATTGCTACTTCCGTAAAAGAAATTATCCGTGACAATGAGTCCTTTGGTGCAAAGAAGCCTACTGTATGTATCGTGGAGATTATGGGACGTAACGCAGGCTGGCTGACAGCAGCTGCTGCTTTGGCAAAGGGACCTGACTGCTCTGGCTGCGATGCGATTTATTTACCTGAAAAAGTATTTGATATGGACAAGTTCATGGCAAAAGTAAAGGAGCTTGCAGCTACAAAATCTTCTGTAGTAATTGCAGTTTCTGAAGGCGTTCATATTGCAGATGGCCGTTATGTATGCGAGCTTGCAAATGAGAATGTGGCAGTAGATGCATTTGGACACAAGCAGATGTCTGGTACTGCAGCTTATCTTGCGCAGATCGTTGCTGCTGAAACGGGCTTAAAGACCCGTGCGGTAGAATTTTCTACTTTACAAAGAGCAGCTACCCATCTGGCTTCCTTAACAGATATCAACGAAGCATTCCAAGTTGGCTCTGATGCAGTGAAAGCAGCAGAAGAGGGCAAGACCGGCATGATGATTACTCTTGACAGAAATGGTGACGACCCATATCAGTGTGGAACCTCTGCATATGATATTCATGCAATTGCCAATGTGGAAAGACCTGTTCCGGCAGAATGGATTACAGAAGATGGCTGTAATTTGAATGATGGTTATGTAAAATATGCTAGGCCGCTTATTATGGGCGAATTGACACCATTATTTGTGGATGGACTTCCACGCCATTTAGTAATGAAGGAATTGTTTGACTAAGAAAAACAGAAAAACGGAGAGCCCTGCCCGAAAAAGGGTTCTCTGCTTTTTTTGTTTTTGTAGGCAGAAGAAACAGAATGTTAAGGCGGGCAGCTGTCATGGTATCGATTAAGGATGTAGCAAAACATGCGGGAGTGGCCATTTCCACAGTATCAAAGGTATTAAATCATTATCCAAATGTCAGCAGGGACACACAGGAAAAAGTAAATAAAGCTATCGAAGAGCTGGGGTTTGTACCGAATGCGGTAGCAGCGGCTCTTTCCAGCAAAAAGGCTGGGCGAGTGGCGATTCTGATTAATTTGAATCCCCATATTCAGGCGATTGATGAAATCAATATGCAATATCTGTCCGGTGCCATCAATCAGGCGATGCTACTGAATCTGGATATTATTACCGTTTTTTTTTCTATGCTGAAGGATAAAAGCGTAGAGGAAATTACCAGATATTTCAAGTCTCAAAGCATATCGGGCATTATCATATGTGGCTTAAATAAATATAGCAGGCAGCTTCACAGCCTGATTGATTCAAAGGAATTTAAGATTGTGGTAATTGATGCGCCGGTATATAATGAAAATACTTCATCCGTCTGGATTGACAATGAAAAAGCCCAATATGATGTGGCAAAAAAAACAACAGAAAACATAAACTGCAAAAGCATTTTGTATATTGCAGGACGAAATGACGGCTATGTATCTGAGGAACGTTTAAAGGGGATTAAAAAGCTTGCCGAGGAGTTCAGACTGAAGCTCTTAATCAGACAGGGAGAATTTAGTGAACTGAAGGCAAGGGAAATTACTTTTAAATATGCAAGGAACAAAGATATGGTAGCATGTGCTTCGGACCTTATGGCAATCGGGGCTATGAAGGCACTTACAGAAATGGATATCTTCCGTCCGGTATGTGGTTTTGATGGAATTGCCCTCATGGGATACGTGGGGAAGCAGATGAATACGGTAAGGCAGGATTTTTACCGGATATCCGCTGAGGCCGTAAAGGAATTGAATAACCTTATGAACGGTGAAAGCGGAAGGAATATTAAGTTAGATTACAGCCTTGCGCGCATGAAATATGAAGATATTATCTGTTAAATGAAAAGTTTTCTTTTTTAGGTATAAATCAAAAGGAAACTGTAAAAACTCACTAAAAAGTTTAAAAATGTTTGGTGGAATTTTTTAGAAAAAATACTTGCAGAAAACGTTTTCCTATGGTAAAGTAGTAGGGGTAAAATTAGAAAACGTTTTCCGGAACATATGAAACATGGTTCTGTTAGTATGTGCCTTACATAACATATGAGAAGGAGAAGGAAATTAGAACAGAAGCAAATAAACAAAAGCAGTACAAAGTCGTACAAACTAGTTAAGCTTAAGTTTAGCTAAGGAGGTAATAGAATGAGTTTACAACTAAAAATGCAAAGGGAGGTATTACAAATGAATTTGGAGCAACAGTTACAGGACCTGACAAAGGATATGTACGGAAAGGCCATTAAAGATTGCAGCGACAGCGAAATCTATTATGCGGTACTTCAGTTATCCAAGGGTCTTATGGAAGCAACTGCACCAATCAGCGGCGATAAGAAGATTTATTATATTTCTGCCGAATTTTTAATTGGCAAGCTGTTATCCAACAATCTGATTAACTTAGGCGTTTATGAGAAGCTGGATGAAATCTTAAAAGCAAACGGTAAGGAATTATCAAAAATCGAGGAAATTGAGCCGGAGCCATCACTAGGAAACGGTGGTCTGGGAAGACTTGCAGCATGCTTTATTGATTCCATTGCAACGCTTGGGCTGCCGGGGGACGGCATCGGATTGAATTACCATTTTGGACTTTTCAAGCAGGTGTTTGAAGACAGAAAGCAGAAGGCAGTAAAAAATGACTGGATTGAAGATAAGTCATGGTTAAATAAAACGGACGTTACCTTTGATGTAAAATTTGGTGACAGAACAGTGAAATCCAGACTGTATGACATTGATGTAGTGGGTTATGAAAATGGTATCAATAAATTAAGATTATTTGATATTGAATCTCTTGATGAAAGCATTGTAGAAGAAGGCATCAGCTTTGATAAAGAAGCAATTGAAAAGAACCTGACATTATTCTTATATCCGGATGATTCCGATGAGGCAGGCAACCTGCTTCGTATTTATCAGCAGTACTTTATGGTAAGCAGTGGAGCGCAGTTGATTTTAAAGGAAATGAAAGAAAAGCAGTATGACCTCCGTAAGATGTATGACCATGCTGTCATCCAGATTAACGATACACATCCTACTATGGTAATTCCGGAGTTGATTCGTATTCTTGTAGATGAAAAGGCATTTACCATGGACGAAGCAATTGATGTAGTAAGCAAGACCTGTGCATATACAAATCACACCATTCTTGCAGAAGCATTGGAAAAATGGCCATTAAAATATTTGGAAAAGGTTGTTCCGCAGTTAGTTCCAATTATTAAGGAGCTGGACAAGAGAGTTGCTGAAAAATATGATGACCCGGCAGTTCAGATTATCGACAAAGATGACAGAGTGCATATGGCACATATTGATATCCACTATGGTTTCTCTGTAAACGGCGTTGCTGCTATCCACACAGAAATCTTAAAGGATTCCGAATTAAACAGCTTTTATAAGATTTATCCGGAAAAATTCAATAATAAGACAAACGGTATTACCTTCCGCCGCTGGTTATTATCCTGTAACAAGCCTCTTGCCAATTTCTTAACAGAGACTATTGGCGACGGCTATAAGAAAAATGCGGATGAGTTAGAAAAATTATTAGAAAAGATTAATGATCAGGGTGTTCTTGATGAGCTGATGAATATTAAGAACATCAAGAAACAGGAATTAGTAGACTATGTAAAAGAAGCAGAAGGCATTATCTTGAATCCAGATTCCATTTTTGATATTCAGGTAAAGAGACTTCATGAGTACAAACGCCAGCAGATGAATGCGCTTTATATCATCCACAAGTATTTGGAGATTAAAGGAGGCAAGAAGCCTGCTACACCGCTTACTTTCATTTTTGGCGCAAAGGCAGCTCCAGCGTATATCATTGCACAGGATATTATTCATCTGTTGTTATGCTTACAGGAAATCGTAAAGAATGATCCGGATGTAAGTCCATACATGACAGTTCTTATGGTAGAAAACTACAATGTAAGCTATGCAGAAAAGCTGATTCCGGCATGTAATGTATCCGAGCAGATTTCTCTGGCTTCCAAAGAAGCATCTGGAACAGGTAATATGAAGTTCATGTTAAATGGCGCTGTTACAATTGGTACTTCCGATGGCGCTAATGTGGAAATCCATGAATTAGTAGGCGATGATAACATTTATATCTTTGGCGAGAAATCCGAACAGGTTATCGAGCACTATGCAAAGGCTGATTATGTTTCCAAAAAATTCTACGAAAGCGACCCGGTTATCAAGGAAGCAGTTGACTTTATCGTAAGCGATGAAGTGATGAAGGTGGGATGCAAGGAAAACTTGGAGAGACTGTACAATGAGCTGTTGAATAAAGACTGGTTCATGACGCTTCTTGACTTAAAGGATTATATCGCAACAAAGGATAAAATGTTTGCGGATTATGAAGATAAGCAGAAGTGGAAGAAGATGATGCTTACCAATATTGCAAAAGCAGGTTTCTTCTCATCTGACAGGACAATTGCAGAATATAATAGGGACATCTGGAAATTAAAATAAATATTATCCGGTTTTATTGAAATAAAAGTGGAATAATAAACAGGGCTTTGGGAGATAATACTCCCAAAGCCCTGTTTGTCATGGGACGGATTGTTCATATTACTTATGAAAAACTAAAAATTAAACCATGTAAAGATTCTTTTTGACATATAAATACTTCCATATATATACAAAATATGTATTAAATTTTAGAAATTAGGAATATTGGCTGTAAAAATGCACAAATTTTTTAAAATAAATTTAGCAAGAAGAGCAAATTTGCAAAAAACAGGTTGCAAATGGGATAACCCTGTGCTATATTATCCATATGAGCGGAAACGTTACCGGAAACGGTATCAGAATGATAATCTACATTCCGCCTCTATATTATGAGGAGCCATAATCAGGAGCAGGGCTTCTCTATCATAGAAATTGTAGATCAACAAAGAAAAGGAGAGGTAAAAGTTATGAAAAAGAAACTTATTAGTACTTTACTTTGTGTATCAATGGTTGCGACTATGTTAGTCGGCTGCGGTGGCGGCAATGATGCGCCAGCAGATGACGGCGGCTCAAGCACAACAGATGATGCAGGTGATGACACAGAGGCAGAGACAGATGCTGAAACAGAAGGAGAGGATGAAGGCGGCTCTGCAAGTGCAGAAGGCGGAAAGGTTTACTACCTGAACTTCAAGCCTGAATCAGATGATATGTGGCAGCAGATTGCAGCAGAGTACACAGAAGCAACTGGAACAGAAGTAAAGGTTGTTACCGCAGCTTCCGGACAGTATGAAGCTACACTGACATCCGAAATCGTTAAAGAGGATGCTCCTACATTATTCCAGATTAACGGACCTGTTGGATATCAGAACTGGAAAGATTACTGCATGGATTTAAAGGACACAGATTACTATAGCTGGTTACTTGACAAGTCCCTTGCAATCGAAGGTGATGATGGCGGCGTATATGGTATTCCTTACGTAGTAGAAGGTTATGGTATCATTTACAATCAGGCTATCATGGACAAATACTTTGCAACAGAAGGCGCTAAGGCAGCTTCTATGGATGAAATCAATAACTTTGCAAAGTTAAAAGAAGTTGTTGAAGATATGACAGCTAAAAAAGACGAATTGGGAATTGACGGTGTATTTGCTTCCACTTCCTTACTTCCAGGTGAAGACTGGAGATGGCAGACACACTTAGCAAACCTTCCGGTTTACTATGAATTAAAAGACAAAGGTGTTTCAGACATTGATGAATTAGAGTTCACATATGCTGAAAACTACAAGAACATTTTTGATTTATACATCAACAACTCCTGTTCTGCACCGGGAACATTGACAACTATGGATGTTACTTCCTCTATGGCTGAATTTGCATTAGGTCAGGTTGCAATGGTTCAGAACGGTAACTGGGGATGGGGACAGATCAATGACGTTGCTGGAAATACTGTAACAGAAAGCGATGTTAAGTTCTTACCAATTTATACAGGTGTTTCTGGTGAAGAAAGTCAGGGCTTATGTGTTGGTACAGAAAACTTCTACTGTGTAAACAGCAAAGCTAGCGAAGCTGATCAGGCTGCAACAATTGCATTCCTTGAGTGGTTATACAGCTCTGCAGAAGGTAAGAATCATGTAACAAATGATTTAGGATTTATCGCACCTTTCAATACATTTGAAGACAGCGAGAAACCTACCGATCCATTAGCACAGGAAGTACTTCGTTACATGGAAGATTCTTCCAAGACAAGTGTATCATGGAACTTCACAATTTTCCCAAGCCAGTCCTTCAAGGATGACTTTGGTTTCGCACTTGGCGACTACTGCAACGGAAGCAAGACATGGGATGAAGTTGTAGACACAGTGAAGACAAGATGGGCTGAAGAAAAAGCTGCTACAGCAACGGCTGAATAATTCGCTAGTATTTATGAATCGTTTAATACGGATTCTAAAGTGAATAAGTGTTAAAAAGAGTGTAAATAGGTGGCAAGGGTGTTAACCGCCCTTGCCATTTTTATAAAAATGAGGGAAATATCATTTTTAAAGGAGAGAGTATATGCAAAAAACATTAAAAAAGTATTTTTTAGTTTTTGTTCTACCTACATTACTTGCATTTGCCATGGCATTTATCATTCCCTTTATTTTAGGTGTTTATCTGTCTTTTTGTGAGTTTACTACGGTAGATAATGGAAAGTTCAATGGTATTCAAAATTATATTAATGCATTCGCATCAGGAAGTGGGTTTTTATCATCCTTAGGCTTTACTGTAAAATTTGTAATTGTGGCAATTGTTTCCATCAATATTTTGGCTTTTGGATTGGCGCTTCTTTTGACAAAGAAAATTAAAGGTACAAATGTATTCAGGACAGTATTTTTCATGCCTAACTTAATTGGCGGTATCGTACTTGGTTACACATGGCAGCAAATGTTAAATTCCGTATTGCTTCAATATGGCACCAACCTGCTTGCAAAGTCCACTTATGGATATTGGGGCTTGATTCTTCTGATGAATTGGCAGATGATAGGTTACATGATGATTATTTATATAGCAGGACTTCAGAATGTACCAACCGATTTGCTTGAAGCAGCACGTATTGATGGCGCTACAAACACGCAGACATTGTTTAAGGTTACGATTCCAATGGTAATGCCTTCCATTACAATCTGTACCTTCCTTACATTATCAAACAGCTTTAAGCTTTATGACCAGAACCTTGCATTGACAGCAGGCGCTCCAAGCCATCAGACTGAAATGGTAGCATTGAATATTGTTAATACCTTCTATGGAAGAACCGGCTATTCAGGCGTAGGTCAGGCAAAAGCGGTTATATTCTTTATTCTTGTGGCTGGTGTAGGTTTAGCGCAGCTACTCTTCACTAGAAAGAGGGAGGTGGATCAATAATGGGAAAGAAGAAAGTAAAACAAAAAATGTCTGTAGGACAATGGCTTATATTTGCATTTTTATGTGTTTTAGTAGTGGTATTTTTGTATCCGATTTTATTTATTCTCATCAACTCCTTTAAAGGTAAGTTCTTTATTAGTAAGGATCCTTTCTCACTGCCTAGCGGGGACACCTTTGTTGGTATTGAGAACTATATTACAGGTTTAACAAAAACCGGATTTTTAAGTGCGATTGGATGGTCCTTCTTTATTACGATTATTTCTGTAGGATTGATCGTATTATTTACATCCATGGCAGCTTATTATATTACGAGAGTGCAGTCAAAGGCTTCAAATATATTGTATTTTGGATTTGCATTTTCCATGCTGGTTCCTTTCCAGATGGTAATGTTTACAATGTCAAGTCTGGCTGATAAATTAAAATTAAACAATCCAATTGGTATGTGTTTCTTATATTTAGGATTTGGCGCCGGTTTGGCGGTGTTTATGTTCAGCGGTTTTGTCAAATCCATTCCGTTGGAAATTGAAGAAGCATCTATGATTGATGGATGTAATCCTCTTCAAAATTACTTCGGAATCGTATTTCCGATTTTAAAACCAACCACGATTACTGTTGCAATCTTGCAGGCAATGTGGGTATGGAATGACTACTTATTACCTTATCTGGTAATCGGTTTGTCTACAAATTATAAAACAATACCTGTAGTAGTTCAGATGCTGGTAGGCTCCAATGGTAACAAGGATATGGGTGCAATGATGGCTATGTTGGTTCTTGCTATTGTTCCTATTGTTATCTTCTATCTTACCTGCCAGAAATATATCATCGAAGGCGTTGTTGCCGGAGCTGTTAAGGGTTAATGGAGGAAAACATGAGAAAGAGCGGTGTTTTATTACCAATTTCCAGTATTCCGTCAAAGTACGGAATCGGCACCTTCGGTGCAAAGGCATATGAGTTTGTTGACCTATTAGAAAAAGGCGGACAGAGCTATTGGCAGATTCTGCCTTTAGGACCGACTGGGTATGGGGATTCTCCATACCAGTCTTTCTCCACCTTTGCCGGCAATCCCTATTATATTGATTTGGAAGAATTGATTAAAGAAGGCTTGCTGATGAAAAAGGAATGTGATAAATATGATTTTGGCGATAATGCAGCTTATGTAGATTATGAAAAAATCTATAATGCCAGATTTGAAGTTTTAAGAAAAGCATTTTCCAGATTTGACTTAACAAATACTCTTTATAATAAGTTTGTAAAGGAAAACAGCTATTGGCTGGAGGATTATGCTTTATTTATGGCAGTCAAAAATTCCTTTGGCGGCGCTGGCTATAACGAGTGGGATGAAGATATAAAGACACGTCAGGAGCATGCGTTAAAAGCCTATAGGGAAAAATATAAGGATGAAGTTGACTTTTATAAATTCCAGCAGTATTATTTCATAAAGCAATGGACTGCGTTGAAAGAGTATGCCAATGAGAAGGAAATTGAAATTATTGGAGATATTCCTATTTATGTAGCATTTGACAGTTCTGATACATGGGCAAATCCGGAGTTGTTCCAGTTTGATGAGACCCTGACGCCAATTGCAGTAGCAGGATGTCCGCCGGATGCATTTTCTAAAACAGGACAGTTATGGGGCAATCCCTTATATAAATGGTCCTATCACAAGGAAACCGGCTATGAATGGTGGATAAAGCGTATGGCTTACTGCTATCAGTTATATGATGTAGTGCGCATCGACCATTTCAGGGGCTTTGATGAGTATTATGCTATTCCTTACGGAGATGAGACAGCGGAGTTTGGCGAATGGGAAAAAGGACCGGGATATGACTTATTTAAAGCAATTAAAGAGAAGCTGGGAGAAAAGGATGTAATTGCAGAGGATTTGGGATTCTTAACAGATACAGTGATTAAGCTGGTAAAGAAGACCGGATATCCGGGCATGAAAATTATGCAGTTTGCTTTTGATTCCAAGGAAGAAAGCGATTATTTACCTCATAATTATGATAAGAACTGTATTGTATATACAGGAACCCATGATAATGATACTATTGTGGGCTGGTGGTCAACCTTTGCAAAGAAGGATAAGGCTTTTGCCAAAAAATATCTGAATATTCGTTCCAATAAGGATATATATAAGGAATTTATAAGGGCGTGTATGGCAAGTGTGGCGGATACAGCAATTATCCCTATGCAGGACTATTTAGGGTTAGGTTCTGAAGCAAGGATCAATATACCATCTACCTTAGGTGACAACTGGAAATGGCGACTGTTGGACGGACAGTTTACAGAAGAACTGGCAGAAGAGATGTATGACATGACAAATCTTTATTATCGTTTGTAAAAATTTAATGGACGGCAGGGAAGACATTTATGGAGCAGGTAACGATTAAGGATATTGCAAGAATATGCGGTGTGGGCATTAGTACAGTATCCCGTGCTATAAATAATCATCCTGACATTAATCCAGAAACGAAAAGTATGATTAACAGAGTCATTAGGGAGCAGGGATATGTGCCTAATAATAGTGCGCGAAATTTAAAGCGCACAGAAGCTAAGACCATAGCCGTATTGGTTAAGGGAATGAATAATCCCTTTTTTACAAGCATGGTAAAATCCATTGAAAAAGAAATCAAGAAAAAGAAGTATGCAATGGTGCTGCATCATGTAGAACATGATGAAGATGAAATAGATGTGGCATTAGAGCTTGTAAAGGAAAAACGGTTGAAAGGGATTATATTTTTGGGCGGATATTTTCAGCATTCTTCAGAAAAGCTGGGATATTTGAACGTGCCCTTTATTTTAAGTACAGTGGGAGGCTCTGCAGAAACTATAGATAAAGCCATGTTTTCTACCATATCGGTAGATGATAGGAAAGAGAGCTATCGAATCGTTGATTACCTGATACAATCCGGTCATAAAAAGATTGCCATGATTTCAGCCTCTAAAGAGGATGAAAGTATTGGAAAGCTGCGTTTGGAAGGATATAAAAAGGCATTGAAAGAGCATGGAATTTCTTTCAGGCAGGAATTGGTCAGACCTATGGATCAGGATTTGGAGCTTTATAGCATGGAGAATGGCTATCAGGCGACAAAGCAGCTGCTGGCTTCCGGCGAAGAATTTACAGCTTTGTATGCTATTTCTGATATGATGGCAGTGGGAGCCTTAAGAGCCATCCATGAAGCCGGAAAAAAAGTACCTGATGATTATTCAGTGGTAGGCTATGATGGAATCGACATTGGAAAATATAGTATTCCGACGATTACGACGGTGCATCAGCCAATCGAGGAAATGGCAAAGGAAACGATTGGATTGCTATTTGATATCATATCAGGGAAAAAGCAGCATCAGCATAGAGTTTTTTCAGGTGAGATTGTAGTTCGTGAATCCACAAAAAGCATAAAAGAGTGAGAGGCGCATAT
Source organism: Robinsoniella sp. (assembly GCA_023664735.1). Lineage (GTDB taxonomy): Bacteria > Bacillota > Clostridia > Lachnospirales > Lachnospiraceae > RGIG3040. The sequence continues at coordinate 21,350 of JAMPFB010000017.1, read as the reverse complement.
GCGCCTCTCCTTTTTATAGGGCACATAGAGTTTTATAACAACATTATCAAAATAAAAGCTGATTAAATCATATTTGAATTATGATAAGCAGGGTCGTTTGTAACTTCCTTATCAAACCAGTCCGGAGGCAGATAGGAAGCTGCCGCCTCTTCATTGGGAAACTCCACTTCAGCCATAATAAGAGGGGCATGTATCCCTTCAAAAATATCCAGTTCAATGGTAAGCCCGTTTTTTTCTGGAAGATAGTAACGGGTTTTCATGATGACATTTCCGTCTGCTTTCTCCTTTAAATGTATATATGCTTCCTTTGTCAGAGGAAGATTATATTCCTCACGAACCATAAGCCCGTTTCCCTTATAAGTGAGAACGTATTCATCCCCTTCCTGTCGGATGCGGATAACAGGTGCAGTACATAAGTAAGCTTGCTCTAAATGCTTTTTGGAGCAGGTTTCCAGTTGGGCGGGAAGTGATTTGATTAAAAATTTGCGTTCTATTTCCATGAAAGTGGGTCTCCTATTTTCGGTTTCTTTTTGATGTTATAAGTATACCATATGTGAGGGGGAAAATACTAGTTTAGGGGCTGAACTATTACTATTTTGGTGTATTAGTATTACTTCATTTATTGAAAATCCCTCTCCGCTCTTGTATAATAAACAGAAAACAATCCAGATAAAAAGCAATTAGAAAGAAAATAGGGAAAGGAAGTAAGAGATGAACAAGGTATGTGTATTTTTTGGAACAGGCTTTGAAGAAATCGAAGCCTTGACGGTGGTGGATTTATTAAGGCGGGCGGCCATTGATGTGTCTATGGTGTCCATTACAGGAGAAAAAGGAGTGGAGAGTTCTCATAAGGTTTTGGTGGAAACGGATATGCTGCTTGAGGAAGTGGATTTTTCCCAAGTAAAAATGATTGTGCTTCCCGGCGGGATGCCCGGTACAAAGAACTTAGAGGCATGTAAGCTTCTGATGGAACAGGTAGAGAGGTTTTATGAAGAGGGAAAATATCTTTCAGCCATTTGTGCGGCTCCTAGTATTTTAGGGCACCGGGGAATGTTGAAAGGAAGAAACGCCTGCTCCTATCCGGATTTTGAAAGTCATTTGGAAGGTGCCAAAGTAACAAAAAATCCGGTGGAGATATCAGAGCATATTATTACCAGCAGGGGAATGGGAACAGCAATTGAATTTGGGCTGGCAATTGTGGCAAGGATGAAGGGAGAAGATACAGCAAAAGAGCTGGCAGATAAAATCATTTATAAACAGTAGATAAGATTTTTTTAAAAATACTGCAAAATTTTTAAAAATTTTGCAGTATTTTTGCTTTTTGAAACGTATTATATATAGAAGACAAAAAAGCTAAGGGACATACAGGGATAAACCAGCAATGAAGAATAAGAAAGAAGAGGCTATCGATAAGTATGCGGATACCTTGTACAAGCTGGCATTTTTACGGTTGAAAAGTAAGGAGGATGCCGAGGATGTAGTACAGGAGGTGTTTTATAAATACATAAAAGCAGATATACAGTTTGACAGTGCAGAGCATGAAAAGGCATGGCTGATTCAGGTAACATTAAACCAGTGCCGTTCATTATGGAGGACAGGGTGGCATAAGAAGGTGGACATGCTTGGCGGGCAGGAGGCAGGAGCGATACCGGGAATGGAGCAGGCATATCTTATGAAAGAGAGAGAAAGGAAACTGCTTGCGGAAATTTTAAAGCTGCCGAGAAAATATAGGGAAGTCATTCACTTATTTTATTATGAGAATTATTCCATAAGGGAAATTGCCATGCTTACAGGAAGAAAGGAAAATACGGTTACTTCCCAGCTAAGCAGAGGAAGGGCTTTATTAAAAAAAGCATTAGGGGAAGCATATGATTATGAGGAAATTTAGGGAAGTGTATAAGGAAGCCTTGGACAACTCCATAAAATATACGGTATGTTATGAGAAAATACAGGATGAAGCAGAGCATAGGGAAAGAGCCAGAAGACGGAGGAGGAAAAAAACTGTTTCAGCAGCGGCGGGCTTTTTTGTTTTATTGATATGTGGCTTTACCACGGTAAAGGCGGCAGATTATCTTTATCATGTCATTCATGTTGCTGATTTTGGCTTTCAAAGCAGTGAAGGTACTACCGTGAGTCTGCAGGAGCAATTTCAGGCAGGAGAAGAGGCAGGTATTTTAGAGGAATGGGCAGATAAAGGAAACAGAAGTAAAGCGGATGAGGTGATAATCGAAGAAATAGAGGAGAGGACTTATAGCTCTTATGAAGCATTTAAAATGCAGGAGACATTTCCTTTGGTTGTGCCGGAAATACCAAGGGGACAGGCAGAGGAAATCCATATATGGGTAACGGGAGAAAATGATGCCCTTACTTTTTGGAAAAAGGTGGATGATAAGGAAGTGATTCAGGATATATGGAATTTCAAAAATAGTGAGGCACATGCCGGAAGCAGAAGTTATTCGGACGGAGCAACCAATGAGAGAAGCTATACAACAAAAGCAGGCAGACAGTATCTGATAGTGGATTCTGAAGTGGAAAAGCCAGAGGGATGGCGAATACATACTGCTATTGTTGTAGGACAATATGAGATATATGGAGATTATATCGGGTATACGGAAGAAGAGGTTTATAAGATGCTAGAAAGCATGGATTTATCCCCATATGAATAAAGGAGACTGACTTTTTGGCAGATTTATGCATCTAAATAATAGCAGAAAAGGAAAAGATTTATAAAGAATAAAGGAAAGGAGACGCACAATGAATCGTATTTTAATTTTTGATAAGGATAAGGAATTGGTTGAGTTTATTGGATTTTATCTGGCTGGGGAAGGATATGAAGTATGGAAGGCATACAGTGAAAAAGAAGCCCTTCGTATAATTGGCAGAGAGGGAATCCAGCTTCTCATAACGGATATGGAAAGCGAGGCGCAGGTAAGCCTTGCCTTTATTGAAAAAGTTAGGGAAAAGTACGATTTGCCTATTATTATATTATCAGAACAGGGAGATGAGCAGCACAAGGTAGCGGGGTTAAGTGCGGGAGCAGATGACTATCTGGTGAAGCCCTGCAGCATTTTAGAGTTGGTGGCCAGAATCAAGGCACAGCTCCGCCGTTACATACAGCTTGCCTGTGTAGGCAAAAAAGAAGATGCAACCTTCCGGGTAGGGGAATTGTGTATTGATGACGATATGAAGAAGGTTACGGTAGAAGGAAATGAAGTAAGGCTCACTCCAATTGAATATAAGATTTTAAAGCTTTTAGTAGAAAAACATGGAAAGGTGTTGTCTATCAATCAGATATATGAGAGTATCTGGCATATGAGGGCTGTAGGAGTGGATAATACAGTGGCAGTCCATATTCGCCATATTCGGGAAAAAATTGAAAGGAACCCGAAAAATCCCCAGTATCTTCAGGTGGTATGGGGAGCAGGCTATAAGGTAGGCTGAAATAGTTCTCCCAATCATATATAAAACACGAAAATAGACTGGAAATCATTAGGGTGCCATGCTATGATAGTGTCAGACGGCAGGCGGGGAAAGCCATGTTCCATTTGGACAGGCAGTTACCGCCTGCAATATTGGCAGAGAAGGAGTAACTATATGATTTTAAAGTATGTTTATGGAACACCCATTGAAACGGAAGCAGTGGTAGAACAGATAGCAGATGCAGGGCAGCCCATGCCCTTTTTTGCTGTGAAAAAGGAAGGAGAATCCATAAGCTTTTCTTATGGAATGGAAGAAGAGGATATTGTATATGGTCTGGGTGAAAATGTAAGAGGAATCAATAAAAGAGGGTTTCTTTATATAAGTAACTGTAGTGATGACCCATGTCACAGGGAAGATACCAATTCCCTGTATGGAGCCCATAACTTTTTTATTCTTTCCGGAAAAGAATTATTTGGCGTTTTTGTGGATTTTCCGGGAAAAGTAACTTTTGATATGGGATATACGAAAAGAAATGGAATGTTCATTACGGCAGAGGAAGCAAATCTGGTATTTTATATCATTACCGGTGAAACAGAAAAGGAAATCGTAAAGGCATTCCGGAATATGATTGGACAAAGCTATATTGCTCCGAAGTGGGCGCTGGGCTATGGGCAGAGCCGGTGGAGCTATATGAATGAAGAGGAAATTAGAGAGATAGTAAAACAACACAGGGAAAACAGGATTCCTTTGGACAGCGTTTATATGGACATAGATTATATGGAGCGCTATAAGGACTTTACGGTAAATAAAGAAGCCTTCCCGGATTTCAGCGCATTTTGTCAGGAGATGAAAGAACAGGGCATTCATTTGGTTCCCATTATTGATGCAGGCGTAAAAATCGAAGAGGGCTATGAGATATATGAGGAGGGCATGGAAAAAGGATATTTCTGTAAAAAGGAGAATGGAAAAGAATTTGTGGCAGGAGTATGGCCGGGAAAAGTCCACTTTCCGGATATGTTGAATGAGGAGGCAAGAAGCTGGTTTGGAAAAAAATACAAGATTCTTTTGGATCAGGGGATTGAGGGCTTTTGGAATGATATGAACGAACCGGCAATTTTCTATTCGGAGGATAATCTGGCTGAGGTATTTAAGGAGCTTGCCAAGCTTCAGGGAGAAAATCTTGACATTTACAAATTTTTCCATATGAAGGATCTGGTGTTAGGTGTTGCTAACAATCCAAAGGATTACCAGTCCTTTTACCATGAGTATAAGGGGCAAAAAATTCGGCATGATAAGGTTCATAACCTGTATGGATATTATATGACAAGGGCGGCGGGAGAAGCCTTTGAGGAGCTTAAGCCGGAGAAAAGAATATTAATGTTTTCCAGAGCATCCTATATAGGAATGCATCGTTATGGCGGAATATGGACGGGCGATAATATGTCATGGTGGTCACACCTTTTGTTGAATATTCGTATGATGCCTGCCCTGAATATGTGCGGCTTCCTGTTTATAGGAGCAGACTTAGGTGGCTTTGGCGCTCATGCTACGGAAGACTTGCTGCTGCGTTGGCTGGCATTTGGTATTTTTACGCCGCTGATGCGCAATCATTCCGCATTGGGAACAAGAAGACAGGAAGCATATCAGTTTGAGAACAATCAGGCATTTGCTGATTTGATTGGAATTCGTTATGGCATTCTTCCGTATATTTACAGCGAATATATGAAGGCATCCTTAAGAGGGGAAATGATGTTCAGACCGTTAGCATTTGATTATCGGGAGGATGATTTTGCAAAAAGGGTGGAGGATCAGCTTCTGGTAGGCGACAGCATTATGATAGCGCCTGTATATGAACAAAATGCAAAAGGCAGATATGTATATCTTCCTGAGAGGATGAAACTGGTTAAGATGAAAAGCCTGACGGATAGAAGTGAACAGATTATGGAAAAGGGACATCATTATATAGATGTTGCTTTGGATGAAGTGATATTTTTTATCCGCCCCGATAAAATACTTCCCTTATCGAAGGGCGGGCAATGCGTGGAAGAAGTGGACTTTGAACAATTGGAGCTTTTAAGCTTTGTGGAAACGGAAGCTTCTTATGAGCTTTATACGGATGATGGATTTACCAAGGAGTATGAAAGGGCAGAGAATTTCAGGATTTTTCAGGTGAAAAAATGAATATTGAAATAAGGTCTTATACAGAAAAGGATTTGCCTAAGATGATTCAAATATGGAATGAGGTTATAGAAGAAGGCATTGCATTTCCGCAGGAAGAGCTTTTAACCCTAAAGACGGGAAAAGAATTTTTTGTTTCCCAGACATATAGCGCAGTAGCAGTCAATACAGATACAGATACAGATGCGGTTTGTGGATTATATATATTGCATCCCAATAATGTGGGACGATGTGGTCATATATGTAATGCAAGCTATGCAGTCAGCTCGGAAAGCAGAGGGCTTCATATTGGTGAAAAACTGGTTTCCGATTGCCTGCTTCAAGGAAAGCTGTATGGTTTTCAAATATTACAGTTTAATGCAGTAGTAGCCACAAACCTTCGGGCACGCCATCTTTATGAACGTCTGGGCTTTGTGCAATTGGGAATAATTCCCAAGGGCTTTCGCATGAAGGACGGACGTTATGAAGATATATGTCCTTATTACCGGGAATTGTAGGAGAAGGATGAAAATGCAGAAAAGGCACTTTGTTACAAAAGATGGTAAAACTATGTAAAATAATTTTATAAAGGAGAGATTATAATGATTAAAGAAGCAATTGTAAAAATCGTAAATAAGGAAGACCTTACTTATGATGAGGCATATGCCGTAATGAATGAAATTATGAGTGGTGAGACTACACCTACCCAGAATGCAGCATTTCTGGCAGCGCTTTCCACCAAAAGCACAAGAGCGGAGACGACTGATGAAATTGCAGGATGTGCTGCTTCCATGAGAGACCATGCCATAAAAGTGGAGACGGGCATGGAAGTGTTTGAAATTGTAGGAACCGGCGGCGATAATGCCCATAGCTTTAATATTTCTACTACCTCGGCGCTTGTGTGTGCAGCAGGCGGCATGAAGGTGGCAAAGCATGGCAATCGAGCAGCTTCTTCCCAGTGTGGAACGGCAGACTGCCTTGAGGCTCTTGGCGTAAATATCCAGCAAAGTCCTCAAAGATGTATAGAGCTATTAAACGAAGTGGGCATGTGCTTCTTCTTTGCCCAAAAATATCATACTTCCATGAAGTATGTAGGAGCTATCCGGAAGGAGTTAGGCTTCCGTACAGTGTTCAATATTTTAGGACCTCTTACCAATCCCGGCAGTCCAACCATGCAGCTTCTTGGCGTATATGATGAATATTTAGTAGAGCCGCTGGCACAAGTGTTGATCAGCCTTGGTGTAAAGCGGGGAATGGTGGTGTATGGTCAGGAAAAACTGGATGAAATTTCCCTGTGTGCTCCTACTACCGTTTGTGAGATGAAGGATGGCTGGTTTAAATCTTATACGATTACTCCTGAAAAGTTTGGGTTTGAGCGCTGTACGAAAGCAGATCTTGCAGGAGGAACGCCGGAAGAAAATGCAAATATCGTACGGGCGATTTTAAACGGAGAAAAGGGACATAAACGGAATGCGGTTTTGATGAATGCAGGCGCAGCCCTTTATATTGGCGGAAAGGCAGAGACTATGGAAGATGGTATAAAGCTTGCAGCAGAATTGATTGATTCCGGCAAGGTTCGTGAGACGCTTCAAAAATTTATTGAAGTCAGCAACCGTCCGGAAATGAATAAAGATTAGAGAAAAATTCAGACATTGTTATTTTAAAATTTTTGTTAAAAAAGCATGAAAATGGATAACAAAAATTACCAACATAAAAAGATTTTATCGGCTAATAATAATACCAAGATAAGTGATAACATTCAGCAAAGGACATCATTCCAATGGAATATGTCAATAGCGAATGATGTCCTTATCTGAAAATAGATAAAAGAAATTAAAATTACGGAGGTGAATAACAATGGCAAGTAACAGTTCTAATTCTATGCAGGTACCAGAAGCTAAGGCAGCAATGGATCGTTTTAAGACAGAGGTTGCTTCTGAACTTGGTGTAAACTTAAAAGAAGGTTACAACGGCGACTTAACTTCTAAGGAAGCTGGAAGCATTGGCGGCGAAATGGTTCGTAGAATGATCAAAAAACAAGAAGAACAAATGAAATAAATGCAATAAATAAAGGCAGGGCGGTTTCGTAAGAAGCCGTCCTGTTTTTGTCGAGCGAAAACGTGGCGACGCAGAAAACATGCCTATAGGAATCCGCTTTGGATCTGTGGGCTGAGCGGTTACCTATAAAAATAAACTTTCATAAAAAATTTTACATTTTGCTTTAGAAAGTGTACACTATGTTTAATAAGAAATTCAAAATTGCTGTTCAGGGAGAGGATGCCATGTGTACAAAAAAACAGCTTGATAATATATACCAACAGGTAGCAATGTTTTATCGTTCTGTGTATGGGGATGATATTGTTGCAATTTTTTTGTATGGTTCTTATGCAAGGGGAAATTATGACGAAGAATCGGATATAGATATTGTTGCAATTGTAAAAGGAGAGAGGTTCGAGTTGCAGAATAAGCTAAAATTGATATGGGATAAATCTGCTGATGTGGGAATAGAAAATGACGTCGTTGTTTCACCTGCCGTTATTCCATTTGATGAATATGAGGAATATAAAGAAATACTTCCTTATTATATGAATATAAGAAAGGAAGGAAAGCGAATTGGATAATTTAGTAAGCTACAGGCTAAGAAATGCAAATGAAAAGCTGGAATCAGCTAAACTATTGCTTGATGCTGGAAAATATCGTGATTCAATTGGACGGTCCTATTATGCCATATTTACAGCGGTCAGGGCAGTTTTGGCAAATGACAAAATAGATTTTTCCAAACATTCCGGTGTAATAGCATATTTTCAAAAGGAATATATTAAAACAAAAAAATTTGATGTAAAATATTCAAAATACTTGCAGTCTGCTTTTCAAATTAGAAACAGCTGTGATTATGACGATTTTTTTATAGCTTCAAAATTGGATGCTGAGGAGCAATATAGCAGGGCTGTGGAATTTTATAATGTGGTTCAAAATTATCTGTCCAGTTTTTTGAAAGAGTGATTACAAGAAACAGGAAATGGGATACGCAATGACAGTTAAAGCTAATAAACAAAATTCCTATACAAAAGGAAAAATGAGGAGAAGATTATGAAGAAAAAACGGATTTTACTATTTATGGTAGTAGTATGTATGTTCGTGTTTCTGGCAGGATGCGCAAAGGCAGAACCAGAACAGGAAATACCAACAGAAAATGCGAATATGGAAGCTACAGAAACGGAAAATGCAAATACAAAAGAAACAAAAGCAGGTGACACAGTTACAGTAGCATCCCTGAAGGGACCTACTTCCATGGGGCTTGTGGCGCTAATGGACAAAGCAGAAAAAAACGAAACCGAGACCGCCTATGAATTTAAAATGGAGACATCAGCAGATGCTCTTCTTCCCATGGTTTTAAAGGGAGAAGCAGACATTGCGTTAGTTCCTGCTAATGTTGCCAGTGTCCTGTATAATAAAACATTAGCTATGGATGTGGAAAGCGAAATCGTAGTCATTGATGTTAATACATTAGGCGTGCTTTATCTGGTAACAGGAGGCAGCAGTATTTCCACTATGAAGGATTTAGGGGGGAAGACAATTTACTTAACAGGAAAAGGTACTACGCCGGATTATGTATTAAACTATCTGCTAACAGAAAATCAGGTGGAAGATGTAACTTTAGAATATAAATCAGAGGCTTCCGAGGTGGTAGCAATATTGAAAGAGAATCCGGAAGCTATGGGACTATTGCCCCAGCCCTTTGCAACGGCGGCATGTATGCAGAATGAGGCATTGCATACAGCGCTTGATTTTAATAAGGAGTGGGCGGCAGTGCAGGGAGAGGCCGGCAGCAGTCTGGTGACAGGAGTGACCATTGCAAGAAAAGCATTTGTGGAAGAACATAGCGAGCTGGTAAAACAGTTTATGGCAGAACATAAAGAAAGCATTGAATATGTCAATGCAAATCCAAAGGAAGCAGCAGCGCTTGTGGTGAAAGCAGGAATCGTGGAAAAGGAACCCATTGCGGAAAAAGCAATTCCCGTCTGCAATCTTGTATATTTGGATGGGGAGGATATGAAGCAGGCATTATCCGGTTATCTGCAGGTACTTTATAATCAGAATCCGGATTCGGTAGGAGGCGCACTGCCTGACCATGAGTTTTACTATGAATAGGAGTTCTTATGAAACAGACAAAAGTCTTGAATAAAAAGCACCTTTGGAGAAAGCTGGGCATTATTCTGTTCTGGCTCTTTATCTGGCAGGGAATGCAGTTAGTGGTTGCTAATCCTATCCTTTTGGCAGGTCCTCTGCAGGTTGCCCAATATCTTTGCATACATATTTTGAGGGCGGATTTTTGGCAGGTGGTGCTTTTGTCCGTTATGAGAATCGGTATGGGCTTTCTTCTTGCTTTTTTTATGGGGATTCTTTTGGGAGCTGTCAGCTTTCGTTTTCCCTTTATAAAGGAGCTGCTGGCGCCTGTAATCGGCACTTTGAAAGCAATTCCCGTTGCTTCTTTTGTGGTGCTTTTGCTAATTTGGTTTGGCTCAGGAAAGCTTTCCTATTTTTGCAGTTTTCTGGTGGCATTTCCAAATGTTTATGAAAGTATTTTAACAGGTCTTGCCCATCTTGATGATAAAAGGCAGGAAATGCTGGAGGTCTATCAGGTGTCCTTTCCCAAAAAAGTGGTGTATCTGTATATGCCTGCCGTCTTTCCTTATTTAATAAATAGCTGCAAAACGTGCATTGGCATGAGCATGAAATCGGGAGTGGCGGCAGAGGTTATCGGTACGCCGGAGTTTTCCATTGGGGAACGGATTTATATGGCAAAAATCTATTTGGATACGCCGGGAGTTTTAGGGTGGACCTTAGTGGTAATTGCCATAAGCTTTCTTTTAGAAAAAGGTTTTTTGTGGCTGCTTGCAAAGGCAGGAAAGGCAAAATGGTTCTTAAAGGGGAAAAGACAGGCATATGATAACAGCAGGCAGGAAAAGAGTATTGCGTTTACTGTGGAAGGTGTAAGCAAAAGCTATGGGAGCCATACAGTGCTTGAAGATTTTAATTTACAGTGCACACAAGGAGAAATTTATTGTATTACCGGACCGTCAGGAATTGGAAAGACTACGCTTCTTAAAATACTGGCAGGGACGGAAGGCTTTGGGGGCGGAAGGCTTTCTCCATGGAATCAGGGAAATGCCATGGTGTTTCAGGAGTGCCGGTTAAGCGATGACCTTTCAGCCATAGAAAATGTGATGCTGACAGCAGGAAGATACGGAAATTTGACAAGAGAAACAGCAAAAAAAGAGTTGCTTAAGCTGTTGCCAGAGGACAGCCTGAATAAGCCGGTAAGCCAGTTAAGCGGCGGAATGAGACGGCGGGTAGAGCTGGTACGGGCTGTTGCAGCCGGAGGAAAGCGTTTGTTGCTTGATGAACCATTTAGTGGGCTGGATGAAGAAAACAAGGAAAAAGCAATGGCATATATCCGTGAAAGGAAAGAAGGAAAAATAGTCATAATCACCACTCATTCCAAGGAAGAGTGCCTGAAGCTGGGAGGAGTTTTAGTGGTTTTATGATGAAAAAAGATTAAAAATCCATTAAATTTCCAGAATTTAGTGGAGAAAATAGACTTTTTACTTTTATTTTTAAAAGGTTTGTGCTATAATCGTAAAATGACTGTGATTATATAGAATGATATGTCTCATGGCGAGATGCATTTATAATAAGGAGGAAACAGATAAATGAGTTTACAAGTAGAAAAATTAGAAAAGAACATGGCAAAGCTTACTGTAGAAGTACCTGCAGAGGAAATGGAAAAGGCAGTGGAAAAGGCTTACCAGAAAAATAAAGGACAAATCAGCATTCCGGGATTCCGTAAAGGAAAGGTTCCCCGTTCCATGGTAGAAAAAATGTATGGAAAGGGAATCTTTTTAGAAGAAGCTGCCAATTCCGTAATTCCTTCCGCTTATGAAAAGGCTTTGGAGGAATGTGAGGAAGAAATCGTTTCTTCTCCTGAAATCGAAGTAGTGGAGCTTGTACCGGAAAAGCCATTTATCTTTACCGCACTGGTAGCATTAAAGCCGGAGATTGAGCTTGGAAAATATAAGGGCGTAACAGTAGAAAAGGAAGATACTACTGTCAGCGAGGAAGAGGTTTTAGCAGAAATTGAAAAAGAAAGAGAAAGAAATGCTAGAACCATTACAGTAGAAGACAGGCCGGTAAAAGACGGCGATATGACGGTAATTGATTTTGAAGGTTCTGTAGACGGTGAGGTATTTGAAGGCGGCAAGGGCGAAAGCTATCCTCTTACGATTGGTTCCGGCGCATTTATTCCGGGCTTTGAAGAGCAGGTAGTAGGAGCAAAGCTGGAAGAAGAAATAGAAGTCAATGTTACCTTCCCAGAGGATTATCATGCAGAAGAGCTTGCAGGCAAAGCTGCTGTATTTAAAGTAACGGTAAAGGAAATCAAGGAAAAGGAGCTGCCGGAATTAGATGATGAATTTGCATCAGAGGTTTCGGAATTTGATACGTTAGCAGAATACAAAGAAGATGTTCAAAAGAAATTAACAGAGAAAAAAGAAGAAGAAGCAAAGAATGCAAAAGAATCCAAAGTAATCGAAGCAATCGTAGAGGATTCCAAGATGGAGATTCCGGATGCCATGATATCTACCACACAGAGACAAATGGTGGATGAATTTGCACAGCGGATTCAGATGCAGGGATTATCCATTGAACAGTACTTCCAGTTTACAGGTCTCACGCCTGAAAAGATGATGGAACAGATAAAACCGCAGGCAGAAGCAAGAATTAAGTCCCGTCTTGTGTTAGAAGCAGTTGTGAAAGCGGAAAATATCGAAGCAACAGAAGAGGACTTTGATAAGGAAATCGAAAGAATGGCATCCATGTACCAGATGGATGCGAATAAAGTAAAGGAAACCGTTGGCGAGCATGGTAAAAAGGAAATCATGATGGATTTGGCAGTTACCAAAGCAGCAGACTTTGTAGTGGAGCATGCAAAAGAAAAATAGTAAGGGAATGCTAACCTACAAAATTATGTCAGGAGGATTTATATATGAGTTTAGTACCAGTAGTCGTTGAACAAACAAGCCGTGGAGAAAGATCCTACGACATTTATTCCAGACTTTTAAAGGAAAGAATTATCTTTCTTGGAGAAGAAGTAAATGAAGTGACAGCAAGCCTGATTGTAGCACAAATGCTGTATCTGGAATCCGAGGATACTAGCAAGGATATCCAGTTTTATATTAACAGTCCGGGTGGCTCCGTGACTGCAGGAATGGCAATTTATGACACTATGCAGTATATTAAATGTGACGTTTCCACAATCTGCATTGGTATGGCAGCAAGCATGGGCGCTTTTCTGCTGGCAGGCGGCACGAAAGGAAAAAGAATGGCTCTGCCAAATGCAGAAATCATGATTCATCAGCCACTTGGCGGCGCTCAGGGACAGGCAACGGAAATTGAAATTGCAGCAAAGCATATTTTATACACAAAGGAAAAATTAAACAAGATTCTGGCAGCTAACACAGGACAGGATTATGAAGTGATTGCGGCAGATACAGAAAGAGATAACTGGAAGTCTGCTGAGGAAGCAAAAGCATACGGATTGATTGATGTAGTCATCGAGAAGCGTGTGGATAAGGAAGAAAAATAAGGATGGTCAATGAGAGGATTGGAAAATGGCAGGAAAGAATGCAGATGATAAGATAAGATGTTCCTTCTGCAATAAGACACAGGATCAGGTTCGTAAGCTGATTGCAGGGCCGGTAGGCGTTTATATTTGTGATGAATGTGTAGAGCTTTGTTCCGACATTATTGAAGAAGAGTACGATGATGATGAAATCTGTGATGAATTGGATATCAATCTTTTAAAGCCGGTAGAGATAAAGGAATTTTTAGATGATTATGTAATCGGTCAGGAGGCTGCAAAGAAGGTATTGGCAGTAGCCGTATACAATCACTATAAAAGGGTGACAGCTCCAAGGGATTTGGATGTTGAACTTCAAAAGAGCAATATCATCATGATAGGGCCAACCGGCTGCGGAAAAACATTTCTGGCACAGACGTTAGCAAAGATTATCAATGTTCCCTTTGCCATTGCGGATGCCACTACTTTAACGGAGGCAGGATATGTAGGCGAGGATGTGGAGAACATTCTTTTGAAGCTGATTCAGGCAGCGGATTATGATATCGAACGGGCAGAACATGGTATTATTTATATTGATGAGATTGATAAAATAACCAAAAAGGGTGAAAATGTTTCGATTACCCGGGATGTTTCCGGTGAAGGTGTGCAGCAGGCGCTTTTGAAAATCATTGAGGGTACAGTGGCAAGCGTACCGCCTCAGGGTGGAAGAAAACACCCTCATCAGGAATTATTGCAGATAGATACTTCCAACATACTGTTTATTTGCAGCGGAGCTTTTGATGGTCTTGAGAAGATTATCGAGACCAGATTGGACAAAAAGTCCATAGGTTTTAATGCGGATGTTACAACAAAATCCAGCAGGGATTTGGGAGAGATCTTTAAGGAAGTAACGCCACAGGATTTGGTAAAGTTTGGATTGATTCCAGAGTTTGTAGGACGTGTGCCAATCAATGTTTCTCTGGATGGACTGGATGAACAGGCTTTGATACGCATTCTTACAGAGCCAAAAAGCGCATTGATTAAGCAGTATCAAAAGCTCTTTGAGCTGGATGACGTGAAGCTGTCCTTTGAGCCGGAAGCGGTAGAGCTTGTAGCAAAGCAGGCATTGGAAAGAAAGACGGGAGCAAGAGGACTTCGTTCTATATTGGAAAATATTATGAATGATATTATGTATGTGATACCGTCTGACGAAACGATTGAGAGCTGTCTGATTACAAAGGAAACAGTGCTTGGTGAAAGTGAACCGTTGATTGTTCACAGGGAACCGGTGAAGAAAGCAAGATAACAGAAAAAGAAGAGTAACAGTTCAGCCCACAGGCGCAGAGGAAGGACCACACAGAGCATGTTTTCTACGTCGCCACGCTCTCGCTCTATAAAAACGCAACAGTGCTAAGCTCGAAAATACTTCGCTAAGCGCTGGCGTTTTTATAAGGGCTCCTTTAGAAAACATGCTCTGTGCGGTCCTTCCTCTGCACCTGTGGACTGAACTGTTACAAAGAAGAGGGTGTTGTGAATTCCACGACACCCTTTGATATTAGGAGAGTGAAATATGTCATGGGAGAATTGAAAAAGATGCCGGCAGTGGCATTAAGAGGACTTACCATTTTTCCGGATATGATTATACATTTCGATTTAAGCAGAGATAAATCAAAGGCTGCCATTGAGCAGGCGATGGTAGATGACCAGATGGTTTTTTTAGTGACGCAGAAGGATTCGGAAGAGGCAGAAAGCAGCTTTGAATCGGTTTATCATGTAGGCTGCTTGGCTAAGGTAAAGCAGGTCATGAAAATGCCCGGACAGATTGTCAGGGTATTGGTAGAAGGAATGGAAAGAGGGGAATTAAAGGCATTTACAGAAGAGGAAGCATATCTGGAAGCGGAGTATGCGCCTTTAGCTGAACAGGATTATCTGAATCAGCAGGTAAAGGAAGCAATGCTTCGCAGGGTAAAGGAATTGTTTCAGGAATATTCCTCTTATTATAGGAAAAACGGAAAGAGCATACTGGATAATCTGGAGCATATGCGGGATTTGGGAAAGACACTGGATCAGATTGCCATGAATGCCCCCTTTTCTTATGAACAAAAACAGCAGATACTAGAGGCGCTTTCGCTTGAAAAACGGTATGAAGCATTGGCAGGTTTGTTGGAGCAGGAAATTGAAATAGCTAAAATCAAGACTCAGCTCGTTTCCGGAATACGGGAGCAGGTAGAAAAAAATCAGAAAAATTATATCCTGCGGGAGCAGTTAAATTATATTAAAAGCGAGCTTGGAGAAAAAGCAGATACGGATTCAGAAGTGGAGCAGTTCCGCAGCCAGCTAAAGAAGCTGAAGGCATCTAAGGAAGTAAAGGAAAAGATAGAAAAAGAAATAAAGCGGTTTGAAAATGTGGCAGGAAGCAGCTCGGAAAGCGTAGTGGAAAGAAGCTATATAGAAACTCTTTTGGAAATGCCATGGGATAAAAGGTCAAAGGACAGTCTTGATTTGGACAGGGCAGAAGCTATATTGGAGGAAGACCATTATGGGCTGTCTAAAGTAAAGGAGCGGATTTTGGAATTTCTGGCAGTACGTGCTCTGACGAAAAAGGGAACGGGGCCTATTATTTGTCTGGTGGGGCCTCCCGGAACCGGAAAGACTTCCGTAGCCAAAAGCATGGCGAGAGCTTTAAATAAAGAATATGTGCGCATCAGTCTTGGCGGCATACATGATGAGGCAGAAATCAGAGGACACCGTAAGACTTACGTAGGAGCCATGCCCGGCAGGATTGCCATGGCATTGAAGGAAGCAGGCGTAAAAAATCCCTTGATGCTTTTAGATGAAATTGACAAAATAGGCAAGGATTACAAGGGAGACACTTCGGCTGCACTATTAGAGGTACTGGATGGAGAGCAGAATAAGAAATTCAGGGATCATTACATAGAAATTCCCATGGACCTATCGGAAGTATTGTTTATTACTACTGCCAATGATTTATCAGAGATAAAAGGTCCTTTGAAGGATCGTATGGAAATCATTCAGGTTACCAGCTATACTTCCAACGAAAAGTTCCATATTGCAAAGGAGCATCTTGTTAAGAAGCAAAAAAAGAAAAACGGCATTCCAGAAAAGCAACTGACTATCAGCGATAGAGCACTGAAGGATATGATTGCCTGCTATACCAGAGAGGCAGGAGTCAGGGAGTTAGAAAGAAAGCTGGGAGAAATCTGCAGGAAATCGGCAAGGGAAATTCTAAAGGACAGAAAAGCGGTGATAAAGGTGACTGCCGGCAATCTGGAAGAATATCTGGGAAAACCCAGATACTCCAAAGATAAAATTAACGGAAAAGATCAGGTGGGCATTGTCCGGGGGCTTGCATGGACAAGCGTAGGAGGCGATACACTGGAAATCGAAGTGAATATTATGGCAGGTAAGGGTAAGCTGGAGCTTACAGGGCAGCTTGGGGATGTGATGAAGGAATCGGCAAAAGCAGGGCTTAGCTATATCCGTTCTGTTAGTGAAGCCTATAAAATACAGGATGATTTTTTTGAAAAGCATGATATTCATATCCATATTCCGGAAGGGGCTGTGCCAAAGGACGGTCCTAGCGCCGGAGTCACAATGGCACTGGCAATGCTGTCTGCCATTGCAGAAAGAAAAGTAAGAAGAGATGTGGCAATGACCGGTGAGATTACATTAAGAGGCAGGGTGCTTCCAGTTGGCGGCCTGAAGGAAAAAATATTGGCGGCAAAGGAAGCCGGCATTAAAACAGTTTTTGTGCCAAAGGAAAACCAAAAGGATATAGAGGAGATTTCCGGTGAAATTAAAGACGGACTGGAAATCCTATTTGCAGAGCATATAGAAGAAGTGATAGAAACGGCATTTGCAGACTAAAATAGAAAAGCCGGGACGGAAATGAGCTGCTGCTAGAGCATATGCTGTCTGAATGGAAAAAGGAGAAAAAATGATTATTAAAAGTGTCAATCTGGAAACTGTATGCGGTATTACAAGTACCATTCCCCAGAATACAATGCCGGAAATTGCATTTGCCGGAAAAAGTAATGTAGGGAAGTCCTCGCTAATCAATGCTCTTATGAATCGTAAATCCTATGCCAGAACCTCTGCACAGCCGGGAAAGACCCAGACCATTAATTTTTACAATATCAATGAGGAGCTGTATTTTGTGGATTTGCCGGGATACGGTTATGCCAAGGTTTCCAAAGAGGAAAAGGCAAAATGGGGAAAGATGGTTGAAAGATATTTAAAGAGGTCTAAGACTTTAAAGGCGGTATTTTTGCTGATTGATATACGGCACGAGCCTTCTGCAAATGACAGGCAGATGTACGAGTGGATTTTAAGTAATGGATTTCATCCCATTATCATTGCAACAAAGGCAGATAAAATTAACCGCTCGCAGCTTCAAAAGCATATAAAAATCATAAGAACAGGGCTGGAAGTGGAAAAAGATACGGTTCTGATTCCCTTTTCGGCACAGTCCAAGCAGGGCAGGGAGGAAATTTATCAGTTGATTGAAGAATTGCTTTAACATGAAAGGGAAAGAGTGAAAGTAATGAGAGATGGATTTTGGCATTATGGAAAAATAACCTTAAACTTTCTGATCGCACTGTTTGGTATGCTGCTCGTAGTTTTTTTGGTTCCAAGAGTGCTGATATTCTTCAGCCCCTTTGTAATTGGCTGGCTGATTGCATGGGTTTCCAATCCACTGGTGGGGTTTGTGGAAAAGAAAATCAAGATTAGAAGAAAAGCAGTTTCCGTTTTTTTAATTGCAGCGGTAATAGCTTTTGTTTCGCTGGTGCTGTATGGAAGCATTTCTTTCCTCGTTCACGAAATAGCAGGCTTTTTGACTACACTGCCAAGCGCATGGGCCATTGTGGAAGAGACTTTTGTGGAAATAGGGGAAAAGGCTTCCAGACTGTACGGTGATCTGCCTTTGGAGATTAGACAAGGAGTGGAGGAGTTTTTCAGCTCTTTAAGTACGGATATTGGGAATTTTGTGGGCAAGCTCAGTGAACCTACCGTAGATGCGGTGGGAAACTTTGCAAAAAACCTGCCGTCAGCCATTGTCAATATTATTATTTGCCTTTTATCCGCCTATTTCTTTATTGCGGAAAGAGACAGCGTGATTGCATTTATTAAAAGGGTTACGCCTGCATTTATTCAAAATAAATGGCACATTGTTTATGAAAGCCTTGCTACTGCCGTGGGAGGCTATGTAAAGGCACAAGTAAAAATAGAGGCAAGAATCTATGTGCTTTTATTTATTGGGCTATTGCTGCTGAAAGTAAAGTATTTTGCCCTGATTGCTCTAATGATTGCTTTGATTGACATTTTCCCGATTTTTGGAATGGGGGCTGTTTTAATACCTTGGGCAGTGATTGAGCTGTTTCAGGGACAGTACTATAAGGCTATTGGTTTTACTATATTGTGGTGTGTGGGAAATCTGGTAAGACAAATTATACAACCTAAAATAGTGGGGGAATCCATGGGACTTCCAACTATTCCTACCTTGTTTTTGATTTATATAGGATGGCGGTTTAGCGGCGTGATAGGAATGCTTATAGCAGTGCCCCTTGGTATGTTGTTTGTCAATCTGGTAAATGCAGGGGTATTTGATACAGTCAGGGAAAGCTTTTCTATACTGGGAAAAGATATTGCAGCCTTTCGTGTATATACAAAAAAGGACAGAGAATATTATAAGCGTTATCTGGCAGGTGATAAAGAAGCGGAAAGAAAATTGGAGGCAAGTCTGGAGGAGAGAGGAACAGTGGAGTCTGCGGATGGAAGGCTGACAAAGGAAAAGGATGAAGAAGAAAAGAAGGGATGAGTAAGATGCAGGTAACAGTATTTAGCTGTCGGGATTTTGATGAAAAGGATTTGTTTTTAGCTTATGGAAAGGAATTGGGGCTTGAGTTAGTGTTGTGTAAGGATGCACCTTCTCATGAAAACGTGGATTTGGTAAAGGGAAGCCAGTGCGTTGACATTCTTACCACAAAGATTGATAGAACTCTTGCAAAAGCTTTTGCAGACCGTGGCGTGAAATACTTAATTACGAGGACGATAGGATATGACCATATTGATGTGGAGGCATGCAGAGAATATAGAATTGTGGTGGGGAATGCTCCCTATGGGCCAAACGGTGTGGCAGACTATACCGTTATGCTGCTTCTTATGAGCATTCGTAAGGCAAAGAGGATTATAGAACGTACCAATATTCAGGATTATACGCTTGCAGGAAATCTTGGAAGAGAACTGAAGGATTTGACGGTAGGCATTATCGGAACCGGACGCATTGGAAAAACAGTCATCCAAAACCTTTCCGGTTTTGGATGCAGGATACTTGCTTATGATTTGTATCAATCGGAAGAAGTTAAGGAAAAGGCAGAATATGTTTCTTTAGAAGAAATCTGGCAGGAGTCCGACGTGATTTCCCTGCATACTCCATTAACGGAAAGCAGCTTTCATATGATTAATCAGGAGACACTTTTGAAAATGAAGCCGGGAGTGGTTATAATCAACACAGCAAGAGGGGCGCTAATCGACTCAGAAGCTTTGATAAAGGCAATTGAGCAGAAAAAAGTAGGGGCTGCAGGGCTTGATGTGGTAGAGGATGAATTTGGACTTTATTATTATGACAGGAAGTCAGATGTGCTGACGAACAGGGAGCTTTCCATATTGAGAAGCTTTCCAAACGTAACAGTCACTCATCACATGGCATTTTATACAGATAATTGTGTCAGGACGGTGGTTGAGGATTCATTAAGAAGCTGCAAATGTTTTATGGAGGGGAAGGAAAATCCCTGGGAGATAATGACTTGAAAAATTATAAGCTGATCATTCAATATGAGGGAACCAGATATAAGGGATGGCAGAAGCAGGATACTACGGAAAATACCATACAGGGAAAGCTGGAACAGATTTTTTCCAAAATAGAAGGCAGGAAGGTGGAGGTTCATGGGTCAGGCAGAACGGATGCAGGCGTTCATGCCTTAGCGCAGGTGGCAAATGTACATTTAGAGACAGCTATGTCACAGGAAGAAATATTGGATTATGTAAACCAATATTTGCCAAGGGATATTGCACTGCTTTCAATGACGGAGGTGTCAGAACGATTCCATAGCCGTTTAAATGCCCAAAGAAAGACCTATTTGTATCGGGTAAGAAATACGAAGGTGCGGGATGTGTTTAATAGGCATTATACGTATATCTTTCCGGAAAAGCTGGATTTACAGGCAATGAAGAGGGCAGCCAAATATTTGGAGGGCACTCATGACTTTCAAGCATTTTGTACAAAAAAGAAGATGAAAAAAAGTACGGTACGGAGAATAGACTGTATAGAAATAACAAAAAGAGATGAGGAAATCCAGTTTTTATATAAGGGAAACGGTTTTTTGTATCATATGGTAAGGATTATGACAGGCACGCTTTTGGAAATAGGAGCCGGAAAGAGAGAACCGGAAGATATCCTTAGGATTTTTGAATCGGGAAAAAGGGAAAATGCGGGAGAGCTTGTGCCCGGATGTGGTCTGACACTAGTCAGTGTGGAATGTGATGAAAAGTAACTGGAAGTATGAAGTGAATCATTGAGGTATGCCATGAAAAGAAAAGTTTTAATTATAGGATTTATAGGCTATATCCTGCTGCTGATCCGGCTTATTATTTTTAAATATCCGGTTCCCATACTTCGGGGAATCATGGATGAATGGGACGTGGATATGGTCAGGAGAGGTGTTTATACAGCCAATCTTGTGCCTTTTAAAACAATCAAAATGTATATAAAACATTATTATACAATCAACGGGTTTGATAACCTTTTTGGAAATATTTTGGCATTTGCGCCTTTTGGCGTATTTGTTCCTGCCATTTTTCCCAAAATGAGTAAAAGCTGGTTTGTGCTGCTTCATTCCTTTTGGCTGTCCTTGTGTATCGAGCTGTTTCAGCTTGTGTCGCATTTTGGGGAATTTGATGTGGATGATATATTGCTGAACTGCTTTGGGGCAATACTAGGTTATATTTTCTATCAAATCTGCAGATGGCTGTATTCTTATTGGAAGAGCAGGACATAAACACGGAAATCAATTTTTAGTCAGACGCTCTCTTCCTGCAGGCGCCAGAACGGGTCTTGGACAGAAATGTTTCTTCG
>JAMPFB010000016.1 GCA_023664735.1 Robinsoniella sp. | reverse complement strand
AAGCGATTTTAGAATTATTTTCAAGCGTAATTTTGCACAAAAAAATAAATTATGTGGATTTTTCTTTCGTCGTAACTGTTACGATTTTTTAGGGTAGGTTTGAAAATACGAAGGTGGAAGCTGGCAGGGCATAGGATAGTCTTCCGGGCACGCTCCCGCTCTGCAAAGCTGCAACGGTACTAATGCCCCAAAGTACGGGGCATAAGTGCCGGCGACTTTGCCAAGGTCCAGAAGACTATCCTATGCCCTGCCAGCTCCCACTGTGTATCGATAAGCCTATATATAAAACTCTATAACCAGAAAGCTTCTACAACTGCTCTCCCAAAACACTGACCGCCCTAGTCAATGCCTCTTCAATGCCCGCTGGATTCTTACCTCCTGCTTGAGCCATATTAGGACGACCACCGCCACCGCCGCCAACACAGGCAGCTACTCCCTTAATCAGATTGCCCGCATGGGCTCCTTTTGCCATGGCTCCATCCGTAGCCATAGCTACCAGATTCACTTTGCCTTCCGTATCGGAAATCAGCAGAACCACGCCTTCACCTATTTTTTCCTTTAGCTGGTCGCCCAGCTCACGAAGTCCGTTCATATCAACGCCGGACAGTTTTGTAGCAAGAAGCTTGACACCCTTCACTTCCATTACCTTATCCACAACATCGCCCAAAGCATCCTTTGCAGCTTTGCTCTTTAAGGATTCATTTTCACTTTGCAGGGCTTTTAACTCCTTCATCAGATGTTCTGCTTTTTCTTCTAGAGCAGAAGGCGATGCCTTTAAGGTTTTTGCCACCTTTTCCAGCACTTCTTCTAAATGATTATAATAAGCAAATACTCCATTTCCGGTTAATGCTTCTATTCGGCGTACTCCTGCTGCCACGCCGCTTTCGGAAACAATCTTAAATGCTGCTATCGTTCCTGTATTTTTTACGTGAGTACCGCCACACAGCTCCGTGGAAAAATCTCCCATTTTCACTACACGCACCGTATCGCCATATTTTTCTCCGAAAAGTGCCATAGCACCAGACTTTTTCGCCTCTTCAATAGGCATAACGCTGGTAACTACCGGAATGGATTCTCCAATCTTTTCGTTTACGACTTTTTCTACCTGTTCCAGCTCTTCCTTTGTCATGGCAGAAAAATGGCTAAAGTCAAAACGCAGCCTTTCGCCGTCCACATAGGAGCCAGCCTGCTCTACATGAGTACCAAGAACAGTTCTTAAAGCCTTTTGGAGCAAGTGAGTCGCACTGTGGTTTTTGCAGGTGGCACTTCTGTTTTCTTCTGCAACCTTCAAGCTTGCAGCCTCAGACACTCTTAACATTCCTCTGGTGACTTTTCCTACATGTCCTACTTTTCCTCCTAACAGCTTTATAGTATCCTGTACTTCAAATTCGCCTTCTTTTGTGGTAATTATGCCCTTGTCCCCATTTTGACCGCCCATTGTAGCATAAAAAGGGGTTTCCTTCACAATAACAGTGCCAATCTGCCCTTCTGTCAAGGCTTCTGCCAGCTCTGTTTCCGTAGTCAGCACTGTAATTTCAGAGCTGTGCTCTAATCTGTCATAGCCAACAAATTCCGTAGTAATACCCGGATCAATGGATTCATACACAGTCACATCCGCACCCATATAATTGGTTGTCTTGCGGGCCTTCCTTGCTTTTACCTTTTGCTCCTCCATTGCTGCCTGAAATCCTTCTTCCTCTACAGTAAATCCTTTTTCTTCCAGAATTTCCATAGTCAGGTCTATGGGGAAGCCATAAGTATCATACAGCTTGAATGCCTCTTTACCGGAAAGCTCCTTCTTTCCTGCTTTCGTCATTGCCTCTTCCATTTCTCCAAGGATGCTCAACCCCTGATCGATTGTCTTATTGAATTTATTTTCCTCCTGAGTCAATACGTTAAAAATAAAATCTTTCTTTTCTTCCAGCTCAGGATAGCCATCCTTACTTCCCTCAATCACTGTATTGCTCAATCTGGCAAGAAACTCCCCTTCAATGCCAAGAAGCCGTCCATGACGCGCTGCCCTTCTAATAATACGGCGCAGCACATAGCCTCTTCCTTCATTGGAAGGCATGATACCATCGGAAATCATAAAGGTTGCAGAACGGATATGATCCGTTACGATACGGATGGATACGTCCCATTTATATTCCTTCCGATATTCCTTTCCAGCCAAATCACATACTTTCTGCCTAAGTGCCTGAATCGTATCCACGTCAAAAATAGAATCCACATCCTGTACCACAGTGGCAAGTCTTTCCAGACCCATGCCGGTATCGATATTCTTCTGTTCCAGCTCTGAGTAATTTCCCTTTCCATCATTATCAAACTGGGTAAATACGTTATTCCATACTTCTATATAACGATCACATTCACAGCCTACCGTACAGTCTGGCTTCCCACAGCCATATTTTTCTCCCCTGTCATAATAAATTTCAGAGCAAGGACCACATGGTCCTGAACCATGCTCCCAGAAATTATCTTCTTTTCCAAAGCGGAAAATCCTCTCAGCCGCAATACCAATTTCTTTATTCCAGATTTCGTATGCCTCATCATCCTCTTCATAAACAGAAGGATATAATCGGTCCGGGTCAATTCCTACTACTTCCGTTAAAAATTCCCAACTCCAAGAAATCGCTTCCCTTTTAAAATAATCTCCAAAAGAAAAATTTCCCAACATCTCGAAAAAGGTACCATGACGCGCCGTTTTTCCAATATTCTCAATGTCTCCTGTACGAATACACTTCTGACAGGTAGTCACTCTTTTTCTAGGCGGTATTTCCTGTCCGGTAAAATATGGCTTCAAAGGCGCCATCCCCGAATTGATCAGTAATAATGAATTATCATTATGAGGCACCAGGGAAAAGCTTTTCATTGCCAGATGTCCCTTGCCTTCAAAAAATTCAAGAAACATTTTCCTCAGTTCATTTACACCATATGCTTTCACGTTTTTCTCCTCCAAATCAATTGCTCTTACTATTGCTGTTTCAGTTGTTCTGCTTTTTCATTTAATATGGTTACAAGAGAAGATACCTCCTGAACGATTTCGCTGTTTTCCTCACTGCTTGTATAGGTTTCTGTTGCATGTGCAGATACCTCTTCGGTAATAGCAGAAATATTCTGAATGCTATCTACAATACTTGCATTAGCGCTTGCTAATTCTTTGACAATATCCACTAAGCTGTCAGATTCTGTAAAAATATTGGCAGATTTATTTTGAATCTCTTCAAAGCTTTTTGCTGTTTCCATTGCATAAGTATTTTGTATCTGGCTGCTATGTATTACCTGATTGATTGCCTGCACTACTTCATTCAAAGCCCCGGATATATCCTCAATTAGCCCGGTAATGCTTACGGTTGCAGTACTTGTCTGATTTGCCAGATTGGAAATTTCCGAAGCTACAACTGCAAAGCCCCTTCCTGCTTCCCCGGCACGCGCCGCTTCAATGCTGGCATTTAACGCAAGCAGGCTTGTCTGTGCAGTAATATTGTCAATCAATTCAATAATAGACTGCATCTTTTCTGTATTTTCACTTAAAGCCGCAAGCTGTCCAGATACCGCATTGGTAGCCTGTTCAAATATATTTACCTGTTCAATCAATTGATCGACTTTTTCTTTTCCAGTATCAATAATATTTTCAGTCACATGAAGGTCATCTGAGATGTTTCCAGAAGCAGTTTCCACTTTTTCAATGTAGCTTTGAATTTCTTCTGTTTTTAATAGCTGAACCTGAACTGCTTCTGCAGTATCGGAAGAACCGGAAGAAACCTCCTTCATGGAATTCCGAATTGTTCCAACGGATTCACCCAATGCGTTCATTTTTTCCGTTACCAAAAGCACATTTTCATTCAGGCTCTTGGAAACATCCTGCATATTTAAAAGAAGCTCTTCTATCTTTTCCTTTTCTTCATCCAGCTCTTCCATTTTTTGCCGGTTAATCTTTACTAACACTCTTGTACTGATTATAGAATACAAGGCAGCCATAATAACCACCGCTAACTGGATTTCAAAATCCACAATGTCCTGCTTGGATACTTCTGTTGTGAGAAAAGTGACAATCAGCTTACCAATATTGGTTGCCACTGCCGCCACGCCTACTACAATACTCAGCTTTGAATTAGCATATACACATATTACAATAATCATCGGGACAATATAAGTAAATGCTACGCCTGATGTGGTGGTAAATAATACAAACACATAAAGGATGCAGTATCCGATACTGGATATGTATTGGATTTTCTCATCCTCAGGATTGTTTCGATAAAGCAGAAAACACACAATCAGGGGGGCTAACAATATAGCTGAAAACAAAAGAATATAAGGAATTGTCCGGTTTCCTTTTATAAATTCTATAATATATGCCAGCAAAAGCACTCCTTCTATTCCCGAATAGCAATACAGCAATGTACGGTTCTTTGCAAGCTTCTCTGAATAATCTCTTCCTTTTCTTTCTTTCTCACTCATGGCATACCCTCCGTAAAAATTTATTGTTAGAAAGCAAATTTATCTGCAAAATATGCATCCAGTTCCTCAATCTTTACCCGTTCCTGCTCCATGGAATCCCGAAACCTGACTGTTACCGCATGATCCTCTTCTGAATCGAAATCATATGTAATGCAGAAGGGAGTTCCGATTTCATCCTGTCTCCTATATCTTTTACCGATATTTCCTCTGTCGTCAAATTCGCAATTATACTTTTTAGAAAGCTCTAAGAAAATCTTTTCAGCTCCCTCATTTAATTTTTTAGAAAGAGGAAGCACGCCTATTTTTACAGGTGCAAGAGCCGGATGGAAATGGAGCACTGTCCGCATATCTCCTTCCCCGATTTCTTCCTCATCATAAGCTGCACATAAAAATGCAAGCACTACACGATCCGCCCCAAGAGAAGGCTCAATCACATAAGGCACATATTTCACAGCCTTCTGGTCATCAAAATATGACATGTCCTGTCCCGATGTATTCTGGTGCTGGGTCAGGTCATAATCGGTTCTGTCCGCAATGCCCCAAAGCTCGCCCCATCCGAAAGGAAACAGAAATTCAATATCGGTGGTAGCCTTGGAATAGAAGGAAAGCTCCTCTGCCTCATGGTCTCTCACACGCATTTCTTCTTCCTTCATGCCAAGGGATTGCAGCCAATCGATACAGAACTGCTTCCAATATGCAAACCATTCCAAATCCGTGTCCGGTTCACAGAAAAATTCCAGCTCCATCTGTTCAAACTCCCTTGTCCGGAATGTAAAGTTTCCGGGAGTTATTTCGTTCCTGAAGGATTTTCCAATCTGCCCGATTCCAAAGGGAATCTTCTTTCTGGAGGTTCTCTGTACATTTTTAAAGTTTACAAAAATACCCTGTGCAGTTTCCGGTCTTAAGTATACGGTGTTTTTGGCATCCTCCGTAACTCCCTGAAAGGTTTTAAACATCAGGTTGAACTGGCGGATATCTGTAAAATTGTGCTTGCCGCAGGTAGGGCATGGCACCTGATTGCCTTCGATAAACTCTTTCATCTTTTCCTGAGACCATCCATCAATGGAAGAGTCCAAAGTAATTCCTTTTTCCTGCGCAAAATCTTCAATGATTTTATCCGCCCGAAAACGTTCATGACATTCCTTACAATCCATGAGCGGATCTGAAAAGCCTCCTAAGTGCCCAGATGCCACCCATGTCTGGGGATTCATTAAAATCGCACAGTCCACGCCTACATTATATTGGTTTTCCATGATGAACTTCTGCCACCATGCACGTTTTACATTATTTTTTAATTCCACTCCAAGATTTCCGTAGTCCCATGTATTAGCAAGCCCGCCATAAATTTCCGAGCCGGGATACACAAACCCCCTTGCCTTTGCCAATGCTACGATTTTTTCCATTGATTTTTCCATATTCTTGTCCTCTCTTTATCCAGTTACTTATTCATACATCAGGTAAAACGTTTCCGTCATGCCCTCTTCCTTATTAGCCGCTGCTTCCTTTTTGCCGTCTGCTGTCACGCCGCTGCTTACATAGGTAATTTTTCCATTTACACGGACATGTACTGGTTCTTCAAAAATAACCATTTTCATGCTTCCCTTTTCCAACACATCCGCTTTTCCAATAGCTGTGCCTTCGCCCGTCACGTTTTCCATATCCACAAATTCATGTCCTGCTTCATATGCCTCGGATACGGTTCCTACAAAAAAGGTTTCTTCATTAAAGCCTGCATAGTCTTCAAAGGAGGCATATTCCAGATAAATCTTTACCTTTTTATCCTCCGTGACCTCATAGGTCTCTAAAGTTACCCTGCCCTCACCAGCCTTGGCATTGTAGGCTGCAATTTCCTCCTCCAGCATTGCCTGCAATTCTTCGCTGACATATTTGGAATCGCTAAAATCCTCTATGATGGCGCCTAATACGGTTCCGTCTTTCTTTACCACAATCGTATTTTGCTCAATATCTCCCGTATTGCTGCAGCCACTTAAAAGCATTGCCGCAAGTATCATGGAAACAAGCAGTACTCTTTTTATTTTCCTATTCATAATCTCCTCCTGCAAGGCGCTTTTCTTTTTCAGATAGAATACTAAAAAAAGCATCCTATGAAAGCACACTTGCTTAAATATTATAACGAAATCAGATTACTTTTTCAACCTGCAATTTTGCAAGATTTCAAGACTTTTAAAATTTCTTCCGATATAATTTTTCCGATACTCCTCTGCCGCTTTTTCAAACTCCATGAAAACCGGCTCTGATAACGTAAATGTATACAATTTTTCAATAGAACTGTTTGTTACATACTCAATGGCATAAACGGTATCCGGCAACATAGCCTCTCTATGAAGAGGTCCCGGAAACTCTCCATTTACTACTAGCGCTTTCATTTCAAATATGTACTGGACAAGCTCGTGTTTTAAAGAAGGAACGGAAAGCGCTTTCAATGACTGGTATAACAATTTCAGCATTTGCCTTTCATCATTATTTTCCCTTGTATAATAATCCGCAACCTCTAAAAAATACATGCCAAAAAATGCTGCATCCAACTCTTCCCTCAATTCTTTGAAATAATTGGAAATATCCGCTTCCATTAAATTGTAAGAGCTTTTCCCTTCATACAGCTTGAAGGTACCAAACGAAAAAGGATTGGTGGCACCTGCAAGACGGCTGCCCGGTCGCCTTGTTCCTTTTGCAAATGCCCCAATCTTTCCTCGTTCCTTTGTAAGTATCGTAATCCTCCTGTCATAATCGCCTACCGGCATGGATTTTATAACCAGACCGGTTACTAAAACAAATTCCTGCATTGCCTGTCCTGCTCCTTTTGGCAAATCCAAATAATATTTCCGCCCTTGGCATTCCCGGATTTTACCCGAAATTTTCAATAACTACCAGTATTTCTCAATACTGTGCCGTTCCGCTTCTCTTACCATCGCTTCCGTTTTTAATGTTTCATTATCTTTTGCGTTGTTTTTATAGGTAAGATAATCCTCTATTTTTCCGGTTTTAAAAAAATCTCTTTTTTCCTCTGTCTCTTTCATCTTCCCGCCTCCATGGAATCTTTTTTCTTTGTCTGCATTTCCACAATTCTAGGATTTGCTTTTTCAAAGATTCTATGCTGGGATTTTTCGGCAGTAAGATTTTGGAAATGTTCATGGCACAGGCTATTATAAGCCGTTCTCTCTATCTTTTCCGCATTTAAAGTTCTTCTTCATTTTTATGATAACCAAAGTTTTTCAAAAGGAAATCGCTGTCCCGCCAGTCCTTTTTCACTTTTACCCAAAGCTGCAGATTTACCTGACTTTCCAAAAGCTCTTCTATTTCATATCTGGCATTGGAACCGATTTTTTTAAGCATAACGCCGCCTTTTCCAATAATGATTCCTTTATGGGATTCCTTTTCGCAAATAATGGTTGCCTGAATTTCCACGATTTTTTTCTTGAATTTCATGGAATCAATAGAAACGGCAATTCCATGGGGGATTTCCTCATCCAGAGCATGAAGCGCCTTTTCCCTGATGAGCTCCGCCACAATCTGTCTCTTAGGCTGGTCTGTAATCGCATCTTCATCATAAAACATAGGGCCGTAAGGAAGATATTGAAAAATACAGGAAATCAGTTCTTCGGTATTCTCTCCTTTTTTTGCGGAAACCGGAACGATTTCCGCAAAATCAAATTCCTTTCGGTAAGTATCGATAAAGGAAAATACTTCTTCTCCTTTTACCGTATCAATTTTATTTATTACAAGGATAACCGGCACCTTAACCTTTTGAAGCTGTTCGATAATATACCTTTCACCTGCCCCAATAAAATTGCTGGGTTCTACAAGCCACAAAATCACATCTACTTCCTTTAAGGTTTTTGCTGCTACATTTACCATATAATCCCCCAGCTTATTTTTTGCCTTATGAATGCCGGGAGTGTCCAGAAAGACAATCTGTCCTTCCTCAGAGGTATATACCGTCTGTATACGGTTTCTAGTTGTCTGCGGCTTATTAGAAGTAATGGCAATCTTCTGACCGATTAGTTGATTCATTAAAGTGGATTTTCCCACGTTGGGCCTGCCAATCAAAGTAGCAAAGCCTGTTCTTAGCTGTTTTTCCATCATTCCATTTATCCTTGTCTGTCAGGAAATTTTTATTTTTCCTGCGTGTTTTTCCTTCCGTCTTTTTCTCCGGTTCCCATGGTTTCAAAATCCCGTCTTTCCTTTGGCACTGTGCCATTCATGGCATTTCTCTGGGCATTCTGAAACGCTTGCTGGCTTTTTTCCGCCTTTTTCCGGTTTCTTTTTATGATTCCCTTTACAATCAGTATAAAAATAAGAATAATAATGCCCCATAATACCAGATAAGGCAGTACGATTACAAAACCGATTACAAAATTTTTCATACCTCTTCCAATCTGATAAATGCTGTTTACAAATCCGTCTGTCATTTTCTCCATAGCTGACTGAGGCGCAACAGGAGTTACCCGTTCTACTTCCTGTACATTTAAGTAAACCGTAGCATAATCTACAAGATTGTCATATGTACGAAGCTGGGATTCCATGCTCTCCAGCTGGTAACGGATTTCCGTCAGCCTGCTTTCCAATGCTACAATTGTTTCTATGGAATCTGCCTGCTCCAAAAGGGAGGTCAGACGCTCCTGTTCAATCTTTAAGGTTTTCTTTTTGCTTTCCAAATCCACGTAATTTAAAGTAATATCATCCACGCTTTCATTCTTATCCAGCACATTGGATATGCTGGAAACTTCCGTAACAAACTCATTCAGCCTGTCTGCGGGGATTCTTGCTGTATAATTAGCGCTTCTGGTGCCGTCATAGCTTGCCTGAATGCTTTTTCCGCTGACATAAGCTTTTTCCATGTAGCCTCCAAGAGCTTCCACCTTTTCTGTCAGCTTTTTAGTCAGCGCATCAAACTCTTCCGTTTCCACAGTCATATCTACATTTTTAATCAGCTTTCTGTTAGCGGCAACCTGCTTTCCCGCTTCCTCTGCACTACTTCCTCCACCGGCATCTGCCATTTCAGCCTCCTCCATTACAGCTCCTTCATATATATCATCTGTTGCATAGCTGTTTTCATAGGCTGCACTATCTGTAGTTTCCGCCGCTGATTCGTTTAAGTTTCCCTGACCTCCACAAGCTGTCAGTAAGCAGCAGGCAATGATAAGGCCGCTTCCAAGTACAAGTGATTTCTTCTTTTTCATATAGCTTTCCTCCCATAATCAATGTTTATGCTCCTATCTGTTATATACGAATAGAATCGCCTATCTTTATGGCTCTTTAGTGGAATAAATTTTCCACTTCCATAAATAATCCTGCATTTTGACTAATTGCCTCTTCATTTCCTACTACGCAGATGCAGTCATAATCCACAAATGCCTCTATATATGCAGCAAGACTGCGAATTACCTGTTCATCCACCGCTAAAAGCTCATCTCTCTCCTTCTGCTCCTCTTCCAATGCAACCTGACACAAATAAGCAGCCATGCTCCTGCTTCCCTTTGCCGCCGGGGTTTTTGGCGCATCCAGCTCGCTTAATGCTCCGATAATGAATTTGGTAACAGTTCTTTCATCTGCCTGAAAATTCCGGATAAACTCTGCAGCCTGCCTGTAAACCTGCAGGGTCTTTTCCAGATTCGGGTCACGGTAAGAAACGAAGTAACAATCCCCGCTCTTTCCAAAGCTGCTCATACAGCCATATGCGCCGCCCTTTACTCTTACATTATTCCAAAGATACTCATATCCCATAATAACCTTCAATACCTTTAATGCACCAGTATAAGAAAGACCCTTTTTCAAAAAGTTTCCTGCTAAAGCTACATATTGTATGCCTGCCGAAGTTTTAAAGCCTTCGTTCTTCTTGATAGGCGTCAGGTCAAAGCCTGTCTTTTCCATTTCTTCCTTATACAGCTTATTTTGAAAGCCAGCCACATATTTTTTTGCTTCTAAAAGTCCTTCCTCTGTTCCTGTATAATCCAGAATAAAGTTTTCCGGCCTGAAAATCAGCTTTCTCACTTTTTCCAGATTGGCAATCAGCTTTTCTTTTTCCTTTTCAAAGTCACTATCCAGCTCCTCTAACAGACGATAGAACGGGATTCCATTTATCTGTTCAGAAACTGCTGCTGTTTTGGAAAAATAAGACATAGAACGGACGGAAGCTAGTGAATGCCCTGAGCTCAGCATAACAGCCTGCATTTTTGCCTTTAATTCCCGAATCAGCTCTAACAGACGCTTTTCATCAGAAAGCTTTGTGGTAAACAGGATTTCTTCTACCAAATCATAAGCCTTATCTGTATTCTCATAGAAGGTCTTTGCCTTTATTTCAAAATTCAGCTTAAATTCCTCTAAATTTTTGCTGTTTACATAGGTATTGACTACCGGCACAATTCCTCCGGTGGCAATATTCACTTCATTAAACAGCTCCCCGTAGCCATAATGCTCCGTATTCATCAGACCCAATATATTTTTTAGTAATCCCATATAAGGAAGAAGCTCATTTGACACATATTTTGCATCAAACACAAACCGAAGATAGGATACTCCGTTTGTAAAAATATTATGGGACAGCACTTTTACATCCTCTGTTTCTTCCACCTTGTTTATAAACGGCTCTGCCTCTTTTTTCATATCCTCTCTTTTTAAAAGAGGGATTTTTTTCAAATCCTCTTCGGGGGATTCCGTCTCCTGATAGGAAATCAACGCATTTGTTTCCGAAACCAGTTGCTCTACCTGCTTATCAGTCAGGGAATTTTTGTATGCATCCAGCTTCTTTTGCAGCACCTGATCCATTTCCGTAGTAAGCCCGGCCACAGGCACTACGGTAATGGTCACCTTATGGGTGTTTTGAAGCAGATATGTTTCTACCAGCCCCTCAAAATAATCTGTGTTGATTTTTTCCTTTAAAATCCGGAAGGTTTCATTTGCTTCAATATGATAGAAAGGAGCCCTGTCATCATACAGCCAGCTATCAAGCGCCTGCAGGCCATACATAAGTCCCTTTGGATAAGAACCAAAATCCGCCTCTTTATATTTAAATTCATAGTAGTTCAATCCCGCCTTCAGCGCCCGCTTGTCAATCCCGTTTTTTACCTGCTCCTTAAGAACCTCTTCTATTGTTTTTATAAATTCTGCTTTATCCTTTTCATTGGCATTTTTTGCCACTATGGAAAAATAGGGCTGATAAATGCCGTTTTCAAAAAGACTGTAAACGTCCTGTCCGATATTTTTATCAATCAATGCCTGTTTCACCGGAGCTCCGGGAGCTGAGCACAATACATAATCCAAAATGGAAAATGCCACATAAAGCTCTCTGTCAAGGCTTGTTCCCACTACCGTATTATAGGACAGATAGGTAGCATTTTCCAAAGATTCATTTTCCGTAACAGAATACTGCTCCGTAAAATCCATAGGCTTCTTAAATGCCTCCTGCATTCCTATGGTGGAATCGATTTCCAGATAGTCAAAATGGCTTAAATACTGTTCGTCTATCCATGCAAGCTTTTCTGCCATATCCACATTTCCATAAAGGTAAATATAGCTGTTGGAAGGATGATAGTATTTTCTATGGAAGTCTAAAAACTGCTCGTAGGTTAAATCCGGAATATGCTTAGGATCCCCTCCCGATTCATTTCCATATGCGGTATCAGGAAACAGGGAATTAAAAATCTCTCTGTCTAACACATCATCTGGAGAAGAAAAAGCACCTTTCATTTCATTATAAACAACTCCGTTATATTTTAAGCTGTCCGTTTCCTCTTCCAAATGATAATGCCAGCCCTCCTGCATGAAAATCTTTGGCTCCGCATAGATATTTGGATAAAAAACTGCATCCAGATACACATGCATCAAATTCTGAAAGTCCTTATCATTGCAGCTTGCTACCGGATAAACAGTTTTATCCGGATACGTCATAGCATTTAAAAAGGTATTTAAGGAACCCTTTGCCAGCTCCACAAAAGGATCCTTAGAGGGAAAGCTTTTGGAGCCGCACAGGACAGAATGCTCCAAAATATGGGCTACTCCTGTACTATCCGTAGGCGGGGTGCGGAAGCCGATGTAGAATACTTTGTTTTCATCGTCGTTTTCAAGGAGGACGATTTTTGCCCCTGTTTTTTTATGCTTTAAAATTCTTCCATAGGAATTTAAGTCCTTGATTTCTCTTGCTTCGATTGTTTCGTAGGTATTTAGCTGTTCTATTTTCATAAATGATTTTGTTTCCTTTCCGTTCTGTTTCTATAATATGTTGTTTAGTATACCACTTTTTTCTATTTTTAGAAAGGGAGGATAAAAAAATGGGGAATGAGAGCGTAACAGTTCAGCCCACAGGCGCAGAGGAAGGAGCACACAGAGCATGTTTTCTACGTCGCCACGCTCTCGCTCTATAAAAACGCAACAGTGCTAAGCTCGAAAATACCTCGCTAAGCGCTGGCGTTTTTATAAGGACTCCTTTAGAAAACATGCTCTGTGTGCTCCTTCCTCTGTGCCTGTGGGCTGAACTGTTACATGAGAGCAGATTCCACCACCTACCTTTCTCCCTTATCCACTACATACCTTCCCATCCCCAACTCTCACAATCCGCTCCGCATACGTTGCAATTTTTTCATTATGCGTCACCATAACGATCGTCTTCTTTAATTGATGCATGGTCTGAAACAATTCCATCAGCTCTTCACTACATTTTTGATCCAAAGCGCCGGTAGGCTCGTCTGCCAGAATCAATTCACTTCCCTTTGCCAGCGCCCTTGCAATCGCAGTCCTTT
Organism: Robinsoniella sp.; assembly: GCA_023664735.1. Taxonomy (GTDB): domain Bacteria; phylum Bacillota; class Clostridia; order Lachnospirales; family Lachnospiraceae; genus RGIG3040. Next base: position 22,499 of record JAMPFB010000016.1, on the reverse strand, counting down.
GCTGCTGTCCGCCGGAAATATAAGAAGGGTACTTGTCTCTCAGGGCAGCGATTCCAAGCTTTTCCATGTTTTCTTCCACAATCTGTTTTCTTTCCTTTTTTTTGATTCCCATGGCGAGAAGGGGCATTTCAATATTTTCAAATACGGTATACTTATCCATTAGGGCAAACTGCTGGAAAATGAAAGAAATTTTTTCCTTCCGAAACTGTTCCAGTTGTTTTTCGGAAAATTCATGGATTTTCAAATTATCATATTCATATTCCCCTTCTGTAAGAAAATCCATTCCCCCTAACAAATTCAACAGAGTTGTCTTTCCGGAACCGGAGCTTCCCATGACCGCCAGAAATTCATTGGTTTTTATGTCCAAATCCACATGGTCCAAAGCTTTTGTTTCAAAGGTCTCTCCTCGATAGATTTTGCTAACGTTCTTCAATCGTATCATATATGGTACTCCTTTCCTATCTGAAAGCAACCGGATATTTATTACGGAAAAACAAAACCGGCAACATTGCAGTAAGCAACAATAGAGTAGCTGCTATTACAAGTAAAAATGGCAATATTTTTACCACAAGCGCCATATTATTTACCAGCCCTCTGCTGTGATAGAAGCACATCAGGGCATATGCCGGGCAAAATGCAGCCAAAAACCGCAGCAGATTTTCCACAAAAAGAATCCGGTAAATCTCCTTTTTGGTAATACCGCATGCAAGCATGATGCCAAGCTCCTTTTTTTGGGATAATAGGGAAATCAATGTACTTAAAAAAATATTCATAATAGATAAAAACAGCAGAATCAATACGAAAACCACCATAGGAACCCGTTCGCTCTGCTGGTTTTTTTTATATTCCTCCACCAATTGGAAAAAAGGTTTTACCTTTACCCATTGTCCTAAATCTCTGGCTGCTTTTTCCACCTGCCCTGCCAGACGTTCACATTCTTCTTTTTTCTCTGCTATATAATAGATATTATTCCGATATACCTGATAGGCGGAGCTGTAACCTCCCTTTATCCAACGGTCATTTGGAAGGGTCACTAAGGAATTATCCAAAGAAAGCTCCGCTTCCGCAGAAAAAAACAAATCTCCCGGAAGAAAAGCGCTTCCTTTCTTTAATACCTGTGTCACCTTATATTTTCTTCCGGTAAACATATCGTATAATTTTGTTCCTACAGGCAGTTCCCTCTGTCTCTCATATCCCACCGCCATATCCGTATATTCTTCATCTTCTTTCAGGTCGATTTTCTTTTGATTTACGTCTGACAGCCTGCAGATATCTACCAGCTGGTTATCTAAAAAAAGCGCTTCCGCCTCTTTACTGTCTTTATAAAATTCCGCTATGGAAAGCGTTGTTTCTCCGTTGGCTAACTGACGCTGATATTCCAACTCGGAAACAATGGAATCTTCCTCTGCCCTAGTGGTGATAAGCTGATAGTTAATAGGTTCCGCCTCATATTTTCCTGCCTGTATGCCTTCGATTTCCTTTAAAGCGTTCATAAAACAAAAAAATTGCCCGGCATTTTTTTCATCCATGCTTTCCATATACTTAAATTCCACCTTAAATAACCTACTTTTATCACATTCAATTATCTTATTTGTACAAATCAATGTGTAGTTATATTGATAAAAGCCCAACAACACCCCAATCAGCATACAAAAGGATAAAAACAGCATAAAAACAGTTAGAAGAAATTTTCTTTTGTGCATATAGATACGGTCTGCAGCCAGTCTGATGATTCCGCTTACTCTCATGTCATACCGCCTTCCTTCCGAAATAACTCTGCCATACTGTGCTTTTTCAAAGGGTATACTGCAAGCAGGATGATAATGCCTGCAGAAAGTAAAAGAAACAGTAACGTAAACAGCCAATACTGCAACACATCTATGGAGGAAACTGCCAGAATCCCTTTTAACAATGGATTAATCCCCATACTAAAGAAGGCTGCCGCCAAAGAAGCCGGAATTAAAATTTCCGCCAGTTCCTTATATAACAAAAACACCAGTTGCCGCCTGCTAAAGCCATGAACCTTCCGAATGGTAATTTCTCCCATCCTCTCTATCAGACAAAACCTTTCTGCCGCCATACAATTTAACATTCCAAATACATAAATCAGCGCCAGATAATCCATCCGGAAGCTGTTTGTTCCTATTCCGGTTGCCGTCATGCTGTCTATGGAAGCGCCGCTGCATAAAAAACCTGCCTTTTGCAGCTTTTCAAACAACGAAATTCCATCAATGAAAGCCGTATCACTTGCTGCCAGAACTTCTATGCCATTTATATAATAGGCTTTCAGTTCTTCTTTTAAATTCTTTCCCAGATTGTCATAAAACAACACTGCCTGATAATCATAAAGCACCGTATCCACATCGCTGATATATCCTATTACCTGATACTCCTCTGAAAAAATCTCTATGTATTCTTTTCCTTCTTTCCCATATACTTTTTCCTTCAGCCCTCTTCCAAGCAACACGATTTTTTCCCCGCTCTGCAAGATTTCCTCATCCGGATATTGTCCTTTTATGATTGGATACTTTTCTTCTCCATTGGTATTCATTACAATATTGGCAGGGTAGCTTCCTGCTTCCTTGTCATAATAGATATAGAAATTCTGAATGACAATATGATATTCTTTTTCCTCACATAACACTTCCAGCCTGCTTTCGGAATCCGCAGACTGCAGGAAAATCCCCTGTTCATTTGCAAAAGAATACCGTTCTTTATGTTCCCGTTCATTTTTCATGGTAACTAAAAGTTTTGTTCCATAAAAGATGCAGAGATAACCAACAACAAAGCTGATAAATAAACTCCATGCTGCTAAGGGGTACCGGAAAATTCGTTTATACAATCGTAATATAGCTTTCAATGCTCTTCCCCTGTCATTTTATTTCAAAACATCCCGCAACAATACGAGGTAATTAAAATGGGCGATATGCTGCCCCATCGTTTAAAATCCATTTCCACATTCGGTTCCATAGGATCTGCCATATGTACTGTCTGACTTCAACATATGTATCTACACTTGCCTGACTTCCTTCTGCGGCATATCCTGCCAGATAATAGGTTCCACTGTCCGTAATGGGCAAATCCATATAATAAGTTCCGGATTCTTCCATTTCCATTTTGGCTACAATTTGTTGCTCATCTGGTTTTCCAAATGCATCTATGTCATAGGTGCTGTCGTAAAGCTCTTTCATTACTTTTCCTGATTTCAAACTCACTTCACACCGAACCCGATATGTTATCCTCTTATCTAATTCAAATATATCAATTCCGCCATGCAGATAGGTTTCATCACTGTAATATCCACTGGAATGCTCATAGGCTTTCCAGCCGGTTTTTAGGTTCAGTATAAAAATTAAAATACATATAAAGATACCACCTGTTATATAGTATCTGTACTTTTTCATCACATCTTTCAAATCTCTTTTTCCCTTTCAGAGTCATTAAAATGGATTCGCTTTTCCGCCTGCAATGTATTGTTGATGATAGATTTTTCTAACTTAAAACGGACGGTATGCTGCCCCATCATTCAAAATCCGTTTCCACATTCGGAACCATAAAATCTGCCATATGTACTGCCTGACTTCAACATATGTATCTACACTTGCCTGACTTCCCTCCACGGCATATTCAGCCAGATAATAAGTTCCGCTGTCTGTAATAGGCAAATCCATATAATAGGTTCCTGATTCTTCCATTTCTATTTTTGCCACTATCTGTTTTTCGTCTGGTTTTCCAAATGCATCTATGTCATAGGTGCTGTCGTAAAGCTCTTCGGTTACTTTTCCTGATTTTAAACTAACTTCACACCGGACTCGATATGTTATCTTTTTATCCAATTCAAAAAAACCAATTCCGCCATGCAGATATGTCTTATCACTATAATATCCGCTGGAATAGTCATAGCTTTTCCAACCAGTCTTTAGATTTAGTATGCAGATTAAAATACATATAAAGATACCGCCTGCTACATAGTATCTGTACTTTTTTATCACATCTTTCAAATCTCTTTAACCCTTTCAAAACCATTGACATTCATTCACTTTTTTCTGAAATATATGTTGACTATATATCCCTAACCGCATAAATCTTCCACTACTCTTTCAAAAAGCAAACAAACGGAATTCTTCCAATTTGTTTGCTTTTGTACCCATTACCATGTCAATTTTAACGTCTCGCCATATGGTGTGCCATCGCTTCTCAACAAAACATGTGCACTTTTAGCACTCTTTGCACTTGAATCAGATACAGCGGCTGTGGCTAAATACATCAACTTTACATTATCCCATTTACCTCTTTGTAAATCAGAACGCAATGCCGTTCCATTGCTATCATACACAAAAACTGAGGCTTGTGGTATGGCAACGCATGTATTATAGGTTCTTGCCACTAAGAGACTGTTTGAATGTCTCAAATCATACTTCATTACAATTCCTGTTTCGTATGTCTTACTATACGCACAAACACTCAATACCGGCAAAACAATACCTACTACACACAACATAATAAAAAACTGCATTTTTTTCTTTCCCATTCCTCCACCTCCTTTTAAACCTATAGTATCATTTATTCCTTTCGTTGTCAACTATATTTCTATTTTCATTATAAAATATTTTTAATTTTACTAATTTATTTGCCTTTTTTCCTTTTAGAAAATACAACAAACATAAATAAATATTCTCCGCTCTCTTCCAATAATATCAAATATCCCTGTATGTAATTTCCCCCGAAACCCTCCCATTAAACAAAAAAGAAGCTGCCATACACTTTGGCAACTTCTACCAACCAAAAAACCCGTTTTATTTTCCCGTCACACACTAAGCCCCGTCAGATGCAGCTTCTTAAAAAACATCTCCTGAACAATCACCTTATCCTTCTGCACCTGCTCCTTTAGCCGTCCATCCTCCACAAACTGCTCTATGGAATAGATTTTTTCACAGGCTGCTTCCTTTTCCATGCCTTTTTTGTCAGTTACTTTCTCAATCACCAGCACCTTAATCTGAAGCTTTAACTGAGAATAAAACAAATAGCCCATATCCTTTTTCGTAAGCCTTAATAAATGGCTGGCAATAGTTTCCTCCCTTGTTACTTCTCCTCCATAGACCATCCGGTAAATGGCTGTTTTTAACCGGCTTGGCATGTCCATATGTTCTGCTGCCTCTTCATAAGTGCATCTGGCGCCAATATATACATTGGAAAAATTCTGCAGCACGTATTTAAAATCCTGTTCTCTAAATTCCATATTCATCCTCTGCCTTTTGAATAAAGTCGATTTTATTGCCGGTAAGCTCCATTGCCTCTGCAATTTCCTCTACTGTAAAATCCGTTTCTTCTGCTAACTCCTTTGCAGTAATTTCTCTGCAAAGCTCTTGGGCAAGCTCTTTTGCGGCTGCAGCTATGGAATTGATACGTTTTATTACCTGCTCATCCTTTTCCATTACCTTAACCTCACCCATAACAGCCTCTTCCATAGCCTCCATAATGGCTTTCGCCAAGGCTCCCTCCACTGCTTCCGGTCCTTCCTCTATAGCAAGCATTTCCATTCCCATGGTAAGCGCCACATTTCCTTCACCAATCAAATCCTCTAAGAACATTCCCTGACCAGCATACAGCTTACTAATTTCCACTACTTTCGGAAGCATATAATGAAACAGCTTATCCTTTGCTTCCTTCTCACCGAAAAAGGCGCTCCGGCGTATTTCTTCCAGTTCCGACTCTGTATAAACAGGAAGTTCCTTTATTTCATCCAGATACTGCTTTAAATAGTCCTTATCCTCTTTTGTAAGGAGATTGTCCAAATCCGCTTCTTCGCCTATGGTAATTTTGCTATTTTTTAAATAATCATAAATAAGAGCAAGCTTTCCCTCATCCAGCTCCATATTTGGAAACGCTTCCCCTACCTGTTCCTTTGTAACGCACATACCCTGCTTTTTTGCCATTTTTACAAGGGCAAGCAGTTGTTTGCGGAATAATTCTTCACTGTTTTGTTCCATTTTTTCTTTTTCCTTACAAATATTTTTTGTCAACGGTTCCTGTCAGGACTGCTTCATCACATGCTTATGGGTGTATAAATGCTCAGAACAGTATTCATAATTTCCCTGACACTTAGAACAGAAACGGAACTCTAAATCCGGACTGTCCACCTCTGTCCTGCCGCAAATGGCACATTTGTGCTTGGTAATGCTCATCATTTTCGCAGTTTGTTTTTTATAAGCCCGCTGCCTTTTTATCTGGTTGGGAGTACGGAAGCTTCTTCTAGTCACCACAAAGAAAATAATGGCATTTAGAAGGGTGGATACAATGGCCACCTGAGTAGGAATTCCCAAAATCCCCGCCTGTCCTGCCGTAATCACATAATAAAGCAGCATGATGGCATAAATCACACCGAGCACCTTAACCTTAATGGGGATAATCATCAAAAGCAGCACTTGCATTTCCGGGAAGGTAATGGCATAAGCTAAAAACATGGACATACAAATATAATAAGTACTGAAGCTATAGGAAGCATAAGCATAAAATGCCCCTGCGCCACCACTTTCGCCCAAGGCTTCCAAAGCTGCTGCCACCTCACCTAATGCCTCGCCAGCAAACAGCTCACAGCCTGCATACATCAAAAATGCACCAATAATAGTAAACAATATACCGGAAATCATATACACATTATAACGGAAGGTTCCCCATGCATATTCCAAGCTCCTTCCTATGGAGTAATAAAAATAAAGCATAATCAGCGTAAAAAAGTCAAATCCGGAAGGCGGCACGATAATCCATGTAAGGAGCCTCCATACTTGTCCGTGGAGAATTGCATAGGGGTCTAATGTAAGATATCCTAAGAAGGACCAATTTGTCCATTGAAGAATATATCCAAAAGCGTAACATATAATCAAATACATGGTAATGTTCGGAATTGCATATTTGCCCCATTTTCTCTCCCATTTATTTAAAAAATACATAACAATAATCACTCTCCTGTTTTATTCTTGCAGCATACTATCCTGCCATCATTGCTTTTAATCATATCATGCGGATAGTCCAAAGTAAATAAAAGGACTGGGATTTTTTACAAATCTTATGTTTCCTTTAGATTTTTTTTAGATTTGCCCAAAATTTGTTTATTGCACATTCAAAAATCATGTCGTATAATGTGACTTGTTGCGATGTATTGTCGTACATATAAATAAGAAATGAAATTTTACAAGGAAAGGGCGAGCGTATGACTGAAAACAATTATACATTGGGCATTGATATTGGTTCAACTACCGTAAAAATCGCCATTTTAGATAACCATAACAAGATGGTCTTTTCAGACTATGAAAGACATTTTGCAAACATTAAAGAAACCTTATCTGATCTGCTAAAAAAAGCCTATGGTGCATTAGGGGACATTATCCTTCACCCTATGATTACCGGCTCCGGCGGATTAACTCTCGCTAACCATCTGGGTGTGCCTTTCGTACAGGAGGTCATTGCAGTATCCACAGCATTGACTGATTATGCGCCGGAAACAGATGTTGCCATTGAGCTTGGTGGAGAAGACGCCAAAATCATCTATTTTGAAGGCGGCAACGTGGAACAGCGGATGAACGGCATCTGTGCAGGCGGAACCGGCTCTTTCATCGACCAGATGGCTTCCCTGCTGCAGACAGACGCTTCCGGCTTAAACGAATATGCCAAGGGCTATCAGTCCCTATATACCATTGCTGCCCGCTGCGGCGTGTTTGCAAAATCCGATATTCAGCCTTTGATTAACGAAGGGGCCACCAAGGAAGATTTGGCGGCTTCTATTTTTCAGGCGGTTGTAAATCAGACTATCAGTGGTCTTGCCTGTGGAAAGCCTATTCGCGGACATGTTGCCTTCCTAGGCGGTCCCCTTCATTTTTTAGATCAGTTAAAGGAGGCTTTTATCCGCACACTGAAGCTGGATGATGAACATATTATAGCACCGGGACATTCCCACTTATTTGCGGCAATGGGCTCTGCCTTAAATGCAAAAGAAGAGGTTTCTTTTTCCATGAAGGAAATGGTGGAAAAATTAACCGCCCCCATAAAAATGGAATTTGAAGTAGAGCGTATGGAGCCTTTATTTGCTACTAAGACGGAATACGAGCTTTTCAAATCACGTCATAACGGCCATAAAGTAAAAACAAGAAAGCTAGAAAGCTATAAGGGAAACTGCTATTTGGGAATTGACGCAGGAAGCACCACTACCAAGGTTGCTTTAGTAGCAGAAGACGGCACGCTGCTTTACTCCTTTTACAGCAATAATAACGGAAGTCCTCTGCAAACCTCCATCAATGCCATTAAGGATATTTATTCCTTTTTACCAAAGGGGGCTCATATTGTGCACTCCTGCTCTACCGGATACGGCGAAGCGCTTATTAAAGCTGCTTTTCTGTTAGACGAAGGTGAAGTGGAAACTGTGGCGCACTACTATGCTGCTGCCTTTTTTGCCCCGGACGTGGACTGTATTTTGGATATTGGCGGACAGGATATGAAATGTATCAAAATCAAAAATCATACAGTAGACAGCGTTCAGCTCAATGAAGCCTGTTCTTCCGGCTGCGGCTCCTTCATTGAAACCTTTGCCAAGTCTTTAAACTACAGCGTTCAAGATTTTGCGGCAGCTGCTTTATTTGCCAAGCATCCCATTGACCTTGGAACCCGCTGTACTGTGTTTATGAATTCTAAGGTAAAGCAGGCCCAAAAAGAAGGCGCAGAGGTTTCCGATATTTCTGCCGGCCTTGCCTATTCGGTTATTAAAAATGCCCTTTTCAAAGTCATTAAGGTTTCCGATGCTTCCGAGCTGGGAAAGAAAATTGTCGTGCAGGGCGGCACCTTTTATAATGATGCTGTTCTTAGAAGCTTTGAAAAAATTGCAGGCTGTGAAGCAGTCCGCCCCGATATTGCTGGCATCATGGGCGCATTTGGCGCTGCACTAATTGCAAAAGAACGGTATCATGAAAAGCTGACAGCCTATGAAAACAGCGTAGCTCCCGGTGAATTTACGGAAACCACCATGCTTTCCATTGAAAAAATCAATCAGTTAGAGTTCACTACCCGCATGGCAAAATGCAAGGGCTGCACCAATAACTGCCGCCTTACTATCAACCAGTTTACCGGAGGACGTCAGTTCATTTCCGGCAACCGCTGCGAAAGAGGGCTGGGAAAGGAAAAGGCAAAAAAGGATGTAATCAACCTTTATGATTATAAACAGAACCGCATTTTTGGCTATGAGGCTTTGCCTATAGATGAAGCGGAAAGAGGAAGGGTAGGCATTCCAAGAGTGCTGAATATGTATGAGAACTATCCCTTCTGGTTTACATTTTTTACACAATTAAAATATCAGGTAGTGCTTTCCCCCTCTTCTACTCATAAGATTTATGAATTGGGAATCGAGTCCATTCCAAGCGAATCGGAATGTTATCCGGCAAAGCTTGCCCATGGACATGTAAGCTGGCTGATTAAGCAGGGAATTGATTATATTTTTTATCCGGCTCTTTTTTATGAAAGAAATGAGGTAGATGGCGCTAACAATCACTATAACTGCCCCATTGTTACCTCCTATTCAGAAAATATAAAAAATAATGTGGAGGAAATAGGCCGTGGAGAAATCCGGTTCGATAACCCATTTCTCTCCTTTGAAAGTGTAGATACCATTTATACCGGTCTAAAAGATACCTTTTCCCATATTTCCAAAAATGAACTTTTGGCGGCAATTCAAATGGGTTGGGATGAATTAGCTGCCGCCAGAGAAGATATGAAGAAAAAGGGAGAAGAGACTATTGCTTATTTGAAAAAGACGGGAAAACGAGGCATTGTCCTTGCCGGACGTCCTTATCACATAGACCCTGAAATTAACCATGGCATTCCGGAATTAATCAATTCTTATGATATTGCTGTGTTAACGGAAGACTCCGTTTCCCATCTGGCAAAGCCGGAACGCCCCTTGGTGGTATCAGACCAGTGGATGTACCACTCCCGCCTTTATGCTGCGGCAAGCTTTGTAAAAACTACTGATTATCTGGATTTAATCCAGTTAAATTCCTTCGGCTGTGGTCTGGATGCAGTAACTACCGATCAGGTAAATGATATTTTATCTGGCTCCGGTAAAATCTACACCTGCTTAAAAATTGATGAAGTAAATAATTTAGGTGCGGCAAGAATCCGAATCCGTTCTCTCCTTGCTGCCATCCGGGTAAAGGAACAGTCAAAAGAAGAACGGGTGATTCATTCCAGCGCTATCAATAAGGTTGCCTTTACAGAGGAAATGAGAAAAGATTATACTATTCTCTGCCCCCAAATGTCACCCATCCATTTTGAAATATTGAATAGCGCCTTCAATGCATGTGGCTATCATTTTGAAGTGCTTCCAAATGATAATAAACGTGCCGTGGATGTAGGACTGAAATATGTCAATAACGATGCCTGCTATCCCTCCTTAATCGTAGTAGGACAGATTATGGATGCTTTACTGTCAGGCAAATATGATTTAAATAAGGTTGCCGTAGTCATGTCCCAGACTGGTGGCGGCTGTCGTGCAACCAACTATATCGGTTTCATAAGAAGAGCCTTGGAAAAAGCAGATATGGCTCACATTCCGGTTATTTCCTTAAATTTAGGAGGCATTGAAACCAATCCGGGCTTTAAGCTAAATGCAAACCTGCTGCTTCGTGCCGTTTATGCAGCAGTCTTCGGTGATGTCTTTATGCGCTGCTTATACCGTATGCGCCCTTATGAGGCAGTTCCCGGCTCCGCCAATGAGCTGCACCGGAAATGGGCGGAAAAATGTAAGGAGTTTGTAAGCAGAAAGCACCCCTCCTTCTTTACATTTCAAAAAATGTGCCGGAAAATCGTGGAGGAATTTGATGCCCTTCCTATTACCGAGGAAAAAAAGCCCCGTGTTGGAATTGTTGGGGAAATCCTTGTGAAATTCCTGCCTGCTGCTAACAACCATTTAGTAGACTTACTGGAAGCAGAGGGAGCGGAAGCAGTTTGTCCTGACTTACTGGACTTTATGTTCTACTGCTTCTACAACCAGATATATAAAGCGGAGCATTTAGGAACCTCCAAAAAAGCTGCCCGTATTTCCAGCCTTGGAATCCATGCCATGGAATATATCCGTAAAGCTGCCGCAAAAGCAATGAAAAACAGCACCCATTTTATACCACCTGCTAACATTTATGATACAGTGGAGCATGCAAAAACAATTGTTTCCATTGGAAATCAGACTGGAGAAGGATGGTTTTTAACGGGAGAAATGTTGGAATTAATCCATACTGGCACCAATAATATCGTTTGTACGCAGCCCTTTGGCTGCCTTCCAAACCACGTAGTCGGAAAAGGCGTTATCAAAGAATTAAGACGCCAATATCCATTGTCCAATATTGTGGCAATTGACTATGACCCCGGCGCCAGCGAAGTCAATCAGCTAAACCGTATTAAACTGATGCTCTCTACGGCACAGAAAAATCTGGAAAAAGAATATTAAAAAAAGTCCGGACCTTTGCAGCTATCAGGCTGCCGGTTCGGACTTTTCATGTTCCTTCTTAAAAACCCTCTACAGGTTTGCTGCAAAAAACTCCTTCATATCCTCGACGCATTGCTCTTCGTCTTCTCCTTCTACGAATACCGTAATCCTATCCCCACACCTTATTCCAAGACTCATAAGCGCCATCAGCTTTGTTGCCTCTGCAGCTTTTCCATGTCCTTTTATGGTAATGGCGCTTTTAAACTTCTTTGCCTGCTTTACAAGATTTCCAGCAGGCCGTGCATGGATTCCGATTTCATTTCTGATGGTATATTTAAATGCTTTCATAGGTTTTACTTCCTTTCTCCACTCTCTTTGACTTCTTTGTTTTTTATTATTATTCTCTTTTTTATAAAAATCATAGATTTTTGTGGAGTTTGGAAATTTTTGTGTTTTTATAGAGTAAAAGCATTGCATACAGAAAACATACTCTGCGGAAATCCCTCTCTTCTCCTTTGGGCTGAACTTTACCTATTTAGAATTATCCATTACTGTTCCGTTTGCCCAAAATTCCTCCAGCACTTTCTGAAACTGCTGCGGCACATCCATATTTACACAATGCCCTGCGCCTTCAAAGATAGCCACACTACATTTTGGTTCATTTTTCTTCCACATCTCTATGGCAGATAATTCCATTGGAATATCATGGCTCCCACAGCCAATCAGCAAAGGATATTCTCTTTGGGCTGTCTGCCGGACATTTACCATAGTATTTAAAGCTGCTAAATACATAAAGGATTTTTTCGGAAATTCAATATTCATCTCATAAAAATGTGTTTGTGCCGGTGCCGTGTAAGCGGATATTTTTTTATTTGACTTTGCAAACCATTTAATGGAAAAAACTGCCTTCAGCATCATACATATCTGCGACATGCCATTTTTCTCCTGAAGTTTCCTGTCAAAGTTGTTAATATCATATCCTCCAAAACAGGCAAGTGATTGTACCGCTTTCGGATACTGATTTGCAAAATCCTGCGCCAACACCGCTCCCAAAGAAATTCCTACAATATGTATCTTCTTGATTCTTTCTTTTTTCAGGATTTCGCTAATCCATCCCGACATTTTATCTATACTGTCACCCTTTTTTGTACTAGTTGAATTTCCGTGTCCTATTACATCAAGAGTCAGAATGTTGTATTTTCCTTGAAAATCATCAATCTGTGTTCTGAACATATTATGATTCACAAAAGCAGCGTGAAGGAAAAGCACCCACTCTTTCTGCTCGTTTCCGCTGATATAGTAGACGATGGGCGAATTGTCTAATTTTAGTTGTTTCATATTTTACCATGCCTCATTTCCTTCAAAAGATTTTGATACCATTCAATATTGAACATCATAAAATCCCGTCCGTATCGAGCCGCTGCAAGCTGATAAAAGCCAATATCTTTGTACTCATTTGGAGTGTTGATATTTTCTCCGTCCTTACAAATAATATCTAACACATGGTATTGTTCTTTTAACTGGGAAATATATTTTTCCAACATTTCTGTACGGTTTTCTTCTTCCGAAAAGCCCATAAAATAAAGCTTTGCTAATTCCGGATTTTTGATGCTTTGTATGAGCATTGGCGTATTTATCCATTCCAAGAAGTGCTGTTTGCCACTTTGAGTTATAGAATAGATTTTCTTATATTTTCCATTTTCAACAGTTTCTTCATATTGAATGTAGCCGCAATTCAGCAGCTTTTTCACAGCCGCCTGTATGCTGCCAGTACTGTTGCTATACATTAAATTTAAACCTTTTGCTACTCTTTCACGTAGTTGATAAATCGTTCTGCTGCTTAACAGCAAAAGACCAAGAATAATATTGTCCATTTCTACTCCTTTCCTTTCTTGTGTTACTATTAGTAACGTGCCTATTGTACTTGATTTGGAGGGATTTGTCAACAGAAATTGTTGGAATAGGAATAGAATCTCTTTATGGGTAAGTTGGATAAGCGGACGTGGGAACTGGCATGGTATAGGGTGGGCTTTGGAGGACGGACAGGGAAGAGGGCAGGGAACATATCATTTTCATTGGTGATCTGTTCTCTGTTCAATCTTTTCAGATTTTCTATAAATAATGCATGGCTGAACTGTTATATAGATTATAAAATATTTTGGTATATGTATTGCTTTTGTGCGTACAAAATAGTACAATAAAATATATTTTGAAAAGGAGAGATGAAATAATGGCAGCTAAAACAGCTAATTTGTACGCAAGAATAGAACCAGATGTAAAAGAACAGGCAGAGTCTATTTTATCAACACTTGGCATCCCGGTATCCAGTGCAATCAATATGTTTTATAAGCAGATTATTTTAAACAGAGGACTTCCTTTTGATGTAAAGATACCAAGAACAAAGCCTGTCAATATAACAGAACTTTCAGAAACGGAATTGAATGCGGAACTTGAGAAAGGGTATGCAGACATGATTGAAGGAAAAACAAAGCCTGCAAAACAAGCATTTGCAGATATGCGCAGGGATTACAGGATATGATTTATGAAGTGGCTATTACGGAACAAGCTGATGCCGATTTGAGAGGTATTTATGAGTATATCGCTTTTGAATTGCAATCTTTAGAAAATGCGGCAGGGCTGCTTGACAGACTGGAGAGACATATTATAGGGCTTGAAAATTTCCCGGAGAAATTCAGACAATATGAAAAAGAACCTTGGAAAGCAAAAGGACTTCGGGTAATGCCTGTTGACAATTATCTTGTATTTTATATTCCTGATAAAGTGGCTGCACTTGTGACAGTAATCCGGGTTATATATGCAGGAAGAGATATTGATAATGAACTTATGAAATATACAATTTTTTCGGTATAAAAAAGTCTCTAAAAGTAACAATTTTATGGATATGTGGAGAAATAAAGTGGAACAGTGGGAACTGGAAGAAAAGGTCAAATCCGAACAGAGGGAAGTCGATACCTACGAACAGAATATGAGCGACTTTACAGATTTTCCGCAATTATCCGCAAGTATGTGGGGATAAAGGAGCTTACTCTCACAATCGTCAATGAATTTATCAAGAAAATCATAGTCCATGCGCCGGAAAAGGTGGACGGGAAACGGGCGCAGAAAGTAGATATTGTTTTCAACTTTGTTGAGGAAATCAATTTCCTTTCTGATACACAATCTCAACGGTAAGACGCATAAGGACAGGAAAAGACGGTATCACTCTCTTGTAATTGGGTTATACCGCCTTAATCGAAAATACTTTCCTACAACCGTAAACATAATGTTATATTAGCTTTTTTATGAAAGATTTATAAAAAGAATTTTTATATTAACACTCCTTAAAAATTTCATCATATGATACATTTAATATCTCTTTTATCACTTTTAACTGGGTAGCTTTTACGTGTTGTATTCCTCGCTCAATTTTTACCAAAGCCTCTCTTGTAATCTCAACATCTCTTAATTGCATCAATGATACCAGCTCTGTTTGTCCCATCTTCTTTTCTAATCTAAGGCGCCTGATATTTTTCCCTATACAAATATTGTCCTGCTTTATTTTCTGCTCCATTTTTTCACCATTAAAATCTGAACTTATTTTCATATTTGCTGCTTCCCAAAAACGAAATATACATACTATATGCTTACACTGGATACTTACTATATATTAAAAGAACACAATATTATACTAAAAAAATGGTGCGATTTATATATATTTGAAATCTTACCCAAACAAAAAGCTCGAACTTTATCGATAAAGTATCGCATCAGCACATTAACACAATTCCATACTTATTTAGCAACTAAATCCATATTTCCACAAAAAATTTCTTCAGTCATAATACGGCGGTCAATTAAGACCGCCGGAAAAAATCAAATTAATTTACACACTTTACTTGACAACCCCTTTTTTCGTCCTATCCGACTCGATGTGCTCTAGCTCCTTTTGCGCTATTTCCCATATTTAATTATGTGTATGATAGCATGGTTGTTTTAACGTATTAATATTTTTATTTCTAATTCACCGTCACTTTACATGTTGCCTTGCAACCACTTTTCATTTTTACTGTTATTTTCGCATTTCCTTTCTTCAATGCCTTAATTTTGCCTGTTTTCTTATTAACAGATACAACTTTTTTATTTGAAGTAGTCCATTTTAATACTTTATCTCCTTTTGATTGCTTCTTAATTTTCAATTTATATGTTTTTCCCTGTTTAAGTTTTAATTTATTTTTTGAAATTTTAACACTTGATTTTAATTTCTTTATTTTTCTTTCTATTAAAACTTTTCCACAATTATCACAGGAAATTTCTTCCTTTCCACTTTTAAATATTGTAGGTTTCTTTGCTATTTTCCAATTTGAATATTTGTGTCCGATTGCTGGAATAATATCTGTCTTTTCTTTTTTGCAGTTTAAGCAAGTATATTTCTTTTTTCCATTTTCTGTACATGTTTCTTTTTGTTCCAACTTTCCAGAATCCCATTCATGTGCTTCTGAAATAATTATTTTATCATTTTCCATTAAATTTCCGTTTTTATAAACTGAAATTATGTGTTCCCCAGATTCCGAAAAAATCATCTCATAATTCTTTGAATATGAGGAAAAACCTCCTGCTTGTATAGATGAGTAGCCAGTATAATTACTCATCATACCACAGTTATCTTTACATTCAAAAGTAAAATTATCACTTTCACTACATGATATGGAAAGCTTTACGGGACTTCCTTTGCAGCCTTTAAAAGTATTTTCTACTTGTATCTCTGGATCTTCTACTATGTCTGGCTTTTCTTCTTTTCCAGTCGCCGGAACAATTTCTTGCGCTTTCAATATTTCCCCACAAATAGAACAATGACTTCCTTCTGTTTTTCCCTCTTGTGTTTCTGTTGGCTCAACCGCTTGGTCTATTACTTCTTTATGCCCAATTGCAGGTATTTCTTCGTAATATATCTTTCCACAATTGCAAGTATATATTAGTATTCCTTTTTGCGTACAATTTTCTTTTTTATTTATAGTTATTTCATATTCGTGTTCATGGTCTAACAACTCAAAATTAATATTATTATCTTTTGCGTATTGTTGGGTATACGATCCATAGTTACAATATATTGTCAAGTTATCACATCCTCTAAATGCCAACCTATCAATACTTGTAACGCTATCAGGTATTTCTATATCTTCTAATTTGCAAAACCTAAACGCATTTTCTCCTATAGTCTCCAAAGCCAACGGCAATTTTACACTTTTTAAACTATTACACCCGTCAAACACACACTCTTCAATTGTTCTTATCCCTTCTGGAATTTCTATTCTTTCCAAATTTATACACTCGCTAAATGCCCCTTCTTTTAAATCAGTCAATCTTTCAGGTAAATTAATATTTTTTAAATTTTCACATTTATAAAATGCATGGTCGCCAATGCTCTCAACCTTATCTGGAATATTTATGTTCGTAAATACGCACTCACAAAATGCGTTATCCCCTATTTTTGTTAGGCTTTCTGAAATCCTAATATCGGTCAAGTTTTTATAAGAAAAAAATGCACCATTTCCAATTTCGGTTATTGTATCTTCCATATAGACATTGGATATATTATCATAGCGGTATTTGTTTCCCCAGATTCCTTTGCCATAAATATAAAGCGTCCCATCTTCATAAATTTTATATTTTGGCTCTCCAGCAACCGCATCAACCAAAACCTCCCCATGTGCATTTTCATCAAATCTGCTTGATTCACTTTCGTTTTCGCTAACTGAATTTTCGCTAAGAGAATATCCATTTTCAAATTCAGTTGCAGAAACGGAAATATCAAGATTTGTCAAAAGAATAGATGATAATAGCAACATACTAAGCGCTCTTTTCATTTTTTTCATTGAAAAATCCCTCCTATGTAATACTTTTTCATATTGTACCATGTATATGGAAATTTTTTCAACTAAAATGAAAAATATGGGTTACATCTATGATTCTATTGTTTTTTGATGGCACTTTTCCTTAACAGCCTTTCGGAACTCATCGGAAAATTATTTTGGATGTTATTCTTAACTGTGCCGTTCCATATGAAAACCCATGTGGCATTCACAACCTTTTTCAGGCTGTTTAGAAAAAGCACTCTCAAAACACCGAAACAAATCCACTCATTCTATTGTTGCGTCCTCTTAGCCACTATTTCTCAAAAAATCAGGCTGAGCTGTTATTGGAAAGCAAAATAATATAATGCTATAATTTATAAGTCAAATTTCCTTCCCAATTAAAAAATACTACATTTAGCAGCAATTCACAAAATAAAAAGGTGCAAAGTCCTCAAATTCAAAGGACTTTACACTTTTTTCCCATTTTATTTGTGCGCTTGTAGTTACAATACCCTTAATTTGTTATTATACGTATTAGTATAAATATCTTGCATTTCCTGCTTATCCTTTATGTCACTTGAAAGCCTTATGCACTCATTCAGCTTTCTTGATAAGTCAAGATGTCCTTCCACTACACGTTGAATAGTAATACAAATTTCATTTTCAATAGTCAACTCTGTTTTTATCACTCTTTGCTTAATTTCTTGAAGCTCCGTTTCAAGGCTGTTGACTTTTTCATCAAGATTATTCACTTTTCCATCAAGGCTACTTACCTTTTCAAGAATTAAGTCAAGTTTTTCACTATCTGTCATACTATCCCCCCTTATAATAGAATTTCAGGATAACTGCATTGTATCACAAGCATTAAATAAAGTCTATTCCATTATTTTTTCACAATTTCAATAAAGCCTAACAATTCGGTTTGATTTTTTGAGAGATGGTGGATAAGAGGACGCAGACTGCACATAAAAAATGTTCGTTTTCAAAAGCTTACCAATATTCCTCAAAAACTGCCTGTTCCCACATCCTCTTATTCAATATTTCCCTACAGCTCATAAGGCGTAGCCTGATATACGTAATAATTCAACCAGTTAGAATACAAGTTATTGCTATGAGATCTCCACTGCAAATGTGGACGCTTGGCAGGATTGTTCTCTGGAAAATAATTTTTAGGCATCTGAATGGGAAGTCCTTTCTTTAAATCCCTTTCATATTCATTCTGCAAAGTAACTCTGTCATATTCCGGGTGCCCCATAACAAAAATCTTCTTTCCCTCTTCCGCTATGGCAAGGAATACCCCTGCTTCCTCCGACTCCGCCAATACCTTTAGCTCTGGCTGGGCATGAATTGCCTTGGCACTGACAGTAGTATAGCGGCTGTGGGGCGCCATAAAATAATCATCAAAGCCTCTTACAAGAGGAATTTTCCGGTTACTTACTTTATGCTCATAGACACCAAACAGTTTTTGGGGAAGCAGCTCTTTTTCCAAGCCATAATAATGGTACAAGGCTGCCTGAGCTCCCCAGCAGATATGTAAGGTGGAGGTAACATTTTTCTGACTCCAATCCATAATCTTGCACAGCTCTTCCCAGTAATCCACCTGCTCAAACTCCATCTGTTCTACCGGCGCTCCTGTAATAATCAGTCCATCATAAGAATTATCCTTTAACTCCTCAAAAGATTTGTAAAATTTATTCAAATGGTTCATGGATGTATTCTGGGATACGTGGGAGGACATATGCATAAAGCTTACGTCTACCTGCAAAGGAGTATTGGACAAGGCTCTAAGGAGCTGTAGTTCCGTTTCTTCCTTTAAAGGCATCAAATTCAAAATGCAAATCTGAAGGGGACGAATATCCTGATGGACAGCACGAAATTCATCCATTACAAATATATTTTCATTTTTCAAAATTTCCTTTACCGGTAAGTCGCTTTGCGTCTTAATAGGCATATAAAATCACTTCCTTAGCTAGTCTGCTGAATTTTGAGCCACAGGCGAAGAGCGGGGTTCCTACAGAGCATGTTTTCTTAAGGAGTCCTTATAAAAACGTCAGCGCTTAGCGAGGTATTTTCGAGCTTATAGCACTGTTGCGTTTTTATAGAGCAAAAGCGTGACGACGTAGAAAACATGCTCTGTAGGAACTCCGCTCTTCGCCTGTGGCTGAACTGTTACGAATTTTGTCTTCGTCCAGATGACACCGCTTCACATTATATCACATCTTTACAACATTTTCAAAAAATCCTCCTCGGATATAATAGGAATTTCCAGCTCCTTTGCCTTTTTATTCTTGCCGGAATTGGAAGAAATATCATTATTGATTAAATAAGTAGTCTTGCCCGTAACGCTTCCCGTTACTTTTCCTCCTCTTTCTTCAATCAGCTCCTTCATTTCATTCCGGTTGGCAAACTGCTCTAAAGAGCCTGTAATAACAAATACCATTCCTGAAAGCTTCTGCTCTGCTTCATTTGCAGGCTGCTTTTCTATTTTTAATTCTTTTAACAGCTCTTTAAGCTGTTTTTGATTTTCCTCTTTGGCAAAGTATGAGGAAAAGGCTTCTCCAAGCACTTCTCCAATTCCATCAATTTCACTTAATTCTTCCTTATCTGCTTTTTTCATTGCCTCTATGTCATAATCATAATACTTACAGATTACCTTGGCATTTGCCAGCCCGATTCCTGCAATGCCAAGTCCATATATCAGCTTTGGCAGTGTGGTATTTCTTGCTTTTTCAATACTCTCTGTCAGATTTTTATAGGACTTCTCTCCAAACCCTTCCATCTGGGTAATTTCATCCTTATATCGTTCTAAATGAAAAATATCCGAAAAATTGTGAATAAAGCCTTTACCAATAAACTTTTCCAAAGTAGCTTCGGACAACCCGTCAATATTCAATGCGTCCCTGCTTACAAACAGGGTAAAAGACTTGATTTTCTTAGCCTGACACTCCTCATTAGTACAGGTCAGCACCTCTACTTCATTCACTTTCTGAATATGTGTCTCTCCCCCGCACGCCGGGCATGTATGGGGGATATCTTTTACACCGCTTCTGGTAAGATTCTCGGCAATTTGCGGTATAATCATGTTAGCCTTATAAACAGTAATCCTGTCCCCAATCCCAAGCTCAAGCGCCTTCATAATACTGATATTATGCACGCTGGCACGACTTACGGTAGTTCCTTCTAACTCCACTGGCTCAAAAATCGCTACCGGATTGATAAGCCCCGTACGGCTTGGGCTCCATTCGATTTCCTTTAAAGTCGTTTCCCTAATTTCATCTGCCCATTTAAACGCAATGGAATCCCTTGGGAATTTAGAGGTTCTTCCCAAAGATTTTCCATATTCCAAATCACAGTAAGCAAGCACTAACCCATCTGATGGTATATCATAAGTTTCAATCTTCTTTGCAAAATACTCTATAGAGTCTAAAATAGTATCTTCATTCACTTTTTTTGACTCCACCACCTCAAATCCCTGCTTTTCCAAAAACTCAAACTGTTTTTCCCGGGAATTTTCAAAATCCGGCTGCAGTCCTTCTTCCGTTTGTCCAGGCTTACAGGTTACCAGAGAAAAAGCAATGAATCTTACTTTTCTTTTTGCCGTAATTTCATTATTCAATTGTCTGACAGAGCCGCTGCATAAATTTCTCGGATTTTTATACTTTGCCTCTGTTTCCGGAATTTCTTCGTTGATTTTCTCAAAATCAGAATAAGTAATTACCGCCTCCCCCCTTAAGACCAGCTCTCCCTGAAAAGGAATCTGCAACGGCAGATTTGTAAAAGTTCTTGCATTGTTGGTAATCACTTCCCCTATCTCGCCATTTCCTCTTGTAACTGCTTTTGCAAGTTTTCCTGCAGCATAAGTAAGAACAATCGTTAAACCGTCCAGTTTCCATGACAAAATTGCATCTTTTCCCTGCAGCCAGCCCTTTAATTCCTCCCTTTCCTTTGTTTTTGCCAAAGATAGCATAGGGCTTTCATGGCGTTCCTTCGGAAGCTCTTCTACAGCTTCATATCCCACCGTTACTGTAGGACTTCCCGCTAAGGTCATTCCTGTTTCCTTCTCTAAAGCTGCTAGCTCATCATAAAGGGCATCATATTCATAATTGCTCATGATTTCCCTGTCCTCTGCATAATAAGCCTTTGCCGCTTCCTGCAGTCTGCTTATCAATTCCTTCATTTTTGCTATCTGCTCCATACCCATTCCCTCGTTTTCATTTTATCGTTTCATCCCTCATTAGAAGCAGCAGGCTGCAGCCCTACTCCTTCATAAAGCTTCTCTAATTCGCTTCCGCTAACCTGCCTCCATTTTCCACAGGGAAGCTTCCCCAATTGGATATTCATAATCCGCACTCTCTTTATGGAAATTGCTTCATTCCCCAATTCCTTGCACATTCTTCGTATCTGCCGATTCAACCCTTGTGTCAGTATGATACGAAAAGTATATTTTCCCACTTTTTCAATGTTACATGGTCTAGTAGTCCGCTCTAACTCCTTTAAGTAGACTCCTTTTGCCATTTCCTCCAAAAAACTGTCAGTAATCTCTTTTTTGACTTTTACCACATATTCCTTTTCATGGCCTGCAGAGCCTTTCATAAGCTTCTGAATCAGCTCTCCATCATTTGTTAAAAGAATCAGCCCTTCGGAATCCTTATCAAGCCTTCCCGCATAGGTAATGCGGATTGGATATTTTACATACTCAAGAATTGTCTTGTCTGCAAACCTATCCTTTTCCGTACAGGTAATTCCAATAGGCTTATAAAAAGCAAGCACAACCTTCTTATTTTTATCTCCTATGGGCTTCCCAGAAACAGTTACCTGATCCTTACTGCCTGCCCTGTCCCCCATGGATGCGGTTTTTCCGTTAATAGCCACTAATCCTTTGGCAATAAGCTTATCCGCTTCCCTTCTGGAACACACTCCTGCTTCCGCTATATATTTATTGATACGTACTTTATTTTCTTCCATTCTTTAGCTGCACTTCCATCCTGTACTTCCTGAACATCTGTTTTTAAAAAATGTTTATGTTTTATTCCGCATGTTGTAAAGTATAGCATATTTTGCAGGAATTATCCATATTGCTTTTGGGAAGGAAGCCATCAGGAAGTAACAGTTCAGCCTTTTCTAGTACAGATGGATAAACGGATGCGGCATAGGGGCTTTGGGAGACGGACGTGGGAGAGGGC